>NZ_JBFAVD010000015.1:0-192040 GCF_040679615.1 Streptomyces sp. NPDC052225 | reverse complement strand
CCCCGCGCCCCTAAAGGCGAGCGGCTTCGCCGCTCAGCCTTTATCGGGGAAATGCGACGCGAAGCGTCTGCATTTCAGGGGCGCGGGGAACTGCGCGACCAGCCACGACGAAAGCCGCACCCGGCGATCAGCAGCGACCCCCGCGGCGCTAACCCGGAATGTTGTCGAACGGCGCCGTCAACTGCCGCAGCAGGCCCGCCAGTTCACCCCGCTGCCCTCGCGAGAGCTCCGCCAGGATCGCGCGCTCCTGCTCAAGCAGACCCGCCAGGGCCTGATCCGCACGGTCCCGGCCCACCTCGGTCAGGCGGACGAGGACACCGCGCCGGTCGCTGGGGTCCGGCAGCCGCTCGACCAGGCCCTTCTTCGTGAGGCGGTCGATCCGGTTGGTCATCGTGCCGGATGTGACCAGCGTCTGGGTGAGCAACTGACCCGGGGAGAGCTGATACGGCGCACCCGCACGCCGCAGCGACGTCAGGACGTCGAACTCCCACGGCTCCAACTGGTGCTCGGAGAACGCGAGGCGGCGGGCCCGGTCGAGATGGCGCGCGAGTCTGCTGACCCGACTGAGCACCTCGAGGGGCTCCACGTCGAGGTCGGGGCGCTCCCGGCGCCACGCTGCGACCAGACGGTCGACCTCGTCCTCCATGACGATCAGTGTAGGGGGTGTGTCGACGTGAAGTCTCTTGATGTCGAGCTTCTTGACATCGAGAGACTAGGGTGGGGACCCTGGAGGGCATGACGACGACCTCACCCGCCTGGGACCCGCAGCAGTACCTCCGGCACGCCGGCCACCGCGCCCGCCCCTTCGTCGACCTGCTCGCCCGCGTCCCCGACCTGCCCCGCGAGAACGCCCGCATCGCCGACCTGGGCTGCGGCCCCGGCAACGTGACGACGCTGCTCGCCGAGCGCTGGCCCGCCGCCCGCATCACCGGGTACGACAACTCGCCCGAGATGCTGGAGAAGGCGCGGGCCCACGCGAGCGACCGGCTCGACTTCGCGTACGCGGACGCGGCGCACTGGACGCCCACGGAGACGTACGACCTGCTCGTGTCGAACGCGACGCTCCAGTGGGTGCCGGGCCATGTCGACGCGTTCCCCGCCTGGGTCGACGCGGTCGCGCCCGGCGGCACGTTCGCGTTCCAGGTGCCCGGGAACTTCGACGCCCCCAGCCACGTACTGATGCGGGAGCTCGCCGCGTCCGCGCGGTGGAAGGAGCGGCTCGGCGGCGTCCTGCGGCACGGCGACGCGGTGCTCACGCCCGCCGCCTACCTGGCGCGGCTCGCGGACCTGGGCTGCGAGGTGGACGCCTGGGAGACCACGTACACGCATCTCCTCCAGGGCGAGGACCCGGTCCTGGACTGGGTGAAGGGCACCGGCCTGCGCCCCGTCCTCACGGCCCTCGCCGACGACCCGGCCGCGCGGGACGCGTTCGTCGCCGAGTACCGCGACCTGCTGAGGGCCGCTTATCCGGCGACGGAACACGGCACGGTGCTGCCGTTCCGCCGGATCTTCGTGGTGGCGGCGAAGCCGGCGTGATCGAGTCGCTCGACCATGTCCAGCTCGCGGCGCCCGCCGGCAGCGAGGACCTGCTGCGCACCTTCTACGTCGATGTCCTCGGCATGACGGAGACGCCGAAGCCGGCCGTGCTCGCCGCGCGCGGCGGCTGCTGGTTCGAGTCCGGATCCGTCCGGTTGCACCTGGGTGTCGAGGCCGCGTTCCACGCCGCCCGCAAGGCCCATCCCGGGCTGCGGGTGCGCGGCATCGAGGCGTACGCGCGACGGCTCGCCGCCCTCGGCGCGGAAGTCCACTGGGACGACGCGCTGCCCGGCCACCGGCGCTTCTACTCCACCGACCCCGTCGGCAACCGCCTCGAGTTCCTCGAAGCGTCGGCCGACACGTAGGCGCCCGGTGTCGTCCCGAACGCGGCGCTGAACGCGTGGATGAACGCGCTCGGGGAGCTGTAGCCGCACTCTGCCGCGACCCGGGTCACCGAACGGCCCGTGGCCAGGCCGGTCAGGGCGTGGTGCAGGCGCAGCTGCGTACGCCACTGCGGGAACGTCATGCCCGTACGCGTACGGAACAGCCGGCTCAGCGTCCGCTCCGACGCCCCGATCGCCGCGCCGAGTTCGGCCAGGGTGCGCGGGTCGCCCGGGTCGGCGTGCAGGATGCGGGCGATGTCCGCGAGGCGCGGGTCGTCCGGGGTCGGCAGGTGAACGCGCAGCGCCTCCACGCGCCGCAGCTGGTCCAGGGCGACCGCCTCCAGATTGCGGCGCGGCCCCGCCGCCTGCTCCTCGTCGCCGGTGAGCGCGGCGACGACCTCGCGCAGCAGCGGCGTCACCACGAGCACCGCGGGACGGTCGAGGCGCAGCGGATTGCGGGCCGGGGCGAAGGTGACCGCCCGCAGCTCCGTCGTACCGATCGCCTCGTGCGCGTGCGGCACCCGCGCGGGCAGCCACACCGCCCGGTGCGGCGGCACCATCCAGTCGCCGTGCGCGGTGCGCACGTGCAGCACTCCCCGGTGCGGGAAGAGGAGCTGGTGGTCGTCGTGGGTGTGCCAGTCGATCCGCTCGCGGTGGGCGAGCGGTACCCGGGACGTGCCGGAGTGGCCGTGGCGGGGCATCGACATAGGTCGGCAGGATATTGCTAGTCCGCCGTACGCGGCCACCGTGACGCTGGGTCCATGACCGAGACAGCACCCCCTTCCGCCCCTTCCCTCCCCGCGGTTCCTGCCGCGCCCGGGATCTGGCGGCGCATGCGGCTGTGGGGCGTCGCCCATGCCGTCGACGACCTCTACCAGGGCCTCGTGCCCGCCTGCGTCCCGTACTTCGTCCTCGACCGCGGCTACAGCTACGTCGCCGCCTCGGGCCTGACCCTCGCCGCCGCCCTCGGCTCGGCGGTGCCGCAGCCCTTCGTCGGGCTCGCCGTCGACCGGTGGGAGATGCCGCGGCTCGCCGGGATCGGCGTCCTCGTCGCCGGGCTCGGGCTCGGCCTGTCCGGGCTCGTCGACTCCTACGCCGCCGTGTGGACGCTGATCCTGCTGTCCGGGCTCGGCGTGGCCCTGTTCCATCCGGCGGCCGGGAAGGCGGCGCGCGAGGCGGCCGGGGAGAGCGCCGCCGCGATGAGCGTCTTCGCGGCGGGCGGCAGCGTCGGCTTCTTCCTCGCGCCGGTGCTCGCGACGCCCGCCCTGATCCAACTCGGTGTCGGCGCAACGGTGTTGTTCGTCCCGCCCGCGCTGATCGTGGGCCTGCTCCTGCTGCGGGGACGCTCCGCTCGGCCGGGCGGAGCGGGGGCGGTGCGCACGGGGCGCGACCGGTGGGGGCCGTTCCTGGCGCTGACGGGCGTGGAAGTCGTGCGGTCGGTCGCGTTCTTCGGGGTGCTGACGTTCATCGAGCTGTACTGGATCCGGCATCTGCACGCCGGGCGCGGGACGGCCGGGGCCGCGCTCGCCTGCTTCCTGGTCGGCGGGGTCGCCGGCACGCTGCTCGGCGGACGGATCGCCGACCGGGTCGGGTCGGTGCGGACGGTGCAGCTGGGGGCGGTGCTCGCGGTGCCGTTGTTCGTGGGGCTGCGCCTGGCGCCCGGGCCGTACGCGCCGCTGCTGTTCGCGGTGCTCGGCGGGGTCGCGCTGAACATTCCCTTCGCCGTGCTGGTCAAGCTCGGCCAGGACTATCTGCCGGGGCGGCCGGGTACGGCGGCGGGGGTCACGCTGGGGCTCGCGGTCAGCGTCGGGGGGTTGTTCGCGCCGGTGCTCGGGGCGGTGGCGCAGGCGCGGGGGCCGGAGGGGGTGTTCGGGGTGCTGTGGGTCCTGCCGGTGGTGGCGTTCGGGCTGGGTCTGCTGCTGAGGGAGCCCGGCGCCGACGTGGCGCCGTAGCTTCGCCGGGTCCGTTGTCGTCTGCGGCTTGAGTGTGGCTGGTCGCGCAGTTCCCCGCGCCCTTGAGATGCAGACGCTTCGCGTCGCATTTCGCGGGCGCCGGGCCCCAGCCCCGGTCAGCTCTTCCGGTGCCCTATGAGGCGCGGCTTGGGCTCCAGGCCGTCCAGGCCGTGCCACGCCAGGTTCACCAGGTGCGCGGCGACCTCCGCCTTCTTCGGCTTGCGGGCGTCCAGCCACCACTGGCCGGTGAGCGCGACCATGCCGACCAGCGCCTGCGCGTACATCGGCGCCAGCTTCGGGTCGAAGCCGCGGGTCTTGAACTCGCGGCCGAGGATGTCCTCGACCTGCGTCGCGATGTCGGAGATGAGGGAGGCGAAGGACCCCGTCGACTGCGGGATGGGGGAGTCGCGGACCAGGATCCGGAAGCCGTCCGTGTACTCCTCGATGTAGTCGAGGAGGGCGAAGGCCGCCTGTTCGCACAGCTCGCGGGGGTGCCCGGCCGTCAGGGAGCTGGTCACCATGTCGAGGAGCTGGCGCATCTCGCGGTCCACGACGACCGCGTACAGGCCCTCCTTGCCGCCGAAGTGCTCGTACACCACCGGTTTGGAGACGCCGGCCTTCGCCGCGATCTCCTCCACCGAGGTGCCCTCGAACCCCTTCGCGGCGAAGAGGGTGCGACCGATCTCGAGGAGCTGCTGACGTCGCTCGGCCCCCGTCATCCGCGTACGGCGCGGACGCCGGGGCTTGTCGGGCCTGTCACTGCTCGCATTGCTCGAAGTGCTTGAGTCGGTCGCCACACTCCCCATCATGCCGTGCCGACGTCACATGGCGTCGGCGGCCTGTTCCTTGCGCCGCGACGCGATCCGGTCCTGCGACGGCCAGCGCACGTCGTGGGCCCAGCCGAGCTGCTCGAACCAGCGGATCAGACGGGCGGACGAGTCGACCTGGCCGCGCATCACACCGTGCCGGGCCGAGGTGGGGTCCGCGTGGTGCAGGTTGTGCCAGGACTCGCCGCAGGACAGGACCGCGAGCCACCACACGTTGCCGCTGCGGTCACGGGACTTGAAGGGGCGCTTGCCGACGGCGTGGCAGATCGAGTTGATCGACCAGGTGACGTGGTGCAGCAGGGCGACGCGGACCAGCGAGCCCCAGAAGAACGCCGTGAACGCGCCCCACCACGACATCGTGACCAGACCGCCGATGAGCGGCGGCAGCGCGAGGGAGAGCGCCGTCCAGAGGATGAACTGGCGGGAGACCGCGCGCAGGGCCGGGTCCTTGATCAGGTCCGGGGCGTACTTCTCCTGCGGCGTCTGCTCCTCGTCGAACATCCAGCCCATGTGCGCCCACCACAGGCCCTTCATCAGGGCCGGCACGGTCTCCCCGTACCGCCACGGCGAGTGCGGGTCGCCCTCGGCGTCGGAGAACTTGTGGTGCTTGCGGTGGTCGGCCACCCAGCGGACCAGCGGCCCCTCGACCGCCATCGACCCGGCGATGGCGAGGGCGATGCGCAGCGGGCGCTTGGCCTTGAAGGAGCCGTGCGTGAAGTAGCGGTGGAAGCCGATCGTGATGCCGTGACAGCCCAGGTAGTAGAAGAAGACGAGCAGTCCGATGTCGAGCCAGCTCACCCCCCAGCCCCAGGCCAGCGGCACCGCAGCGAGCAGGGCCAGGAACGGTACGGCGATGAACAGGAGCAGCGTGACCTGCTCCACGGAACCTTTCCGCTCGCCGCCCAGCGTCGCCGAGGGTGGCGCGGCGGACGACGAGCCGGGTTTCGCGGACGCGTCCTTCGGGGCGTCTTCGATCACGTCAGGGCTGATGGCCATGGGAGTCCCCTGTAGGTCGAGGGTCGAGAGGGTTGAGAGGCGCGGAGACGGGTCAGGAGATCCACGGAGATCCGCGGACAGCATTCCTACGGTTCCGTAACCTACGGTCCCGTAAGTATGGCAGCGCAGAGCCGGGCAGCGTGAGACCCCGAACCGTGCCGCCGACGCGGGCACATATCCTGGGGAACGGTCGGACAGCGCGGTCCGCTCTGAATCTCCACCCGGGTCTAGTACCCGTATCCCGGGAATTTCCCTCCAGTACGAGCTTCACCACTGCAAGGAGCCGCACCTGTGAGCAGTGCCGATCAGACCGCAACGACGAGCACCAGTGCCGAACTGCGCGCCGATATCCGCCGCCTCGGAGACCTCCTGGGCGAGACCCTGGTCCGCCAGGAAGGCCCTGAGCTGCTGGAACTCGTGGAGAAGGTGCGCCGCCTGACCCGCGAGGACGGCGAGGCCGCCGCCGAGCTGCTGCGCGGCACGGAGCTGGAGACCGCGGCCAAGCTGGTCCGCGCCTTCTCCACGTACTTCCACCTGGCCAACGTCACGGAGCAGGTGCACCGCGGCCGCGAGCTGCGCGCCAAGCGTGCCGCCGAGGGCGGTCTGCTCGCCCGCACCGCGGACCGCCTCAAGGACGCGGACCCGGACCACCTGCGCGAGACCGTCCAGAACCTGAACGTCCGCCCCGTCTTCACCGCGCACCCGACGGAGGCCGCCCGCCGCTCCGTCCTCGGCAAGCTGCGCCGGATCGCGGAGCTCCTGGAGACGCCGGTCCTGGAGACCGACCGCCGCCGTTACGACACCCGCCTCGCCGAGAACATCGACCTGGTGTGGCAGACCGACGAGCTGCGCGTCGTGCGTCCCGAGGTCACCGACGAGTCCCGCAACGCCATCTACTACCTGGACGAGCTGCACGCCGGCGCCGTCGGCGACGTCCTGGAGGACCTCACCGCCGAGCTGGAGCGGGTCGGCGTCACGCTCCCCGAGGAGTCCCGCCCGCTGACCTTCGGCACCTGGATCGGCGGCGACCGCGACGGCAACCCGAACGTGACGCCGCAGGTCACCTGGGACGTCCTGATCCTCCAGCACGAGCACGGCATCAACGACGCGCTCGACATGATCGACGAGCTGCGCGGCTTCCTGTCGAACTCGATCCGCTACACCGGCGCCACCGAGGAGATGCTCACCTCGCTCCAGGCCGACCTGGAGCGCCTGCCGGAGATCAGCCCGCGCTACAAGCGGCTCAACGCCGAGGAGCCCTACCGGCTCAAGGCCACCGCGATCCGGCAGAAGCTGGAGAACACCAAGGAGCGCCTCGCGCGCAACACCCCGCACGAGGACGGCCGCGACTACCTCGGCACCGCCGAACTCCTGCACGACCTGACGCTGATCCAGACCTCGCTGCGCGAGCACCGCGGCGGCCTGTTCGCCGAAGGACGCATGAACCGTACGATCCGTACGCTCGCCGCCTTCGGCCTGCAGCTCGCCACGATGGACGTACGCGAGCACGCGGACGCCCACCACCACGCCCTCGGCCAGCTCTTCGACCGGCTCGGCGAGGAGTCCTGGCGCTACGCGGACATGCCCCGCGACTACCGCGGCAAGCTGCTCGCCAAGGAGCTCAGGTCCCGCCGGCCGCTCGCGCCGACCCCGGCGCCGCTGGACGCCGACGGCGAGAAGACCCTCGGCGTCTTCCACACGGTGAAGAAGGCCCTCGACGTGTTCGGGCCCGAGGTCATCGAGTCGTACATCATCTCGATGTGCCAGGGCGCCGACGACGTGTTCGCCGCCGCCGTGCTCGCCCGCGAGGCCGGCCTGATCGACCTGCACGCCGGCTGGGCGAAGATCGGCATCGTGCCGCTCCTGGAGACGACGGACGAGCTCAAGGCCGCCGACACGATCCTGGAGGACATGCTCTCCGACCCGTCCTACCGGCGCCTCGTCGCGCTCAACGGGGACGTGCAGGAGGTCATGCTCGGCTACTCCGACTCGTCCAAGTTCGGTGGCATCACGACGAGTCAGTGGGAGATCCACCGTGCGCAGCGCCGCCTGCGTGACGTCGCCCACCGGTACGGGGTCCGGCTCCGCCTCTTCCACGGCCGCGGCGGCACCGTCGGCCGCGGCGGCGGCCCCTCGCACGACGCGATCCTCGCCCAGCCCTGGGGAACCCTGGAGGGCGAGATCAAGGTGACCGAGCAGGGCGAGGTCATCTCCGACAAGTACCTGGTGCCGTCGCTGGCCCGCGAGAACCTGGAGCTGACCGTCGCGGCCACCCTCCAGGCCTCCGCGCTGCACACCGCGCCGCGCCAGTCCGACGAGGCCCTCGCGCGCTGGGACGCCGCCATGGACGTCGTCTCCGACGCCGCGCACGCCCGCTACCGTTCGCTGGTCGAGGACCCGGACCTGCCGAACTACTTCCTGGCGTCGACGCCCGTCGACCAGCTCGCCGACCTGCACCTGGGCTCGCGGCCCTCGCGCCGCCCCGGCTCCGGCGTCTCCCTCGACGGCCTGCGCGCCATCCCGTGGGTGTTCGGCTGGACGCAGTCGCGGCAGATCGTGCCCGGCTGGTTCGGTGTCGGCTCCGGCCTCAAGGCGCTGCGCGAGGCGGGCCTGGACACCGTGCTCGACGAGATGCACCAGCGCTGGCACTTCTTCCAGAACTTCATCTCGAACGTCGAGATGACGCTGGCCAAGACGGACCTGCGGATCGCCCGGCACTACGTCGACACCCTCGTCCCGGAGAACCTCAAGCACGTCTTCGCCGACATCGAGACCGAGCACGCGCTGACCGTCGCCGAGATCCTCAAGATCACCGGCGGCTCCGAACTCCTCGACGCCCAGCCCGTCCTGAAGCAGACCTTCGCGATCCGGGACGCCTACCTCGACCCGATCTCGTACCTCCAGGTCGCCCTGCTCAAGCGCCAGCGCGACGCGGCCGCCGCCGGCGAGGAGCCGGACCCGACGCTCAGCCGCGCCCTGCTGCTCACCGTGAACGGTGTGGCGGCCGGTCTGCGCAACACCGGCTGATCGCCCCAGGAAGAACTAGAAGCTGAGGGCGGCGAACGCCGCCGTCAGGACCGTGAAGCCGGCGCCTCCCGTGATCCACGCGAGGCGCCGGTCGCGTATCCCGCCCGCGGTCACCACCGAGACGAGCAGCAGCGCGCCGCCCAGCGGCACCCAGGCATGCAGGAACCCGGCCGTGCCCGCGCGCACGGCCGTGGTGGAACTCGGCTTCAGGACGACGGGCAGGCGCGCGCCCTTCTTCTCCCCGATCGAGCGGTCGATCGTCACGCTCGGGTGCCGGACGGCGGTGGGGGAGGCGGGCGCGAACGGGCCGGTGCAGACGTCGTCCGTGCACCGCGACACCGTCATGGTGCCGCGCTCACGCCCGGTCGGGAACATCACGTGCTGCGCCGCGCCCCACGACGCCCACACACCGGCGATCAGCAGCAGCGCGGCGAGCGCGGCCGTCGCGAGCAGCCGGGCAACAGGCACCGCAGAAGACATGCCCGGGATCCTTGGCCATGACCCTGCGCACGGTCAACCCTGGCCGGGCGTATGTCCGTACAGGTCAGGAGTTGTACGAGGACTGAGCGCGCTCCAGGCCCTCGGTCACCAGCGCCTCGACGGCGTCGGCGGCGCGGTCCACGAAGTAGTCGAGCTCCTTGCGCTCGCCCGAGGAGAAGTCCTTCAGGACGAAGTCCGCGACCTGCATGCGCCCGGGCGGGCGGCCGATGCCGAACCGCACCCGGTGGTAGTCGGGGCCCATCGCCTTGGTGATCGACTTCAGGCCGTTGTGCCCGTTGTCGCCGCCGCCGAGCTTCAGGCGCAGGACGCCGTAGTCGATGTCCAGCTCGTCGTGGACGGCCACGATGTGCGACACCGGCACCTTGTAGAAGTCGCGCAGCGCGGTGACCGGGCCGCCGGAGACGTTCATGAACGACATCGGCTTGGCGAGGATCACCCGGCGGTTCGCGGGCCCGGGCGGACCGATACGGCCCTCGACCACCTGGGCCTGGCCCTTCGTGGCCCGCTTGAACTTGGCGCCCATGCGCCGCGCCAGCAGGTCGGCCACCATGAAGCCGACGTTGTGCCGGTTCATCGCGTACTCGGGACCGGGGTTGCCGAGCCCGGCGATCAGCCAGGGAGCGTTCTCGTCGGACATGCGCCTTCCTCAGGTCCGTGGGGAGGGATAACGGGACAGACAGCGGTACGGGGTGGCGGGCCAGGCCCACCACCCCGTACGCAACGGCTCAGTCGCCGAAGGCTCAGGCCTCCGCGGCGGCCTCGTCGCCCGCACCCTCGGCCGGGGCCTCCTCGGCCTGCGCGGCCAGGACCTGCAGCACGACGGCGTCGGCGTCGACGGCCAGCGTGGTGCCGGAGGGCAGCGTGATGTCCTTGGCGAGGACGGACGCACCGGCGTCCAGGCCCGCGATCGAGACGGTGACCGACTCGGGGATGTGCGTGGCCTCGGTCTCGACGGAGAGCGTGTTCAGCACGTGCTCGAGCAGGTTGCCGCCGGCGGCGAGCTCGCCCTCGGTGACGATCGGGAGCTCGACGGTGACCTTCTCGCCGAGCTTCACCAGGAGCAGGTCGACGTGCTCGAGGAAGCCCTTGATGGCGTCGCGCTGGACGGCCTTCGGGATGGCGAGCTGGGTCTTGCCGTCGACGTCCAGGGAGAGCAGGACGTTCGGCGTGCGCAGGGCGAGCTGGAGCTCGTGGCCCGGCAGCGTGACGTGGATCGGGTCGCCACCGTGACCGTAGACGACGCCGGGAACCTTGTTCTCGCGGCGGATGCGGCGGGCGGCGCCCTTGCCGAACTCGGTACGGGTCTCGGCGGCGAGCTTGACCTCGGACATGATCTTCAACTCCTCGTAACGTGAAGGGGATTGGTCACCCGGCCAGAACGGCCTGCTACGAAGAGCGCGTCGATAACGGACAGCCACACAAAAAAGTGCGGCCTCCCTCGCCGAGCAACTCTGGCAGTTTACCCGGCGGGGGAGGCCGCACCCAAATGGATCTTTACGCTTCGCCCTCGAAGAGGCTGGTCACCGAGCCGTCCTCGAAGACCTCGCGCACCGCGGAGGCGATCGTCGGGGCGATCGACAGGACCGTGATCTTGTCGAGCTCCAGCTCGTTCGGCGTCGGCAGCGTGTTCGTGAACACGAACTCGCTCACCTTCGAGTTCTTCAGGCGGTCCGCGGCCGGGCCCGAGAGCACACCGTGCGTCGCCGTCACGATGACGTCCTCGGCGCCGTGCGCGAACAGGGCGTCCGCGGCGGCGCAGATCGTGCCACCCGTGTCGATCATGTCGTCGACCAGGACGCAGACGCGGCCCTTCACGTCACCGACGACCTCGTGGACGGTGACCTGGTTCGCCACGTCCTTGTCACGGCGCTTGTGCACGATCGCCAGCGGAGCGCCCAGACGGTCGCACCAGCGGTCGGCCACGCGCACGCGGCCGGCGTCCGGAGAGACGACCGTGAGCTTCTCGCGGTCCACCTTCGCGCCCACGTAGTCCGCCAGGATCGGCAGCGCGAACAGGTGGTCCACCGGGCCGTCGAAGAAGCCCTGGATCTGGTCCGTGTGCAGATCGACGGTGAGGATGCGATCCGCACCGGCGGTCTTCATCAGGTCCGCGACCAGACGCGCCGAGATCGGTTCACGTCCACGGTGCTTCTTGTCCTGCCGCGCGTAACCGTAGAACGGCACGATGACAGTGATGGAGCGGGCCGACGCACGCTTCAGCGCGTCGATCATGATGAGCTGCTCCATGATCCACTTGTTGATCGGAGCCGTGTGGCTCTGGATCAAGAAGCAGTCGGCACCGCGAGCGGACTCCTGGTAGCGGACGTAGATCTCGCCGTTGGCGAAGTCGAACGCCTTGGTCGGGACGATCCCGACACCGAGCTGGTGCGCGATCTCCTCGGCAAGCTCGGGGTGGGCGCGGCCAGAGAAGAACATCATCTTCTTCTCGCCCTGCGTCTTGATCCCGGTCACAGCACTAGTCTCCTCAGACGAGTTCGTCCGCCGCAGCTGCCCGCGCGTCCCTATAGCAGCGAGCCAGGCGAATCGTGAGCATCTATCACGGTACGCCGTGTCGGACGCACCTGTTTCCGGTCAGACCGCGTCAGTCTGCGGTTTCCGGTTCCCGGGTGGCCGCCTCGGCCGCCTTCGCGGCCGCGCTCCCCGGACGCTTACGGGCCACCCAACCCTCGATATTCCTTTGCTGGCCCCGGGCCACGGCCAGCGAACCGGCCGGTACGTCCTTCGTGATCACCGAGCCCGCGGCGGTGTACGCACCGTCCCCGACCGTGACAGGCGCCACAAACATGTTGTCCGAACCGGTACGGCAGTGCGACCCGATCGTGGTGTGGTGCTTGTCCTTGCCGTCGTAGTTCACGAAGACGCTCGCGGCACCGATGTTGGTGAAGTCGCCGATGGTGGCGTCACCGACGTAGGACAGGTGCGGCACCTTCGTGCCCTCGCCGATCGACGAGTTCTTCGCCTCGACGAACGTGCCGATCTTCGACTTCAGGCCGAGCCGGGTGCCGGGGCGCAGGTACGCGAAGGGGCCGACGGACGCCTGCGGGCCGATCTCGGCCTCGTACGCGACCGTGTTGTCCACGCGGGCACCCGCGCCGACCGTGGTGTCGGTCAGGCGCGTGTTCGGGCCGACGACCGCGTCTTCCGCGATGTGCGTCGTGCCGTGCAGCTGGGTGCCGGGCAGGACCGTGGCGTCGCGGCCGAACGTGACCGTGACGTCGATGAACGTGGACGCCGGGTCGATCACCGTGACGCCGTCGAGCATCGCGGCGGTCAGCAGGCGGTCGTTGAGGATGCGGCCGGCCTCGGCGAGCTGCACGCGGTTGTTGATGCCGGCGATCTCGCGGTGGTCGCGGGCGACGGCCGCACCGACCCGGTGCCCGGCCTCGCGCAGGATGCCGAGGACGTCGGTGAGGTACTCCTCGCCCTGGCTGTTGTCCGTACGCACCTTCTTCAGGGCCTCGGCGAGCAGCCGGCCGTCGAACGCGAAGACACCCGAGTTGATCTCGCGGATCGCACGCTGGGCATCGGTCGCGTCCTTGTGCTCCACGATCGCGGTCACCGCGCCGGAGGCGGCGTCGCGCACGATGCGGCCGTAGCCGGTGGCGTCGGGGACCTCGGCGGTCAGGACGGTGACCGCGTTGCCGTCGGCGGTGTGGGTCGCCGCGAGGTCGGTGAGCGTCGCGCCGGTCAGCAGCGGGGTGTCGCCGCACACGACGACGACGGTGCCGTCGACCGCGGAGTCGAGACCCTCCAGGCCCATGCGCACCGCGTGCCCCGTGCCGTTCTGCTCCGCCTGCACCGCGGTCCTGGCCCCGGCGTCGATCGCGCCGACGTGCGCGGCGACCTTCTCGCGCTCGTGACCCACGACGACGACGAGTTCCTCGGGGTTCAACTCCCGCGCGGCGGCCAGCACATGACCGACGAGTGAGCGTCCGCAGAGCTCGTGCAGGACTTTCGGGGTGGCCGACTTCATACGGGTGCCCTCACCCGCTGCGAGGACGACGACGGCGGCCGGGCGGTTGGCGCTCACGGGTGGGCCCTTCGGCTCTGGATGCGATGTGGGGTGGACAATCGCAGGATACCGGGGGGTTCTGGGCTGGAAACGGGCGCGGGCCCGGCCATGGACCGGGCCCCGCGTCGAAGCTTGCTCCCCCGCCAGGACTCGAACCCGGACAAATGGCACCAAAAGCCACGGTGCTGCCAATTACACCACGGGGGATCATTGCGGCCGGAACCGGACATTGCGTCCGGTGATCGGCCGGGCACTCAACACTATGCCGTACCAAGAGCCTTCGATGCGACGGGCTTGGGACGTGTGTGACTCCTGTGGCGTGCGTCATAGCCGCGGCCCAGCCGGAATCCGGGCGTCCGGTGCGGAACCCGCAGGGGAGCGGCGGTTCGCGGGATACCGGTGGGTTTCGCTTCTGTTCGATTACGAGGGGTGGTGTAGGCCAGTAAGTAAAACTCGCCGGAAATCGGGCGAGGGCCGCCCGTAGGCTGGGAGGTATGACCACGACGGGGGAAGTTCACCGAGCCGCGGCCGGGGGGCCGTGGTGGTGGGAGCGGCGGCTTGCCGCCGTGCTGGATGTGGGGCTCGCGGTGGCGTCCGCCGTGGAGTGCGCGGTGGAAGGGGTTCCGTTTGCGCACAAGGCCGGGCTGCCGGTCTGGGTGGGGATCGTCTTCGGGGTGCTCACGGGCTCGACGCTCGTGCTGCGGCGGCGCTGGCCGATCGCGGTGGTGCTCGTCTCGGTCGCGGTGACCCCGGCGCAGATGGGGCTGCTGCTCACGGTCGTCGGGCTGTACTCGCTGGCGGCCTCGGAGCTGCCGCGGCGGATCATCGGGGCGCTCGCCTGTATGTCGTTCCTCGGGACGCTGATCGTGTCCGTGGTGCGGGTGCAGCAGGACGCGGCGACGCACACGGACACCTTCCAGGTGGCGAGCTGGGCCGTGCCGTTCCTCGCCGTCACCACCGCGATCGGCGTGACCGCCCCGCCGTTGCTGCTCGGTATGTACGTGGGTGCCCGGCGCCGCCTGATGGAGTCGCTGACCGAGCGGAACGAATCGCTCGAGCGGGAGCTGGGGCTGCTCGCGGAGCGGGCCGAGGAGCGGGCCGAGTGGGCGCGGGGCGAGGAGCGGACCCGTATCGCGCGGGAGATGCACGATGTCGTCGCGCACCGGGTGTCGCTGATGGTCGTGCACGCGGCGGCGCTCCAGGCCGTGGCGCGCAAGGACCCCGAGAAGGCCGTGAAGAACGCCGCGCTGGTCGGCGACATGGGGCGCCAGGCGCTGACCGAGCTGCGGGAGATGCTCGGGGTGCTGCGGGCCGGGGAGCCGGCCCCGGAGCGTACGGCGGTGCCGCTCGCGGCGGTGGGGATGGCGGCGGCCGCCGCGGCCTCGCGGGCCGAGGAGCCGGGGGCCGAGGTGGACGGGCCGTCGCTGGCGGAGGTCGAGGAGCTCGTGGAGCAGTCGCGGGCCGCCGGGATGGTCGTCGAGATGACGGTCGAGGGGCGGGTGCGGGCGTATGCCGCGTCGGTGGAGCAGACCGCCTACCGGGTCGTCCAGGAGGCCCTGACGAACGTGCACAAGCATGCGGCGGGGGCCAAGACGTATGTGCGGCTCGCGCATCGGGGGGCCGAGGTGGCGATGCAGGTGGAGAACGAGGCGCCGCCGAGCCTCTCCGAGGCGGGGGTCGCGGGGTTGCCCTCGGGGGGTAATGGGCTGGTCGGGATGAAGGAGCGGGTGGCCGGGCTCGGGGGTGTGTTCGTGTCCGGGCCCACGGATGCGGGTGGGTATCGGGTGTCGGCCGTGCTGCCGGCTGCCTGAGGGGTCGGCTGGGCTGTCGCCGAGGTCGCGGGGCTCCGCCCCGGACCCCGCGGCTCAATCGCCGCAGGGGCTTGAAATGGGATCCGCCTCAGGTCGCCTGCAGCCGTGGCGGCATCGTGCCCGTCAAGAGGGTGTCCAGCGCCTGGTCGATCGTCGGGCCCAGGTACCAGTCGCCGCTGTGGTCGAGGGCGTAGACGCGGCCCTCGGTGTCGATGGCCAGGAGGGCCTCCGTGCCGGATTCCGCGCCGAGCGGGCAGACCTCGGTGTCGAGGGCGCGGCCGAGGTCGCCGAGGGTGCGGGCCATGTGCAGGCCGTGCAGCGGGTCCAGGTGCGGCTGGGACGGGGCTATGTGGCGGCCGGGGCCGGTGGGCGTGAGATGGAGGCCGCCGAACTCGGCCCAGGCCTCGACCGCCGCCGGGAAGACGGCGTGCCGATGGCCCGCGGGGGAGACGTGGGTGCGCAGTGCGTCCGCCCAGAACTCGGCCTGCTTGATGTCCCAGCGGCCGGGCTGCCAGCCCGCGGCGCGCAGCGTGGCGTCCACGGGGACGGAGAAGCGGGTGCTCGAAGTGCGGTCCACGGAAGCGGAGTCGGGCATCAGCGGGCGGCCTCGTTGTCCTGGGGGGATTCGGGTGCTGCGGGGGCGACGACATGGATGCCGAAGTGGGCCGTCAGCGCGGCGCACGCGCGGCAGGGGCGGGCGAAGCCGCCGTGCAGCGGGTCGCCGTCCTCGCGGATGCGCCGGGTGGTGAGCTTGGCGTGCTTGAGCGCCTTGCGGGCCTCGCTCATGGTCATGGGTCTGCGCCGGGCGCGCTTGGACTTCTCGGTGCGTTCCGCGTCCACGGCGGTCAGGTGCCGGGAGATCAGGATCGCCTCGGCGCAGCGCCCGGTGAAACGGTCCCGCTGCGCACTGGTCAACGTATCCAGATAATCCTGGACCAACGCGTGCAGAACGGGCGGCTGTTCCCCCCGGGCGGCCGTCGCCGTGAGGGTCGTGCCGCGCACCGAGAGCGCGGCGGCGACGGTCGGCAGGATGCCGTCGCGACGGCCCCGCAGTACGGGTACGGAGCCCGTGTCGGTGGCGCTCCAGCCCACGCGTGGGTCGTCGCCGTCCGATCGGGTCTCCGTGGACGTCGATGGCGGTGCGATGCCGCTGTTCATGTGGTGCTTCCCCTCCTGCAATCCCCCAGGTTGCCTGCACAGAGTGCCAAATGGGGCAGCCGGTGCGGTAGTCGGTACCCGTCGACACGCCCGAAGCTCGGCGCTGCGTCACGGCCGGGTGACTGCTGGTCATGGAACCGGAGGCCCGGTGACCGGTGTCCTTCAACCGCATAGGCTGTCCGGACAGTAAGCACCAGTACCGTCAACAGCGCCGCAGGGGGCAACCGCCATGACGACAGGTCGGCTCGGGCAGCAAGCCGCGCCGCCGAACGCGGCCTATGCCGGGCAGGTCGTGCACTTCCCGGATCCGGTCCGCGCCGCCCGCCACCCCCGGGGTGTCCGGATGGACGGTGAGGGCTTCCCCGACTTCTCGGCGTACGCGCGCGCGGCGGCCGAGATCGCGGAGCCCCCGCAGGGTTTCGGCGTCGACGAACTGCGGCTCACGGACTACGTGTCGGCGAACGCCGCCCTGGCCGCCTCCGGCCACGAACTGTGGGACACGATCCCGCCGGTGGCGACGCCGCACGGCTGGACCTGGCACCACGTACGCGGTTCGCGGCGCCTGGAGTTGGTGCCCGTCGAGGTGAAGGCGTTGCTGCGCCACCACGGCGGTCTCGCCACGGCCGCCGTCGACCAGCACAAGCGCGGCACGCGCCCGCTGCAGGACACGCGGCCCGCGCACTTCGGTCTTCCGAAGTCCGGGGTCGCGGTGACCGAGCAGCAAGTCCTGGGCGCGGAGGAGGACTTGGGGTACCGGCTGCCGGGCGCGTACCGCTCGTTCCTGAAGGCGGGCGGCGGCTGCGCGCCCGTCGGGACGGCGCTGGACGCCGAGCTGGGTCTCCTGATCGACCAGCCGTTCTTCACGGTCCGCGACGAGGCGGCGGTCAACGACATCGTCTACGTCAACAAGTGTCTGCGCGATCACCTGACCAAGGACTACCTGGCCGTCGGGTTCGTGCAGGGCGGCATTCTCGCGGTCAAGGTGCGGGGTGCGGCGATCGGTTCCGTGTGGTTCTGCGCGTACGACGACGCGCGCGACGGCGGCGAGACGGCGGGCCTGTCGGTGGCCGAGCGGGTGGAGCGCCTGCTGCTGCCGTGCGGCGACGACTTCGACGTGTTCCTGTCCCGGCTGGCCGGTAATCCGCCGGAGTTGGAGACGGTGGCGAATCTGATGGTGGACGGCGGCTTCGCGAGCGCGGTCCCGGTCACCGGTGGGGAGTGACGCTGCGATGGTGACGTTCGCACAGGCGCAGGAGCGCGCCGAGGAGTGGATCAACGGGGACGTGCCCGCGTACCAGCACCGTGAGGTGCGGGTGCGGGAGTTCGAGCTGGGGTTCGTCGTGTGGGCGGAGGACCGGGAGAACGGTCCGGTGTCCGACGGCGGCCGCCAGCGGCTCGTCATCGCGCGCGACAGCGGTGAGGCGACCCTGTGGCCCTCGCTGCCCGTCGGCGAGGTGATCCGGCGGTACGAGGAGGAGTACGGGCTGCCGGAGGTGCCCGTGCGCGACGCGGTGCCGCAGCCGCCCGAGCGGGTGGACCTGAACCAGACGTCGTTCCTGCTGAGTCCGCCGGAGTGGTTGCAGGAGGCGGCGGACAAGTTGGGGATCCCGGATCGGCGGGCTTCGTCGTCGGCCGCGGGTGAGCCTGCCGCCGCTTCGCCCGCGCCGCCGGTGGGTGCGACGCCCTGGGCGGGTACGGACACGAACGGGGCCGGGGACGAGGAGGACCGGTCGGTGCCGCTGCCCGAGACCGTGTTCTCGCCGCCGGTCGCCGAGGACACCCCGCCGCCCGGTGTGACGCCGGACGCGAAGACCGCCCTGATCTCGGGCGGCAGCCAGCTTCCGCCGACCGCCCTGTCCCCGGCCGTCGGTGGCGCGCCGTCGCCGGTCGCCCCGGTCGCCCCGGCGCCCCCGGTGGCCCAGACGCCTCCGCCGCCGGTCTCGCAGACGCCTCCGCCGCCGGTCGCCCAGACGCCCCCGCCGCCCGCCGCGGGCGCGCCGCTGCCGCCGCCGGTGCCGGGTTCGGCCGTGCCGGGCACGCCGCCGCCGGGGGCCTCGTACGGGTACCCGCAGGGACCTGGGCGCGACGCTTCCGGGCGGCCGCTCGCCCCGGGCGCGGGGGACATCGCCGACGTCGCCACCAGCAAGGCGCAGGCCCCGCCGCGTGGTGCGCGCGGGGGCGGCTCGCAGACCCCGCCGCCGCCGAGCGCCCCGGGCGTGCCCGGCGTGCCCGGTGGGGGCGGTGGGGGCGCGACCCCGCCGCCCGCAGGCCCCGCGGGCGGGTACGTCCCGACGCAGATGGTGTCCGCGCTCGGCCCCGACGGTCAGCCGGAGGTGCAGGGCGGCCCGCAGCCGTCGGCCGCGCCGAAGCCGCCCGGTGCCACGCCGCCGCCCGCACCGGGCAGCGTGCACCACGCGGCGACGATGCTGGCGGGACCGCCGGTCGGCGGTCCCGGACAGGCCCCGCCGCCGCCCGGGCCCCCCGGTGCGCCCGGAGCCCCGGGTGCGCCCAGGCCGCCGGCCGCGCCGAAGCCGCCCGGTGCCACGCCCCCGCCGGCGGCGGGCAGTGTGCACCACGCCGCGACGATGCTGGCGGGTCCGCCGCCCGGTGGCCCCGGTGCCCCCACGCCGCCTCCGCCGCCGGGTGCGATGCCGCCGGGTGCCGTGCCGCCCGGCGCGATGCCGCCGCCGGTGGCCGGTCAGCAGCTCCCCGGCGGGCCTCCGGCCGCGTACGGCTACCCGCAGCAGGCACCGCCGGTGGGTCAGCCGACCGTCGGCCCCGGCTACCAGGCCGTGCTGCGCTACCGCGCGCCCGACGGCTCCGAGCAGCAGCTCATCCGGCGTTCCGCGCCCGGCACGCCGCACCCGGAGTGGCAGATCTTCCACGAGCTGCGCGGCATGAACATCCCGCCGGACCAGGTCCTCGAACTCCACACGGAGCTGGAGTCCTGCGCGCTGCCCGGCGCCTACTGCTCCCGCATGATCAAGGAGCAGTGGCCGCAGGCCCGCATCACGTCGATCGCCCCGTACGGCACCGACCACGCCTCGCGCCAGCAGGGCATGCAGCAACTCATCGCGCACCAGGCCGAGTTGCACCAGGTCGCCGACGGTCCCGCGCGCCCGGCGCCGGTGCGCGCGCCGCTGCCGCCCGCGCAGCCCGCGCCGCCGGTCCCGCCGGAGGCCATCGGGCAGGAGCTCGCCGCGGCGTTCGGCCCCGGTGTGTTCCGCTTCGACCAGCGGGCGGTGTCGCGCCAGGGCGTGCCGGACATCGTGGCGCACACCCTCGTCGTCGCCGGGCTGCCCGCGGACTTCGGGCCGTTCTTCTGGGCGCAGGCCCAGCCGGGCCGCCCGGTGCCGACGCTGGCCGAGCTGGCGCAGGAGCGCGGGGTGCAGCCGGCGTCGGACGCGGGTTCGTACCTCGTCATGGGCAGCGACTTCGGCAAGGCGCTGTGCGTGCAGTACGGGACGGCGAACATCGTGGCCGTGCCCGTGGAGTCGGGTCCCGGCGGCGCTCCCGTACCGCCGCAGTTCGTGAACAGCGGGCTGCCCGAGTTCGCGCGGTCCCTCGCGCTGCTCGGCCGGATGTGGCGGCTGCGCTACGGCCTCAACCCGGAGCAGGCGGGCCGCTGGACCGTCGACTTCCAGGCGCAGTTGAACGCGATCGACCCGGCCGCCCTCGGCTCGCCCGAGACCTGGTGGTCGGTGCTGCTCGAGCAGATGTGGGACGGCCTGCTGTAACCACGTAGCAAGGTATGAGGGGCGCTCGGCCTGCGGGATCGGCCGGGCGCCCTCATCATGCGCTCATGGCAGGCACACCGACGCAGACGAGCCAGGCGGCCGAGCGGCGCTGGCCGAAGCGGGTTCTCCTCACCCTGCTCGTCGTGCTCGTGGTCCTCGCCGGATACGCGACCGGCCTGTACTTCTGGGCCGATTCACGCCTTCAGACCACCGAGGCCTTCACCGGCCACGACGGCCGCCCGGCGGACGGCGAGGGCACCGACTGGCTGCTCGTCGGCTCGGACTCGCGCGCGGACCTGACGCCCGAACAGCGCAAGGAACTCCACGTCGGCAATGACACGGGCCTCAACACCGACACGATCATGGTCCTGCACTACGGGGACAACGGCCCGTATCTGATCTCGATCCCGCGCGACTCGTACGTCTCGATCCCGGGCCACGGCAAGAACAAGATCAACGCGGCCTACGCGCTCGGGGGCGCGCCGCTGCTGACGCGGACGGTCGAGCAGGCGACGGGCCTGCGCATGGACCACTACGCGGAGATCAACTTCCTGGGCCTGGTGAACGTGGTCGACGCGCTCGGCGGCGTCACCCTCTGCGTCGCCGACGGCGGCCTGCACGACGAGAAGTCCGGCGCCGACTTCGACGCCGGTTGCCAGACGATGGACGGCGTCCAGGCGCTCCAGTACGCGCGGGCCCGCTACTCCGACCCGCAGGGCGACCTCGGCCGGGTCGAGCGACAGCAGCAGCTCGTGAACGCCATCGCCGACAAGGCGCTCAGCCCGGCGGTCCTGATCCCGCCGTGGAAGCTGATCCCGTTCCTGAGCGCCTCCCTCGACGCGCTCACGGTCGACGACGGCACCGGCATCGGATCGCTGGCGACGATGGGCCGCAAGATGTCCTCCCTGGCGGCCACGACGACCGTCCCGGTGGCGAGCGAGCCGTATGTGTCCGGGGTCGGCGATGTCGTCCTCTGGGACGACAGCGAGGCCGCGCAGCTCTTCGCCGCGCTGCGCGACGACACGGCGATTCCGACTTTCGACGGCAATTGACGCATCCTGGACCAGGTCGGTCGGTAGATGTTCGGCCGACGTTCGGCCGGTGTGTCGCGTGTGTCGGTTTGTGGACGCTTCTCGGTGATCCACAAAGATGTGCGCCAATTGCGCTGAACGTCGTGTTCGACGGGTTGGAGAGTGATCCACATGAGCGGTACGGGCGCGTCGGCGTCGCCGTACGGATTCGTCGTCGCCAAGGGGCGCGGGGGCCGTGGGTACCGACCCGAACAGGTGGAGGCGGTGGCCGCCCAGCTCTCGCGGGCCCGGGACGACGCGTGGGAGCGGGCCGCCCGCCTCACCGTCCTGCACAAGGAGATGGAGGCGCAGGCCGAGCGGCTGCGCGAGACCGTCGCGCAGCTCGCCCCGCAGACGTACGACACCCTCGGCAAGCGCGCGCAGTACCTCCTTGAGCTGGCCGAGGAGGAGGCGGCGGCCGTGCGGCACGCGGCGCAGGCCGACGCACAGGCGCTGGCCGACGCCGCCTCGGCCGCGGCGCGCGAGGAGCGCGAGTCCGCGCAGGCGTACGCCGACGAGCTGCGCGCCGAGGCCGAGGAGCGGGCCCGCAGCCGCGAAGGCGCTGCGCGGGCCGCGGCCGACGAGATCCGGGTCGCGGCGCGCCGCGACGTGAAGGAGACGCGCGGCGCGGCGCTCGACGCGCTGCGCGACGTGCGCCGCCGCACCGAGGGCGTCCTCGCCGAGCAGGCCAAGGAGCACGCCGAGCGGATCGACGCGGCGGAGCGGGACGCCGCCGAGCGTGCGGCCGCCGCCGACGAGTGGGAGACGGCCGCGGTCGCCGCCGCCGAGGCCCGTCTGTCGGAGGCCAAGCGCGCTTTCGCCGAGGCGGAGGAGGCGGCCCGGCACGGTCAGGAGGACGCGGAGGCGACCGCCGCGGAGGTCCTCGCGCAGGCGCGGGCCCGCGCGGAGCGGATCGCCCGCGAGACCGAGCGGGTGCTGCGCGAGAACGAGGAGGCGCGCGACGAGATGCGGGCCCACATGGACCACGTACGCAGTTCGCTGGCGGCGCTCACGGGGCGGGCGGCGACGCCGGAGTAATCCCTGGCCACTACAGTTTGTTCAAGTGGCAGGCGTACGAGGGGGAGTTGACGACATGACCGAGGGGCTGCTGCCGGAGGTCGAGCGGGGCGCGGTGCGGCGCATCACGGTGGTCGGCGAGCCGGTGCTGCACCGGCGCTGCGCGCCCGTCACCGAGACGCACTTCGGTACGTCCGACCTGGCGCGGCTGATCGACGACATGTTCGCCACGAACCACGTCGCGCACGGCGCCGCCATCGCCGCCAACCAGGTCGACGTCGATCTCCAGCTGTTCGTCTGGGACATGGAGGACGACTGGGGCGTGCGGCACACCGGCCACATCGCGAACCCGGTCCTGGACGAGGAGCCGCCGGCCACCCGCCGACTCGTCGAGGAGATGGAGGGCTGCCTCTCCGTCCCCGGCCCGTACAAGACCGTCCCGCGCGCCGACCACGCGGTCGTCCGCGGCCAGGACATGCACGGCAACCCCCTCGTGGTCGAGAGCCGCGGCTACTTCGCCCGCTGCCTCCAGCACGAGACGGACCACCTCTACGGCCGCCTCTACCTCGACCGCCTCGCCAAGCGCGAACGCCGGGACGCGCTGCGCGAGATGGAAGACCTCCAGGAGAGCGTCCTGGCCCGCCGCGCGGCGATGGCGGAGCGGCTCGGCAAGTAGCTCACAGCCGCGCGGCCAGGCCCGCCCGGTGTCGTGTCACCCAGCTGCGGGCCGCGCGGATGTCTTCCGTCACGCCCTGCTCCCGCAGGCGGCGCATCGCCGGGTCGCCCGCGGCCGCCGCCGCTTCGATGCCGCGGCGGCAGCGGTCCTGCCAGTCGAGGACCGCGTCCAGGAGCGGGGTGCGGTCGGTGACACCGTAGGCGTCGCAGAGGAGGCGCAGGCGGCGGGAGGTCTCGGGGACGTCGCTCGCCTTCGGGCCGAGGTCCAGGTACTGCCAGCAGACGTGGGCCACGTCGTCGATGCGGCGGCCGGGGGCGGCCAGGTCCCAGTCGATGAAGGCGGTGGGGTGCCAAGTGCCGGGCGCGTAAAGCGTGTTGCGGGGGTCGAGGTCGTTGTGGCAGACGACCTCGTGGTCCCCTGCGAGTGACGTGCCCGCCGTGATGTCGTGGAACTCGCGTACCAGCGTGCCCAGTTGGGCGAGGGTCTCGTCCGTGCGGGCCGCTTGCCGGTCCTCCGCGGAGAGGGCCGCGCTGCCCGGCAGGTACGTGTAGATCTCGCGGCCCCCGTCGTCGGTGCCGAGGAAGCGGGGCGCGCCCGGCCAGCCCTGTCGCTCGAACAGGGCCAGGAGTTCATGGACGTACGCCGAGCGGGGCGTGGGGGCCCGGCGGACCGTCGTGCCCACGCGTGTGACGTGGTGGACGTGGCCGCCGGGAAGGGTTTCGCTGATGTCGGGCTCGCTCATCCCGCGACTGCCTCAGTCGCCGGAGAAGCCCCAGAAGTACAGCTCGCTCGGGCGGCCCGCCGCGTCGTGCAGGACCGCGACCCTGCCGTACCAGCGCTCGGTGGCCAGCGGCTCTATCGCCTCGACGTGCTCGCGCGTGAGGACGTCCGTGCCGGTAGCGCGGCGGGCCTCCTCGGCGCTGACCGGGCGGACCGTGGTGATCTCGGGGTCTTCGCCGGGGCGCAGGACGCGGTCCATGTCGAGTATCGAGTGGGTGCCCGTCTCCTGGACGGACTCGTCGTCCCACAGTTCCTCGATCGTCGCCGGATGCGGGATGTCCTCGTACCAGAGGTAGTCCCGTGCGTCGAAGACCTGCCGCTTCAGGTCGTCGAGCGCCGCTCCGACGTCCTCCAGGTACGGAACGTAGTAGTCCCAGCCCGATGCCCCCATGACGGCCTGCTCCCCAACTCGTCCATATGTGCGTGCACTTGGCAGGCGAAGAACGTAGCAGCGAAATCCGGTTGGCCGGGCGGGGGGTGGGTGTTAGCTTCTCGGTGATCGTGAAGTCGGCCCAGGAGGTGAGTCCCGTGAACGCAGTACCGCATGGGTGCTCCCCCTGTCCTTCACGGTCGGGCGACTGACGCAGGTGTCGCCGGGAGCGCCGGACCGCACTCCCGAAGGACGGACACCATGAATGCATACATAGACGTCGCGCGCGTCGCCGATGACCGATGGCAGGCGCTTGAAGGCGATCAGGTCGTCGGCACCGGAGACCTGTCGCACCGGCCCGACGGACGGGCCTTCGTCAGTATCGACGCCTGGACCGACGCGGCCTTCGACCGGCTCGCCCGCGTCCTGCCCGCCGAGCTGCCCGCCCCGCTGTACACCCTGGTCGACGAGGCCGACCACGCCCTCGTCGAGCGCTGGCGGCAGGCCGGTTTCGCGCCGGGCCGCCGCGAGGGCGAGTACGTCGTCCCCACCGATCCCCGCGTCACGGGGCTCGGCTCCGCGCCCGCGCCGCAGGGGGTGACGATCGTGCCCTTCGGCGAGGCGGAGGAAGGCCCGCTGATCGCCCTCGACCGGGCGGTCAGGGAGGAGGTGGGCGCCGCGGGCGGCTGGCACACCATGCCCGCCGAGGTCGTGTCGCCGCCGGCCCTTGATCCCGCCAAGTACGCCGTGGCCGTTCTCGACGGCCGGTACGTCGGCATGCTCAGGATCGCTCCCGTGCCGCGCAGGCCACGGCTCGGGGCGCTCGCCGTCCGCATCGAAGCGCGCCGCCGCGGTATCGCGCGGGCCCTGCTCGCCGGGGCTCTTGGGTCGCTGCACGCCGCAGGGGTCGCCGGCGCCTGGGCCGAGGCCCAGGAGTCCAACCGCGCGGCCGTCTCCCTCCTTGAGGCCGTCGGTGCCCAACGGGTCGGCGTCAATGTCGAGTTGGAGCGTCGATAGCCATGGCGCGTGTGGCGAAGGGCATCGAGCTGGAGGGGGTCGTCGTGGAGTGCCTGCGCGGCGCGACGTTCCGCGTCGAGATGCAGAAGGGGCACGTGGTGCTCGCGCACATCAGCGGAAAGATGCGCAAGCACCACATCAAGATCCTGCCGTACGACCGGGTCCTGGTGGAGATCAGCCCGTACGACCTGACCCGCGGCCGGATTCTGTTCCGGTACCGGTCCTAGTCGTGGGGCCGGCCGGCGGGGCCACCGGCGCCCCCGCCAGGATCCAGCCCTCCACCGCCTCGTAGAGGTGCCGCTGGGCCTGCGCCTTGCGCGGAGCGGTGAGGACCGTGCCCAGCCAGCCGAGGAAGAAGCCCAGCGGGATGGAGACGAGACCCGGCGTCGTGAACGGGAACCAGGTGAAGTCCTGGTCCGGGAAGGCCGACGCCGGGTTGCCCGACACCAGCGTGGTGCCGGTGATGAGGACCATCGAGGAGAGTGTGCCGCCGATCAGCGTGCACAGCAGTCCCGTACGCGTGTAGCGCCGCCAGAACAGGCTGTACACCAGCGCGGGGGCGAGCGCGGAGGCGCCGATGCCGAGGGCGAGGAAGACCAGCGGCTGAAGGCTGCGGTGCTGGAACCAGGTGGCGAGCGCGATGGTGACGGCGCCGACCGCGAGCGCCGAGTAGCGGGCGAGCGCCATCTCCCTGCGGGGTGTGGGCCGGCTGCGGCCCCAGTGCGCGAACACGTCGTGGGCAAGGGAGTTGGCGCAGGCCAGGATCATGCCCGAGACCGACGCGAGCAGTGTGAGGAACAGGGCCGTGGTGACCGTCGTGAACACCAGGGCGCCCACGGTGGACAGTTCGGCGCCGAACGCGGCGCGCGAGCCGAGCAGGAACGCCGTGTTGCCCTGCGGGTCGGCCGTCGCGATCACCTTGCTGCCGACCAGCGCCGTGGCCCCGAACCCGATCACCGAGATCATCAGCGCGAACACCCCGGTCGAGGTGACGGCCCAGGACATCGAGCGGCGCACCTCGCGGGCGTGGCTCGCCGTGTACATGCGCATCGTGACGTGGGGCAGGGCGGCGCCGCCGAGCATGACGGTCACGTACGAGCTGATCATGTCGAGGCGGGGACTGCCGCTGTGCACGAACTGGAGCCCCGACGTCAGATAGGCGCTGCCCGCGTCGTTGTGGGCGACGGCCGCGGCGAGCAGCGTGCCCGGGTTCCAGTCGAAGCGGCGCAGGATGAGCAGGGAGACGACGGTGCCGGAGCCGAGCAGTGTCACGATCTTGAGGATCTGGATGACGGCGGTGCCCTTCATGCCGCCGATCGCCGCGTAGCTGATCATCAGGCCGCCGACGGTGATGATGACACCGGTCTTGAAGCCGGTGCTGTCGAAGCCGAGCAGGAAACCCAACAGGTCGCCCGCGCCCGCGAGTTGGACCAGCATCATGGGCATCAGGGCCGCGAGCGTGACCAGGCAGGCGGCGAGCCGCGCGGCGCGGCCCGGCATCCGGCGGGCGAGCACGTCGCCCATGGTGAACTGGCCCGCGTTGCGCAGCGGTTCGGCCAGCAGGAACATCAGCAGCGTCAGGGAGAGCGCCGTGGCCAGGGCGAGGACCGCGCCGTCGTACCCGGTGAGCGCGACGACGCCGCAGGTGCCGAGGACGGTCGCCGCCGAGATGTAGTCACCGGCGATGGCGAGCCCGTTGCGCAGCGGGCCGAGCCGCCCGAACCCCGTGTAGAACTCGGTCAGGTCGTCCCGCTCGGGCCCGGTGACGATGCACAGCAGCAGGATCACCGAGGCGACACCGGTGAACGCCACCAGGGCCATCGACTCGGTCGACACGGGGGTCGCCGCGAGCGGGCTCATCGCGCACCTCCCTGGCGGCGCAGCCGGTACGCGAGCGGGTCGACGCGGCGCCGGGCCGTGTGCTCGTACACGTAGACCGCGAAGCACGTGACGGGGAACTGGCACAGCCCGATGAGCAGCCCGAGCGACAGGCCGCCGGTGACCGCGCGGGTCATCAGGGACGGGGCGAACGCCGACAGGACGAGGAAGGTGAGGAAGTAGCCGATCGCGGTGAGCGTCGAGACGCGGCGCTGCCAGCGGTAGGCGGTGCGCAGCAGCATCAGTTCGCCCGCGGGGCCGGACTGCGCGGGGCCGCGGTCCGGGTGGCGGGGGAGGCGGTGCGAGTGGGCGGTGCGGGGCGGCTGCTGGGCGAACGGCTGGTACGGCTCGGACATCCCGGGGCTCCTTGCACGGCTCGGGTCCGCCGGGGACGAGCGGACCGCAGGGAGGTCGTGGGGGGAGCCGGAACGTTACTCGCAGGTAGGGGAGTTGGGCGAGGGTTTGGGCGAACTGTTCAGTCGGTTCGCCGCTCGTTTTCCAGTGAGGGAGGTGAGTGTTGCTGGTGAGGTAGTTGTGCTTCGGGTGACTTTTCAGCGGGGTGGGGATCGGCTAGCGGCTCGCTCAGTACGGGGAAGCGGCGCGGCGCCAGCGTCAGAAGGATGATCAGCGACAGGGCCGCCGCGCAGGCCGCGCCGGTGTACACGGAGTCGACGGCAGCGTCGACCGCCCGGCGCACCCCGGCCGCCGCGGAGTCGCGGACCACCGAGTCGAGGTCGGCGCCGCTGCCGAGGCGGGCCGAGACGACCCTGTTGGCGACGGCGCCGAACAGGGCCGCGCCGACCGTCTGCCCGATCTGCCGGTAGAAGAGGATCGACGCGGTGGCCGTGCCGCGCTCCGCCCAGCCGACCGTGGACTGCACGCCCACGATGAGCGGGAGCTGGAAGAGGCCGAGGGCCGCGCCGAGCAGCAGGCTGAGCAGCGTCGGCTGCCAGACGGCGCCGGGGAACGGCAGCAGCGGGAAGGCGATCAGGATGCCGAGCGTGGCCGTCATGCCGATCACCGCGGTGTCCCGGAAGCCGATCCTGCGGTACACGTGCTGGCTCAGGGCCGCCGAGATCGGCCAGCTCAGCGTCATCACGGACAGCACGAACCCGGCGGCCGTGGGCGACAGGCCGAGCACCGACTGCGCGTACGTCGGCAGGAACGTGGTCGGCGCGACCATCAGCAGGCCGAGCGCGGCAAGCGCCAGATTGACCGCGGCGATGGTCCGCCGCCGCCACACCCACCCGGGCAGGATCGGTTCGGCCGCGCGCCGCTCGATGACGACCACGGCGCCGACGAGCGCAAGTCCCGTACAGAGCAGGGCGATGGAGGCGGCGGAGCCCCAGGCCCAGGCGACGCCGCCCTGCACCAGCCAGGTGAGCAGCACACCGCCGGCCGCGAACACGGCGAGTGCGCCCGCCCAGTCGACGCGCGGACGCGGGGCCGCTTCCCGGGGCGGCTCGTGCAGATGCCGTACGACGAAGAAGAGCGCGACCGCGCCGATCGGCAGGTTGATCAGGAAGATCCAGCGCCAGCCCGCCGTCGAGGCGAGGACGCCACCGAGCGCCGGGCCGAGGACGGACGACGTGGCCCACACGGTCGACAACTTCGCCTGGATCCTGGGGCGTTCCTTCAGCGGGTAGAGGTCGGCGGCGAGCGTCTGGACCGTGCCCTGGATCGCGCCGCCGCCCAGTCCCTGGATGACGCGGAAGGCGATCAGGGCGCCCATGTTCCACGCTGTCGCGCACAGCAGCGAGCCCGCGAGGAACAGCACGCTGCCCGCGATCAGGACCGGCTTGCGGCCGAGGGTGTCGGAGAGCTTGCCGTAGACGGGCAGCGTGACCGTCACCGCGAGCAGGTAGCCGGAGAACAGCCAGGAGAAGACGGAGAAGCCGCCGAGGTCGCCGACGATCTGCGGGACCGCGGTGGAGACGATCGTGGAGTCGAGGGCGGCGAGCGCCATGCACAGCATCAGGGCGGCGACGACCGCCGTGTTCCTCTTCCGCATTTCCGTTTCCCCCTGCATCTATCTCTGCTGCGAGCTTATGCGGGTGGAGACGACCCTGAGTAGAGCTCCACCGAGGGGTGGACCTCCCCTAGGGGGACCTCCGTACAACGGACCGGGGACGGTTCCTCCCCCTGGAGGACGAGGGCGGTGGGGGGTTCTTCCTACCGTTCAGGGGTGGGGTTTTCCCCCGGGAAAGACGGTGACTTCCACCAGCGCGCCCGGGGCCCCGCGTCACCAGACTTGTACCCGTACCGCAGAGGACTGCGGACGCCGGGTGACCGACATAGGAGACTTACCGTGACAACGGCTGTGACCATTCCCAGGCACGGGGGCACTGGAGGGCGAACGGCTGTTGCCGCGAGGGCGCGGCAGGTCGTCAAGGCGTACGGGTCGGGGGAGACCCGGGTCGTCGCGCTCGACCACGTCGACGTGGACATCGCGCGGGGCCAGTTCACCGCGATCATGGGCCCGTCGGGGTCCGGCAAGTCGACGCTGATGCACTGCCTCGCCGGCCTCGACACCGTGACGTCCGGGCAGATCTACCTCGACGAGACCGAGATCACCGGCCTCAAGGACAAGAAGCTCACGCAGCTGCGCCGGGACCGGATCGGCTTCATCTTCCAGGCGTTCAACCTGCTGCCCACGCTGAACGCCATCGAGAACATCACGCTCCCGATGGACATCGCGGGCCGCAAGCCGGACGCCGCGTGGCTGCGCCAGGTCGTCGAGACCGTCGGCCTCGCCGAGCGGCTCAAGCACCGGCCGACCCAGCTCTCCGGCGGCCAGCAGCAGCGCGTCGCCGTGGCCCGCGCGCTCGCCGCACGGCCCGAGATCATCTTCGGTGACGAGCCCACCGGAAACCTCGACTCCCGTGCGGGAGCGGAGGTGTTGGGCTTCCTGCGCCGCTCGGTCGACGACCTCGGCCAGACCATCGTGATGGTCACGCACGACCCGGTCGCCGCCTCGTACGCCGACCGCGTCCTGTACCTGGCCGACGGCCGCATCGTCGACGAGATGATCCGCCCGACCGCCGACGCCGTCCTCGACCGCATGAAGGACTTCGACGCGCGGGGGCGCACCTCATGAGTGCCAACACCGTCATGAAGACCTCGCTGCGCAACTTCTTCGCGCACAAGGGCCGCATGGCCCTCTCCGCGGTCGCCGTGCTCCTGTCCGTCGCGTTCGTGACCGGCACGCTCGTGTTCACGGACACGATGGACAAGACCTTCGACAAGCTGTTCACGGCCACCGCGTCCGACGTCACCGTCAGCCCGAAGGACTCCGGGTCCGAGGGCAGCGCCACCGGGCGGCCCGAGTCGCTGCCGGCCTCCGTCCTGGAGACGGTGAAGAAGTCCGAGGGCGTCAAGTCGGCCGAGGGCGCGGTCAGTTCGATGAACGTGACCGTCGTGAACGCCGACAACAAGAACATGGGCTCCGAGAACGGCGCCCCGACCATCGCCGGCAACTGGACCACGAACGACCTCCGCTCCATGGAGATCACCTCCGGTCACGCGCCGCGCGGCCCGACCGAGGTCATGGTCGACGCCGACACCGCGAAGAAGCACCACCTGAAGCTGGGCGACGAGCTGCGCACGATCGCCGTCACCGGCGACATCAAGGCGAAGATCGTCGGCGTCGCCTCCTTCAAGGTGACCAACCCGGGTGCGGCCGTCGTCTACTTCGACACCGCCACCGCCCAGCGTGAACTCATCGGAAAGACCGGGCAGTTCACGCAGATCAACGTCGCCGCGGCCGAGGGCGTCTCGGACGCGCGGCTCAAGCAGAACGTCAAGGCCGAACTGGGTGCCTCCGGTACCTACAAGATCCAGACGCAGCAGCAGGCCGCGGACGCCAACGCCTCCGACGTCGGCTCCTTCATGGACGTCATCAAGTACGCCCTGCTCGGCTTCGCCGGCATCGCCTTCCTCGTCGGCATCTTCCTGATCATCAACACGTTCTCGATGCTGGTCGCCCAGCGCACCCGCGAGATCGGCCTGATGCGCGCCATCGGCTCGTCCCGCAAGCAGGTCAACCGCTCCGTGCTCGTCGAGGCGCTGCTGCTCGGCGTCGTCGGCTCCGTCGTGGGTGTCGGCGCCGGTGTCGGCCTGGCCGTCGGCCTCATGAAGCTCATGTCGTCCATGGGCATGGACCTCTCCACCGACGACCTGACCGTGAAGTGGACGACGCCCGCGATCGGCCTGCTCCTCGGCATCGTCGTCACCGTCCTCGCCGCCTACCTGCCCGCACGCCGGGCCGGCAAGGTCTCCCCGATGGCCGCCCTGCGCGACGCGGGGACCCCGGCCGACGTGAAGGCCGGTGCTGTGCGCGCCGTCATCGGACTGCTCCTCACGGGCGGCGGCGGCTTCGCCCTCTACCTCGCGACGCAGGCCGACAAGGCGAGCCAGGGCTCGCTGTGGCTGGGCGTCGGCATCGTCGCCTCGCTCATCGGGTTCGTGGTCGTAGGACCGCTGCTCGCGGGCATCGTGGTCCGCGTCATCAGCGCCGTCCTGCTCCGCTTCTTCGGCCCCGTGGGACGCATGGCCGAGCGCAACGCGCTGCGCAACCCGCGCCGCACCGGCGCCACCGGCGCGGCCCTGATGATCGGCCTGGCGCTCGTCGCCTGCCTCTCCGTCGTCGGCTCGTCGATGGTCGCCTCGGCCACCGACCAGCTCGACAAGTCGGTCGGCGCGGACTTCATCGTCGAGGGCCAGGGCGGCATCAAGCCGCAGGCCGCGCAGGCGCTGAAGCGGGTCGAGGCGGACGGCCTCGTCTCGCACGTCACCGAGGTCAAGTGGGTCAAGGCCACCGTGACCACGCCGGGCGGCGCCAAGGAGGACGAGGAACTCTCCGCGGCCAGCCCCAGCTACACCCAGGACCTGCGGCGCGAGGCTACCTCCGGTGAGCTCTCGGCGGCGTACGGGAAGAACGCGATGTCGGTCGGTTCCGACTTCGCGGAGCGCCACCACCTCAAGGTCGGCGACACGATGACCGTCGCCTTCGACCACGGCCGCACGGCGAAGCTGAAGCTCGCGGCGATCACGTCCGACGACACCGCGTTCGACAAGGGCGCGATGTACACGAACATCGCGACGGCCGAGCGGTACCTGCCCAAGGACCGGGTGCCGCTGAACGGGATGATGTTCGCCAAGGCCGCCGAGGGCAAGGCCGACGCCGCGTACAAGGCGCTCAAGAAGTCCGTGGCCGCCGACCCGACGGTCAAGGTCAAGGACCAGACCGACTACAAGGAGACCCTCAAGGACCAGGTCGGCCAGCTCCTGAACATGATCTACGGCCTGCTGGCGCTGGCGATCATCGTGGCGGTCCTCGGTGTGGTCAACACCCTGGCCCTCTCGGTCGTCGAGCGGACGAGGGAGATCGGCCTGATGCGCGCCATCGGCCTCTCCCGCCGCCAGCTGCGCCGCATGATCCGCCTGGAGTCGGTGGTCATCGCCCTCTTCGGCGCCCTCCTGGGCCTCGGCCTGGGCATGGGCTGGGGCGCGACCGCCCAGAAGCTCCTGGCCCTGGAGGGCCTCGGCGTCCTGGACATCCCCTGGCCGACGATCATCGGCGTCTTCATCGCCTCGGCCTTCGTGGGCCTGTTCGCGGCACTGATCCCGGCGTTCCGGGCGGGACGGATGAATGTGCTGAACGCCATCGCCACGGACTGACTCCGTCGGTACGTGTGAGGGGCCCGGAAGCTCGTGCTTCCGGGCCCCTCACACGTCATGCGAAGAACCTGCCGGCGGTGTCCACAGCGGGGTCGTCCCCGCTGACTCGGCAGGTCGACAGCGCTTCAGCCCCCGTCGCCCACGGACCTCGTCCGGCGGGACCCCGGCAACCGTTCCGGCAGCCTGTCCGGCGCGGTAGTCCGCCGGAGCCGGCCGTTCCTCCGGCTCCGCCGGTTCGGACAGGTGCCATCCCGCCCGGCGTCGTACCCTGGAACCCCCGGCCCGTTCGACGTGTCGGGCCCTTTGCGTTGCCCACTGACCCGGGACGGATCTTCTCCATGAGTCTGCACGGACTGCTCGACGCCGTCGTCAAGGACGCCGCGCTCGCGGAAGCGATCAAGGCGGCCGGTGACGGCAACCGGATGCATGTCGACCTGGTCGGGCCGCCCGCGTCGCGGCCCTTCGCCGTGGCCGCGCTCGCGCGCGAGGCGAAACGTCCCGTCCTGGCCGTCACCGCCACCGGGCGCGAGGCCGAGGACCTGGCTGCCGCGCTGCGCTCGCTGCTGCCCGAGGACGGGGTCGCCGAGTACCCGTCGTGGGAGACGCTGCCGCACGAGCGGCTCAGCCCGCGCTCCGACACCGTCGGGCGGCGGCTCGCCGTGCTGCGCAGGCTGGCCCACCCGAGCACCGACGACCCGGAGACAGGACCGGTGTCGGTCGTCGTCGCGCCGATCCGGTCCGTGCTGCAACCGCAGGTCAAGGGGCTCGGTGACCTGGAGCCCGTCGCCCTGCGCAGCGGACAGACGGCTGACCTGAACGAGATCGTGGAGGCGCTGGCGGCAGCGGCGTACGCCCGCGTCGAACTCGTCGAGAAGCGCGGCGAGTTCGCGGTCCGCGGCGGCATCCTCGACGTCTTCCCGCCGACCGAGGAACACCCGCTGCGCGTGGAGTTCTGGGGCGACGACGTCGAGGAGATCCGGTACTTCAAGGTCGCCGACCAGCGCTCCCTGGAGATCGCCGAGCACGGCCTGTGGGCGCCGCCCTGCCGCGAGCTGCTCCTCACCGACGACGTGCGCGCCAGGGCGGCCGAACTCGCCGAGCAGCACCCCGAGTTGGGCGAACTCCTGGGCAAGATCGCCGAAGGTATCGCGGTCGAGGGCATGGAGTCCCTCGCGCCCGTCCTCGTCGACGAGATGGAGCTGCTCATCGACGTCCTGCCGGCCGGGTCGATGGCCGTGGTCTGCGACCCGGAGCGGGTGCGGACCCGCGCCGCCGACCTGGTCGCCACCTCGCAGGAGTTCCTCCAGGCGTCCTGGGCGGCGTCCGCGACCGGCGGCGAGGCCCCCATCGACGTGGGCGCCGCCTCGCTGCGGGCCGTCGCCGACGTACGGGAGCGGGCGCGCGAGCTCGGGATGATGTGGTGGTCGGTCTCGCCGTTCGCCGCGGACGAAGCCCAACCGGACGCGGACACCCTGAAGTTGGGCATGCACGCCCCCGAGATGTACCGCGGCGACACCGCCAAGGCCCTCGCCGACACCAAGGGCTGGCTCGCCGACGGCTGGCGCACCGTCTTCGTCACCGAGGGGCACGGCCCCGCGGCCCGCACCGTCGAGGTGCTCGGCGGCGAGGGCATCGCCGCCCGCCTCGACAAGGACCTCACCGCACTCGCCCCGTCGGTCGTGCAGGTGGCCTGCGGCAGCCTCGAAGTCGGCTTCGTGCACCCGGAGTTGAAGGTCGCGGTCCTCACCGAGACCGACCTCACCGGCCAGAGGACCGCCGGCAAGGACGGCCAGCGGATGCCGGCCCGCCGCCGCAAGACCATCGACCCGCTCACCCTCGAATCCGGCGACTACATCGTCCACGAGCAGCACGGCGTGGGCCGCTACATCGAGATGGTGCAGCGCACGGTCCAGGGCGCGACCCGCGAGTACCTCGTGGTCGAGTACGCCCCCGCCAAGCGCGGCCAGCCCGGCGACCGCCTCTACATCCCCACCGACCAGCTGGAGCAGATCACCAAGTACGTCGGCGGCGAGGCGCCCACGCTCCACCGGCTCGGCGGCGCGGACTGGACCAAGACCAAGGCGCGCGCCAAGAAGGCCGTCAAGGAGATCGCGGCCGACCTCATCAAGCTGTACAGCGCGCGCATGGCGGCGCCCGGCCACGCCTTCGCCCCGGACACCCCGTGGCAGCGCGAGCTGGAGGACGCGTTCCCGTACGCGGAGACGCCCGACCAGCTCACGACCATCGCCGAGGTCAAGGAGGACATGGAGAAGACGGTCCCGATGGACCGCCTGATCTGCGGCGACGTCGGCTACGGCAAGACGGAGATCGCGGTCCGCGCCGCTTTCAAGGCGGTCCAGGACGGCAAGCAGGTCGCGGTCCTCGTCCCGACCACGCTCCTCGTGCAGCAGCACTTCGGCACGTTCTCCGAGCGCTACTCCCAATTCCCGGTCGCCGTACGGGCGTTGAGCCGCTTCCAGACGGAGACCGAGTCGAAGGCGACCCTGGAGGGGCTCAAGGACGGCTCGGTCGACATCGTCATCGGCACGCACCGCCTCTTCTCCTCGGAGACCCGGTTCAAGGACCTGGGCCTGGTCATCGTCGACGAGGAGCAGCGGTTCGGCGTCGAGCACAAGGAGCAGCTGAAGAAGCTCCGCGCCAACGTCGACGTCCTCACGATGTCCGCGACCCCCATCCCCCGTACGCTCGAAATGGCAGTCACCGGCATCCGCGAGATGTCGACGATCACGACCCCGCCCGAGGAGCGCCACCCGGTCCTCACCTTCGTCGGCCCGTACGAGGAGAAGCAGATCGGCGCGGCCATCCGCCGCGAACTCCTGCGCGAGGGCCAGGTCTTCTACATCCACAACCGCGTCGAGTCGATCGACCGCGCGGCGGCGCGGCTCCGCGAGATCGTCCCGGAGGCCCGCATCGCGACGGCCCACGGCCAGATGTCCGAACAGGCCCTTGAGCAGGTCGTGGTCGACTTCTGGGAGAAGAAGTTCGACGTCCTCGTCTCGACGACGATCGTCGAGTCCGGCATCGACATCTCGAACGCGAACACGTTGATCGTGGAGCGCGGCGACAACTTCGGCCTCTCCCAGCTCCACCAGCTGCGCGGGCGCGTCGGCCGTGGCCGCGACCGCGGCTACGCGTACTTCCTCTACCCGCCGGAGAAGCCCCTCACCGAGACGGCCCACGAGCGCCTCGCGACGATCGCCCAGCACACGGAGATGGGCGCGGGCATGTACGTCGCGATGAAGGACCTGGAGATCCGCGGCGCGGGCAACCTCCTCGGCGGCGAACAGTCCGGCCACATCGCGGGCGTCGGCTTCGACCTCTACGTCCGCATGGTCGGCGAGGCGGTCGCCGACTACCGGGCGTCCCTGGAGGGCGGCGTCGAGGAGGAGCCGCCGCTGGAGGTCAAGATCGAGCTCCCGGTCGACGCGCACGTCCCGCACGACTACGCGCCCGGCGAGCGCCTGCGCCTCCAGGCGTACCGGTCCATCGCCTCCGCGAACACGGAGGAGGACGTCAAGCAGGTCCGCGAGGAACTCACCGACCGCTACGGCAAGCTGCCCGAGCCGGTCGAGAACCTGCTCCTCGTCGCGGGCCTGCGGATGCTGTCCCGCGCGTGCGGCGTCGGCGAGATCGTCCTTCAGGGCACCAACATCCGCTTCGCGCCGGTGGAGTTGAGGGAGTCGCAGGAACTCCGCCTGAAGCGGCTCTACCCGGGGACCGTCATCAAGCCGGCCACGCACCAGATCCTGGTGCCGCGCCCGAAGACAGCGAAGGTGGGGGGCAAGCCGTTGGTCGGGCGGGAGCTGCTGGGCTGGGTCGGCGAGTTCCTGGCGACGATCTTGGGGTCTTAGGGGTCGTAGGGGTCGAGTGCGGGTGCGGGTGCGTGGGGGCTGGTCGCGCAGTTCCCCGCGCCCCTGAAATGCAGGCGCTGCGCGCCGCATTTCCCCGATGAAGGCTGAGCGGCGAAGCCGCTCGCCTTTAGGGGCGCGGGGCTGTGTCATGAGCGGCTCCGCCGCAGGGCGCGACCAGCCCCCACCGGACCCGCAGACGACGGCTAACCCAACCCGGCAGAATCCAGCGCCGCCGACAACCGATCCCGCACCGCCACCTGCGACGCGATCCGCCGCTCGATCACCGCGAGCCGCTCACGAGCAACCCGCACGAACCCCTCCGACACCCCGCGCGCCAGCATGTCCCCGTCGAGACACGGCAGGAACACCCGTACGTCGTCGACGGTGAGCCCCGCCTCGACCAGCATCCGGATGTTGCCGACGCGGGTCACGGCGCCGGCGTCGTACACCCGGTACCCGTTCGCCGCCCGCTCCGAGTCGATCAGCCCCGCCTGTTCGTAGTGGCGCAGGGACCGCGCCGACACCCCGGTCGCCGCCGCCAGTTCTCCGATCCGCATCCCCGCATCATGCCCGCACGGTCATGCCACGACCGCGCCCCCGTCCACCGGGACGACGACGCCGGTGACGAACGACGCCTCCGGCGAGGCCAGATACGTGATCGTCCGCGCGATCTCCTCCGGGCGCCCGACCCGGCCGAGCGGCGTGTGCTCCAGCTGCCACTTGCGGATCGCGGCCCGCTGCTCGGGCGAGTACGCGGAGTGGTCGGCGATCGGCGTCTCGACCGCGCCGGGCGCGACCGCAGCGACCCGTACCCCGCGCGGGGCGAGCTGCACCGCCCAGCTGCGGGTCAGCGAGTCGAGGGCCGCCTTCCCGGCCGCGTAGAGGGAGTTGCCCGGCCAGCCGCGCTGCCCGATCGCGGTCGTCACGTTGATCACGACGCCCCGCGCCTCGGCCAGGGCGGGCAGCGCAGCCTGCGTCAGGAGCACCGGCGCGATCAGGTTCGTACCGAGCAGGGCGTGCGCGGAGTCGCGGGTGTACGTCTCCAGGGACTCGGCGTTGGTGATGCCCGCGTTGTTGACCAGGACGTCGATGCGGCCGTGCGTCTCCAGGACCGTACGGACGATGCGCGACGGGCCGTCGTCGGCCGTGATGTCGGCGGGCAGCGCGGTGATCAGGCCGGGGGAGTGCGAGGCGGTCTCGGCGAGCGGGTCCGGCCTGCGGCCCACCGCGACGACGCGGCAGCCCGCCGCGGCGAAGGCGTGCGCGGTGGCCCGGCCGATGCCGGTGCCCGCGCCGGTGACGACGACGGTGCGCGGCACGGTGGTGGCGTTCATGAGGTCCATGCGGGGATTGTCTGTCCTTGACGTCAGTGACAAGGTCGAGTCGAACGTCGAGCCGGGCGCCAAGTCGCCTGGGAAATGGGGGAGTTCATGACGCACGTGGCCGACGCCAAGGTCCGTCAGATGTGGCACCTGCTGGAACCGCTGCACGCCGTGCTCTACTACGCGCCCGAGGTCTACGAGGAGGCGGCCGCGCTCGGGTACGAGGTCGGGGAGCGGTGGCCGAGCTACTTCGCCTGGCGGGCCGCGCCGCTCGGCCCGGTGGGCGTGGAGCGCGTCGCCTCCGCCTTCTACAGCTTCAGCCCCGCCAAGGTCGCCGAGCACATACCGGCCGCCTGGGCGGTGGCCGCGCCGCAGGACGTGCTCGCCGCCCGGCTGCGCGGCATCGACCGGACCTACCGGACGCTCTTCGGTGACGTACTGGACAGCCCGGAAGTGGCGCGGGCCGCCGAGCTCACCCGGCGGGCCGCCGAGGCGGCGAACCTCGAAGGGCGCCCGCTGGCCGCCGCCAACGCCGAACTGCCCTGGCCCGACGCCCCGCACCTGGTCCTGTGGCAGGCGGCCACCGTGCTGCGCGAGCACCGCGGCGACGGGCACGTGGCCGCCCTGCTCACGGCGGGGCTCGGGCCGGCCGAGTCACTGGTGTCGTTCGCGGCGATCGGCGCCGCGCCCATGGACACGTTCGCGAGCCGCGGCTGGACGCGGGCCGAGTGGGACGCGGCCCATCAACTCCTCGCCGGCAAAGGCCTGGTGGACGAGGACGGCATCGCCACCGACGCGGGCCGCGCGCTGCGCGCCGACGTCGAGGCCCGCACGGACCGGCTCGCGGCAGCGCCCTGGCGTGCGCTCGGGGAGGAGACGGTCGGCGAACTGGGCGATCTGCTCGGCGAGTTGTGGGTAACCGTCATCGGGTCGGGGCTTCTCCCCTCTGTCACGACGCTGGGCATCGGAAAGGTGTGATCTTGCGTCGGGTACGGTGAGGGAGGCGGGCGAAAGCGAACAAAAGGGGAGTGGTGTGGTGCGGTTGAGGCGGATCGCGGGCGCGGTGCTTGTGGCGGCCTTCGCCGTCACCGGCTGCGAGGCGACGACCGGGACCGGCGGCGGTGATGCGGGCCCCGAGCCGCAGGGCAAGGCGGGCAGCGCGCTCGCCGCCGTCGACACGCTGACCGTCAAGGGCCGCGCGCCCAAGACCGGTTACTCCCGGGAGCGGTTCGGCAGCGCCTGGGCCGACACCGACACGAACGGCTGCGACACCCGCGACGACATCCTCAAGCGCGACCTCGACTCCGTCCGCTTCACCGACGGCGAGTGCCGGGTCGGCTCAGGCTCGCTCGCCCCGGATCCGTACAGCGGCAAGGACATCGCCTTCGTGCGAGGACGCAGCCAGGTCGACATCGACCACCTCGTCGCCCTCTCCGACGCCTGGCAGAAGGGCGCCTTCCAGTGGGAGCCCGGCAAGCGCATCGCGCTCGCCAACGATCCCCTGAATCTGCTCGCCGTCGGGGCGACTCCCAACCGCAGCAAGGGAGACGGCGACACGGCGACCTGGCTGCCGCCGAACAAGAAGTACCGCTGCGCGTACGTCGCAGGTCAGGTCGCCGTGAAGAAGAAGTACGGGCTGTGGGTGACCGCCGCCGAGCGCGACGCCATGAAGAAGGTGCTCGGCGGCTGCCCGGACGAGAAGCTGCCGACCGGCGGGAATTCGACTGCGGCGCCGCCCCGCTTCCATGCACGATGAGGGCATGACATCTGGCGAAGGCCCCGACCTCACGATCACCACGCTTGCCGAGCGCCCCGAACTCGGCGTCCCGATGTGGACGATGCCGGACACCTGGCCGGAGTTCATCGGCCACGACCTGGTCGGCGCCGCGTTCCTGCCCCGCATCTGGCAGGAGCTGCCGGAGTACGTGGTGGTGGCGACGGACGCCGAAGGAGCCGTGGTCGCCAAGGGGTTCAGCGTGCCGTTCGCCCTGCACGCCGACCGCCGCAGCGGCCAGGGCGGTGGTGAACTGCCGGACAAGGGCTGGGACCAGGTGCTCCAGTGGGCCTTCGACGATCAGGCGACGGGCCGCGCCCCCGACACCGTCAGCGCCATCGAGATCAGCGTCCTGCCCGGACTCCAGGGCCGCGGCCTGTCGGGGCGGATGCTCGCCGCGATGCGGGACAACGCCCGCGCGAAGGGTTTCCGCGAGGTCGTCGCCCCCGTGCGGCCCAGCTCCAAGCACCTGGAGCCGAAGACGTCCATCGACGAGTACGCGTATCGCGTACGGGAGTCGGACGGGCTGCCGCACGATCCGTGGCTGCGGGTCCACGTCCGCGCGGGCGGCGTCATCGCCAAGGTGGCCCACGCCTCGATGACCGTGTCCGGCTCCCTCGACCAGTGGCGGACCTGGACCGGGCTGCCCTTCGACACCGAAGGGCCGGTCGAGGTGCCGGCCGCCCTGGTGCCCGTGCACTGCACGCCCGAGAGCGGCTACGCCGTGTACGTCGAGCCCAACGTGTGGGTGCGGCACGCGCTGTGAGCGCGTGCCGCACGTCCTCCCGCCGGTGACTACAGCTTCAGGTCCCACTGCGTGGCGTCGTACTCGAAGCTCGGCTCGACCTCGACCGTGAGGTTCTTGGCGGCGGCCGGGGAGTCGAAGCCGTAGACGACCGTGGCCTTCTTGCCGGGCATGATCGTGCCCTCGAAGCCGGTGCCGACCGCGTCGTCGAAGATCTGCTCGGAGTCCACGCCGTCGGCGCCGGCGCGGGCGCTCACCTGGAGCAGGCTCGCGTCGAACTTCTCCTTGCTGTCGTTCGTGACGGTGACGGTGACCTTGTAGGCGTGGTTGCCGTTCTTGTGGCCCGCCGCGTACTGGCTCGGGCTGAAGGTGACCGCGTTCGAGACGGAGACGGTCAGGTCGTCGTCGTAGATCACGGAGTCGCCCGCCTCGAGCGCCTTGCCGGCGGCCGGCTTCTCGTCCTTGCCCTTGTCCGCGCCCTTGTCCTTGTCGGACGTGCCCGAGCCCTTCGCGTCCGAGCCCTTCGAGTCCGTGTCCTTGGCCTTCGTGTCCGACACCGACTTGTTGATCTCGTCGACCGCGTCGTCGACCGCGTTGAACGTGGTGACCGCGCCGAACACCGCGAGGCCGAGCGAGACGAGCGCCAGGATCGCCCCGGTCAGCGCCACCCCCTTGTTCGTGGCCTCGCCCCGCTTGGCGCGGGCCCGGCCCGTCAGGCCGAGGATCAGCGCGATCACGCCGAGGATGCCGGCCAGCCAGAACATCAGCGGGATCAGGCCGGAGAGCGCGCCGATGATGCCGAGGATCAGCGCCGCGGTCCCCAGACCGTTCCGCGCGACCCGCGTCGGCTCCTGCGGCGGCTGGAACGGCGGGTACTGGGGGTGCTGCTGAGGCTGGTGCGGCTGCTGGATCTGCGACATGGGACTTCCTCCGAGATGAGAGACGCCAACCTCCCCCCGGCTTTCCGTGTGTCCGGCGGTTGGCTGGGTCAAGAACACCATCTTCTGTGAACCGAGTCAACCTGGTTCACAGGGAATGGGTTGTGCACAGCTGTGAATGCGGTTCTTACGCAGAAGTCGATAAGGTCTGGCCCATGGACAACGCGACTGAGGTGACGGCCGCCGGAATCGCCCGGCTGGCCGGGGTGGGCCGGGCCGCCGTCAGCAACTGGCGGCGGCGGCACGCCGACTTCCCCAAGCCCGTCGGGGGCACCGAGACCAGCCCGTCCTTCGCGCTGGCCGAGATCGAGGACTGGCTGCGCGCTCAGGGCAAGCTCGCCGAGGTCCCGCTGCGCGAGCGCGTGTGGCAGCAGCTCGCCGGGCACCCCGCGGGCCCGGTCACCGCGCTGCTGCACGCGGGCTCCGTGCTGCTGCTCGTCCACGACCGGCCCTCCGAATGGCTCGCCCTGAGCGCCACGGACGACGACCCGTTGCTCGCCGAGCGGCTGCCCGCCGCCCTCGAAGGCGTCCTCACCCTGCGCTTCGGCCACGCCACCGAGCGCGCCGTCACCACCCCGAAGGCCGCCGCGCTGCTCCCGTCGGTGCCCCTGCTGCGCGGCGCCGGCGAACTCGCCGCCGAGCTGGGCGCCCGCCGCGCCTTCGCGTTCCTGCTCGGCCGCCACCTCGACGCGAACCCGCGCCAGTACACGCTCACCCCGCCGGGCCCGGCCGCGCTGATGGCCGCCCTCGCCGGACCCGCCGACAGCGCTCTCGACCCGGCCTGCGGCACCGGCGCCCTGCTGCACGCCGTGCGCACCCTCGACAGCCGCCCCGGACAGCGCCTCTACGGCCAGGACGCGGCGCCCGAGCTCGCGGCCCTGACCGCCCTGCGCCTCGCGCTCGACGGACCGGCGCAGGAGGGCGCCGACCCCGCGATCCGCACCGCGGCCGCCGACTCGCTGCGCGCCGACGCCCTCAGTGACGTACAGGCCGACGTGGTCGTCGCCCACCCCCCGTTCAACGAACGCGGCTGGGGACACGACGAGTTGGCGTACGACCCGCGCTGGGAGTACGGCTTCCCGGCCCGCACCGAGTCCGAACTGGCCTGGGTGCAGCACGCGTTGGCCCGCCTCAAGGACGGCGGCAGTGCCGTCCTGCTGATGCCGCCCACCGTCGCGTCCCGCCGCTCGGGCCGCCGCATCCGCGCCGACCTGCTGCGCCGCGGAGCCCTGCGCGCGGTGATCGCGCTGCCCGCCGGAGCCGTCCCGCCGAACAACATCCCGCTGCACCTGTGGGTGCTGCGCCGACCCGCCGCGACCACACCCGCCGCCCCCGAGCTGCTGCTCGTCGACACCACGGCCGTCGACACCGGCGAGGCGCGCGACCTGCGCGAACAGCAGGCGTGGGCCGCCGTCCAGGACGCGGTGCTCGACGCCTGGCGCGCGTTCGACCGCGCCGGGACCCTCGCCGAGCGCCCCGGCCTCGCCCGCTCCGTGCCCGTCATCGAGCTGCTCGACGACGAGGTCGACCTCGCGCCCGCGCGCCGCCTGCCGCCCCCGGCCGCCGGCGGCGGCGCCGAGGAGCTGACCGCCGTCCGTCTCCAGCTCGCCGACACCCTGAGCCTGACGACGAAGCTCGCCCCCAAGGCGGCGACCCCGGTCGCCGCACCCGTGCGGTGGCCGCAGACCACGATCGGTGAACTCGCGCGCGCGGGCGCCCTGTCGCTGCACACGGCCCCCACCACCGTGAGCCCCACGGTCGGCCACGCGCGCGTGCCCGTGCTCACCGACCACGACGTGCTCGCCGGGACCGGCCCCTCGGGCAGCCACTCCGGCGACGACGACGCGGTCCTCGTCCGGGCCGGGGACGTCGTGGTGCCCGTCGTCGGCGGCGGCGCCGTCGCCCGCGTCGTCGACGAGAGCGCCGCGGGCGCCGCGCTCGGCCGCGGTCTCGCCCTGCTGCGGCCCGACCCGGCGGCGCTCGACCCGTGGTTCCTCGCCGGGTTCCTGCGCGGCACCGCCAACAACCGGCAGGCCAGCAGTTACGCCTCGACCGCGACCCGGCTCGACGTGCGCCGCCTCCAGCTGCCCCGCCTGCCGCTCGCCGAACAGGCCCGCTACGGCGAGCGGTTCAAGTCCCTCGCCGCCTTCGAGGACGCGCTGCGCCTCGCGGGCCGGCTCGGCGAACAGCTCGTCCAGGGTCTGCACGACGGCCTCACGGACGGGGTCGTCGAACCGGAGTGACGGCCCCCGCCCGACCACGGTCCTGGGCAGGTCGGCAACGGTTCGGTACAACCCGGGGCCGGTTGTCCGAGTCGGCCTATACGCTCGACGGAGCACGCAGTTCGCACCCCGGCACCGACCAGCAGGAGCAGTCATGCACGGCCACGGCTATGCGCCCCCGCCCCCGCGGCTCCCCTCGGCCGGAGCGCGGGTCGGCTGGCGTGTGCTCTTCGTGGCGATCGCCGTGCTGACCATCGGCTTCTTCGGGTTCGTACCGGCGCTCAGGGCTGCCCTGACCACCCGCCGCAAGGTCGACTGGTACGTCTTCGCGGGCATCGCCGCGGCCCAGTTGGTGGCGTGGACATGCATCGTCGCCGACCCGGGCGCCGAGGAGTTCACGACCTGGTGGGGGAACGCGGGCATGGTGCTGATGCTCAGCACGCTCGTCGTCTCCGTGACCTACTACTTGATCGTCGACATCCGGTTCGGCGCCCGCGGCGACGGCCCCTTCCCCACCGGCACCCCGTTCGACCCGTACGCCGTGACCCGGCCGCAGCAGGCCTACGGCTACCCGCAGCCGAGCCCCCAGCAGCCCTACGCGCCGCCGCAGCCGTACGCGCTGCCGACGCAGACCGCAGGTCCGACGCCCGTGCCCGCACCCGCACCCGCACCGCCGCCGAACCAGGCTCCGGCGCAGCCGCGCATCGACCAGGTCCGCGCCGAGCTGGACGAGCTGAGCGACTACCTGCGCAAGCAGGAAGGCGGACGGTGACCCACCGGTGATCATGCCCCTCAGCACCACCGCAGGACGCGTCGTCGCCGGCCGCTACGAACTCTCCACGCTCATCGGCCAGGGCGGCATGGGCCAGGTCTGGACGGCGTACGACCAGCGCCTCGACCGCCGCGTCGCCGTGAAGCTGGTCCGCCCCGACCGCGTCGCGGGCGCCGAGGCCGATGAGCTGCGCCGCCGCTTCCTGCGCGAGTGCCGCGTCACCGCCCAGGTCGACCACCCCGGCCTGGTCACGGTGCACGACGCGGGCACCGAGGACGACGGTGCCTCCTCGTTCCTGTTCCTCGTCATGCAGTACGTCGACGGCTCCGACCTCGCCGACCACCTCGCCGAGCACGACCCGTACCCGTGGCCGTGGGCCGTCTCGATCGCCGCCCAGCTGTGCGCCGTGCTCTCCGCCGTGCACGCGGTGCCGATCGTCCACCGCGACCTCAAGCCGCGCAACGTGATGGTGAAGAAGGACGGCACGGTCACCGTCCTCGACCTCGGCGTCGCCTCCGTCCTCGACACCGACACCACGCGCCTCACGCACACCGGCTCACCCATCGGCACACCCGCCTACATGGCGCCCGAACAGGCCATGGGCGGCGCCGTCGGCCCGTACACCGACCTGTACGCGCTCGGGGTACTGCTGCACGAACTCCTCAGCGGCGACGTCCCGTTCGCGGGCACGACCGCCCTCGGCATCCTCCACCGCCACCTGTACGAGGCCCCGCTGCCGGTCCGTCAACTGCGCCCCGAAGTACCGGAAGCCCTGGAGAACCTGGTCCTTCGCCTGCTCGCCAAGGACCCGCAGCACCGCCCGGCCTCCGCGCAGCAGACGTACGAGGAACTGCTCCCGCTGCTGCCCGCGCGCGGCGTCCCCACCGGCCACCCCCTCGACCCCACCCGCCCGTTCCTGCGCCCGCACGCCCCCTGGCCCGACCGCGCGGTGACGCCCGCGCCGCAGCCCGCGGGCTCCGACGTGCAGGGCGACCGCCCGGACGTGGCCCGCGCGGTCGACGAGGTCAAGCGGCTGCTCGGCGAGGGGCGCATCACGCAGGCCGTCGACATCCTCGGCGCGATCCTGCCCGCCGCGGCCGCCCAGCACGGCGAGCACTCACCCGTCGTACGGACGCTGCGCAAGCAGTACGCGGCCACGCTCATGGACGACGGCCAGTACCGCCGCGCCCTGCCCGAGCTGCGCCGCCTCGCCGACGAGCGCGCCGCGGAGGCCGGACACGCGGACCCGCAGTCGCTCCAGTTCCGCTACGAGTCGGCGCAGTGCCTTGAGGCGCTCGGCGAACCGGCCGCGGCGCTCGCCGAGTACCGCTCGCTCCTGCCGTACTACGAGAACCAGTACGCGACGACGGACCTGCGCCTCGCCCTCGAAGTGCGCCGCCGCATCGGCCAGTTGCTGCTCGCCGTGGGGGACCGGGGCGCCGCGCACGAGACGCTGATCCGGCTGCTGCACGACGCGGAGCGGCTGCACGGACCCGGGCACCCCTTCACCGCGGAGGTCCGGCGCACGCTCCAGTGGCTGGGGCAGGTCAGGGGCTGAGGCAAAGTTCCGGGAAACCCCGGGCCAAGTTATGGCCGGATGGGCGTTCGAACCGGCCCTGACCAGGCAAAATCAGCTCGCTCGCTGTGCGCTCCCCCAGGCGTGCCTGTGCCTTGTCCTTCCCCCACCAGGGCCGAGCCGGCATTCACGTACGTCTACCGAGAAACGTCACCTCCCCATGCGCATCACCGCTCCCGCCCGTGCCGCCGCCGTCCTCGCCGTGGCCGCCCTCCCGTTCACCCTGACGGCCTGCTCGTCCGGCGACTCCGCCGGCGACAAGGCGAGTGCCAAGCCCGCCGCCAAGCCGTCGCAGAAGCCCGAGCAGCACCTGGCCACCGGCGCGGAGCTGAAGAAGGCCCTCGCCCCCGCGTCGTTCTTCGGCGCCGGCTACAAGGTCGACCCGGACGGCGCCCGCGACACCGGCACCTCGTACCAGAAGCAGGCCGCTCACCCCGAGGCCCTCGCCAAGCCGGACTGCACCAAGTTCGGCGGCACCAGCTGGATCGCCCTCACCGGCGACGAGGGCGTCTCCTTCGCCCAGAACGACTACGTGAACGACGACTCCTCCGCGGACATCGCCCAGGAGATCGACGTGTTCCGCGGCACGACGGCCAAGACCGTCATGCAGCACCTCAAGAAGGTCGTCGCCGCGTGCCCCACCTACAAGGACACGGACACCAAGAGCGTCGTGAAGGTGGCCGGCACCGCGGCCGCCGGGCTCGGTGACGAGGCGTACGCCATCACGCTCACCGACCCGACCTGGACCAACGGCACGACCCTGATCGCCGTCCGCAAGGGCACCGCCGTCGTGAGCATCATGTCGACCGACGGCCACGACAACGGCCAGGCCACCGCGAAGAAGCTGGCCGCGCAGGTCACGGCCGCGGTCACCGGCTGACCCACGCCCCCTCGTCCTGCTGAAGCCCCGTACTCCTGAAGGAAGACGCATGCCCGCAACCGGCAGTCACCGGCTCTCCCGCAGAGGCCGCCGCATCGCGATCGGCAGCGCGTGCGCGGCCCTGCTCGCGGGCGGCGTCACGGTGCAGCAGTCCCTCGCCACGACGACGTCCTGGCCGGCCGCCAAGACGTACACCGGCCGCGCCTTCGACACCTGCGCCGCGCCGTCGGCCTCCGCCATGAAGGCGTGGCACACGGGCTTCTACGGGGCCGCGGCCGTCTACGTGGGCGGCAAGAACCGCGGCTGCGCCCAGGCCAACCTCACCGCCTCCTGGGTGAAGTCCGTCAACTCCCAGGGCTGGAAGCTCATTCCGCTCTACGTAGGCGCACAGCCGCCGTGCGCGAGCGGCACCAACCCCGAGAAGATGACCGCCTCGACCGCCGCCTCGCTCGGCGCCACCGACGGCGCCGACGCGGTCGCCAAGGCGTCCGCGCTCGGCATGAAGGCGGGCAGCGCGCTCTATCTCGACATGGAGGCGTACGACATCACGGACTCCTCCTGCAACACGGCGGTGCTCACCTACGTACGCGCCTGGCAGAAGGCCGTCCACGCGAAGTACTACCGGACCGGCATGTACGGGTTCTCCAGCTCCAGCGCCAAGGCCGTCGCCACGACGACCGACCGCACCAACCTGCCGGGCAACCTCTGGTACGCCAAGTGGGACAAGGTGAACACGACGACCACGGACTGGCCGTTCGCCCCGACCCTGTGGACCGGGCACCACCGCGGCCACCAGTACATGGTCAACAGCAAGGAATCGCGCGGCGGTTACACCATCACGGTGGACCGGGACGCCTGGGACGCCCCGGTGGCCGTCGTCGGCTGAGCGGGTTCGGTACGGGTCAGTACCGGGTCAGTACCTCAACTCGCGGCGAATCGTTGTCGAATAGGTGGCCGAGCGATCGGCCACCTCCTACCATCGATCAACGCCGGACTTTGTGCGCCCACCCGCCGCCCGACCGCCACCCCTGGTGGACGCGCTTCGCGCGGCGGAATGCCCACAAACTCGCCGCAGGGAGGCCCACCTTGCACCGCCGCAACAGCCGTCGCATCGCGCTCGTCCTCACATCCGCTGCCGCCGCCGTACCCCTCCTCACCGCCTGCGGGAGCGACGCCCATCCCGGCGCCGCGGCCGTCGTCGGCGGGCAGCGCATCACGGTCTCCCAGCTGGAGAGCCGGGTGAACGAGGTGCGGGACGCGCAGCAGGCCGCGACGGACGGCAGCGCGCAGTACGAGCAGGCCATCGCCAAGACCGGCGGCCTCACCCGCAACACGCTGCACACGATGGTCCTCGACCGCGTCCTGCACCGGGCCGCCACCGACAGCGGCGTCACGGTCACCCGCAAGGAGATGCAGCAGATGCGGGCCGGCCTCGAACAACAGGCGGGCGGCGCCAAGGCGTTGGAGGTCGCCTGGCTCCAGCAGTACAACGTCGCGCCCAAGCGGCTCACCGAGTCCCTGCGCACCGAGATCGAGGCGCAGAAGCTCGCGACGAACCTGGGCGCCGACATGCAGACCCCCGAGGGCAAGGCCGCCTTCTGGAAGGCGCTCGCCCATGCCTCCAAGGAGCTGAACGTCGACCTGAACCCCCGCTACGGCTCCTGGGACGTGACCAAGAGCAGCCGCGTCGACGCGAAGACGCCGTGGGTCAAGCAGGTCACGGCGCAGGCGTCCGAGGCCCAGCAGACCGCCTAGCCGTACGACTGGACACGACTGGATACGGCTGGCTGTACGGGATGTCGGTGCGCTGCGTTACGTTCGAGACGTGAACGACAAGGTGAACGACCCCGCAGGCCGCATCGTCCTGCTCACCACCAGCCACCGGGTCGCCCCGGGGCTGCTCTCCTGGCAGGCGTGGCAGGCGCTGCGGGGTGCCGACGAGGTGCTCTGCGCCGACGCCGCGCACCCGCAGCTGCCGTACCTGAAGGAGGCGGGCGTCGAGGTCGCCGTCGAGGCGCCCACGGCCCGCGACCTCGTGGACCGGTGCGTGGACGGCGGCCGCACGGTCGTCGTCCTCGCCACGGCCGAGGGTGACCGCCGCCTCACCGACGGCCTCGCCGCGCTGGCCGGCTCCGGCCGCGAGCAGATGCCGTCGCTCGAACTGCTCCCCGGCTCGTACGACCTGCCCGGCGCCCGCCTCCTCGACCTCGTCCAGGTCATGGACCGCATCCGCCGTGAGTGCCCCTGGTCGAAGCTGCGCACCCACGAGGACCTCGCCAAGTACGCCATCGAGGAGGCGTACGAGCTGGTGGAGGCGATCGAGACGGACGACAGGGAAGAGCTGCGCGAGGAGCTCGGCGACGTCCTGCTCCAGGTGGTCTTCCACGCCCGCATCGCCGAGGAGGACGCCGACGAGCCGTTCTCGGTGGACGACGTCGCGGGCGGCATCGTCGACAAGCTCATCCACCGGCATCCGCACGTCTTCGGCGACGAGAGCGCCGCCACCCCGGAGGAGGTCCGGGAGATCTGGCTCCGCAAGAAGGGCGAGGCCAAGCGCCGGGCCTCCGTCACGGACGGCGTCCCGCTCGGGCAGCCCGGCCTCGCCCTCGCGGCGAAGCTCGGCTCGCGCGTCCGTACGGCCTCTCTGGATGTTCCGGTGCCCGTGGGGTCGGGGGTCGGCTACGAGTTGCTGGCGCTTGCCCTCCGGGCGGAGGCGGAGGGGGTCGACCCCGAGGCCGCACTCCGTGCCGCGGCCCGCGCTTATCGCGACGCGGTCCGCACCGCCGAGGGGCTTTAGGTCTCGTCGCGGCTGCGGGTGGGTGGGGGCTGGTCGCGCCGTTCCCCGCGCCCCTGAAATGCCTGCGCTTCGCGCGCATTTCCCCGATCAAGGCCAGGCGGCGAAGCCGCCGGCCTTCAGGGGAGGCTGCGCGCAGCGCATGCCTCAGGGGCGCGGGGAACGGCGCGACCAGCCCCCACCGAACCCGCACCCGACAACCCGCCCCCCTACCCGGCGGCTACCGTCAAGGCGTGACCGAAAGCCCCGCCCCCCAGACCCCGGCCGCCCCCGAACTGTTCACCTGGGAGTTCGCCAGCGACCCGTACCCCGCATACGCCTGGCTCCGCGAACACGCCCCGGTACACCGCACCACCCTCCCGAGCGGCGTCGAGGCCTGGCTGGTCACGCGGTACGCGGACGCCCGTCAGGCCCTGGCCGACCAGCGGCTCAGCAAGAACCCCGACCACCACGACGAGCCCTCCCACGCCAAGGGCAAAACGGGCATCCCGGGCGAACGCAAGGCCGAGCTGATGACGCATCTGCTCAACATCGACCCGCCGGACCACACCCGCCTGCGCCGCCTCGTGTCGAAGGCGTTCACCCCGCGCACGGTGGCCGAATTCGCGCCCAGGGTCCAGGAGTTGACCGACCGGCTCATCGACGAGTTCGCGGCGAAGGGCGAGGCCGACCTGATCCACGACTTCGCCTTCCCGCTCCCCATCTACGCCATCTGCGACCTGCTCGGCGTCCCGCGCGAGGACCAGGACGACCTGCGGGACTGGGCGGGCATGATGATCCGCCACGGCAAGGGCCCGCGCGGCGGGGTCGCCCGCTCCGTGAAGAAGATCCGGAACTATCTCGTCGAGCTCATCCATCGCAAGCGCGACGAGCCCGGCGACGACCTGATCTCCGGCCTCATCCGCGCCTCCGACCACGGCGAGCACCTCACGGAGAACGAGGCCGCCGCGATGGCCTTCATCCTCCTCTTCGCCGGTTTCGAGACGACCATCAACCTCATCGGCAACGGCACGTACGCCCTGCTGACCCACCCCGAGGAGCGCGAACGCCTCCAACTCGCCCTGAAGCAGGGTGAAACGGATCTCCTGGACACCGGCATCGAGGAACTGCTGCGCTTCGACGGCCCCGTGGAACTGGCCACCTGGCGGTTCGCCACCGAGCCCCTGCGTATCGGAGGCCAGGACATCGGCGTCGGCGACCCGGTCCTCGTCGTGCTCGCCGCGGCCGACCGCGACCCGGAGCGCTTCGCCGAGCCCGACACCCTCGATCTCTCCCGCCGCGACAACCAGCACCTCGGCTACGGGCACGGCATCCACTACTGCCTAGGCGCCCCGCTCGCGCGCCTGGAGGGAAAGACCGCCCTGGCCTCGCTCTTCACGGCTCTGCCGGACCTGCGACTTGCGGAGGAACCGGACGATCTGCGCTGGCGCGGCGGGCTCATCATGCGCGGACTGCGCACGCTTCCGGTGGAGTTCACGCCCCGCCAGAACTGACGGGCCGTCAAAGCTGTGACTTTCACGTGATCTCCGCTGCATCGACTTGTGACAAGCGTTCGAGTGCCGCTACGTTCACCAGTCATCGCGACACATGCACAACCGTCACCTCCGCACCACTCGTCGCGTGCAGCAGCAACAGTCTCGCGAAAGGCAAACGCATGCTCTCCGGGAACGGTCGTCACCGTCGCCCCCGTCAGGCCCCTGCTCTGATCGTCGCCGCCGGAGTCACCGGCAGCGCCATCGCGATCCCGCTGCTCGCCGCGACGAACGCGAGCGCCGCCTCCACCCATGCCTGGGACAAGCTCGCCGAGTGCGAGTCCGGCGGCCAGTGGAGCCTGGACGCGGGCAACGGCTACTACGGCGGCCTCCAGTTCTCGCAGGAGATGTGGGAGCAGTACGGCGGCCTCGACTACGCCCCGCGCGCCGACCTGGCCAGCCGCTCGCAGCAGATAGCCGTCGCCGAGAAGGTCCTCGACGCCAGGGGCACGGCCGCCTGGCCGAGCTGCTCGCTCGCCGCGGGCCTCAGCAAGAGCGACGACTCCGCCGACGTCGACCCGGGTACGAGCCCCTCCCCGCAGGCGTCCGATGCGGACACGTCCTCGGGAGAGAAGAATCACGACGGGTCGGACGACTCGGACACCGCATCCGACGGCGCGTCAACTGACGCCTCGGGGGATACCTCCGGTAACGGCACCGACGGCGACAAGAGTGACACCGCGGCCGACGAGAGCTCGAACAACTCGGACAAGTCGGAGCAGAGCGCCACAACTCCCTCGGCCGACCCGGGCGATTCGGCCGGCCCGGCCGACTCGGCGGACCCCGCCGACGCGTCCGGCTCCGTCGATCCGGCCGCCCCCGAGTCCTCCGCCTCGGCCACCCCGGACCCCTCCGCCACCGGCGGCGACGCCTCCGCCGCCGGCCGCCACCGCGGCGACCGGGCCGCCGACGACGACGCCGACTCCCGTACGGGAGAAGGCCGTCACGCCTCCCGCGACGACAAGCGCGGCGACGGGACCTACACGGTCCGCTCCGGCGACAACCTCTGGGACATCGCCGACGCGCAGGACGTGGACGGCGGGTGGGCCGCGCTCTACGACCGGAACAAGAAGGAGGTCGGGTCCGACCCGGACCTCATCATTCCTGGTCAGAGTCTGGATCTTGGTCTCGAATCGGTCGAAAAGTAGCGGGAGTTCGGGACGCATTGATGGTTGTTTGTCCGCTTTGGCGCAAGTGAGAGATGGGTCTCAAAGGGCCTGATCGTCTTTGAAATCGGGCGGATCCACTGCTTACGGTCGTGACCGCTCGCCACAGCGGGCCCCGATGGACGTCACGCCGAATCCTGCCAACGTCCGTACGGGAACAGTCGACGCGTCAGCGCCGTAGGCAGGAGCGGGGGACCCAGGTAAGCGCCGTACGAGGTCGACGACTTCGGACGGCTAGGGGTTAAGCCGCGCACAAGGATGCGCGGCCGGGCACTCACTGGCCCGAACCCGACAGCTCACCTCGTAGGCGTCGGTGAGGGGATCTCTCCATGCTGCTTTCCAGCAAGGGCAAGCACCGCCGCCCGTCCAAGGCCGTCCGTGTCGCCACGCTCGCCGGTGTCGCCGGTGCCGCCGTCGCCGTCCCGCTGATGGGTGCCACCTCGGCCTCCGCCGCGACCACCTCCGAGTGGGACCAGGTCGCCCAGTGCGAGTCCGGTGGCAACTGGTCGATCAACACCGGCAACGGCTACTACGGCGGCCTCCAGTTCTCGTCCTCCACGTGGGCCGCGTACGGCGGCACCGCCTACGCGTCCTCGGCCGACCAGGCCTCCAAGGCGCAGCAGATAGCCGTCGCCGAGAAGGTCCTCGCCTCCCAGGGCAAGGGCGCCTGGCCGAGCTGTGGCGTCAACCTGTCCGGCGCGTCCACCGGCAACTCCGCTCCGGCCGCCGAGACGCAGCAGCAGGCGCAGCCGCAGCAGCAGGCGCAGCCCAAGCAGCAGGAGCGCTCGGACTCGTCCACGACGACCCGCTCCGAGAAGCGCGAGACCGTCACGACCCCGACCGGCCAGAAGGTCGAGAAGGGCGACGGCGAGTACAAGGTCAAGTCCGGCGACACCCTCGGCGAGATCGCCGGCGCGCACGGCACGACCTGGCAGAAGCTGTTCAAGCTGAACAAGGACATCGTCAAGGACGCCGACCTGATCTACCCGGGTCAGCAGCTCCACCTGAAGTAGTCCGCAGCCGCACCCTTATAGGGAGTCCCGGCATCGGCGGACGCCGAGGACCCCGCCCCGTCCCCACGGGCCGCTCGCACCGCGACCCCCGTTCCGGAATCCGGAACGGGGGTCGCTGTTTTTGTTCCGTTCAGGAACATTTCGCTCACGGCGTTGTCCAAGGGACGGTCGGTCGGCTGGCCGATGCCCCGGAGGCGGTTAGGCTCAAGGGGTCGAGGCCGTGCATCGCGGCCCCGCATAGCCCGCGTCACATCCCAGAAGGAGATGCTCGTGCCGTCCATCGACGTCGTCGTAGCCCGGGAAATCCTGGACTCCCGAGGCAACCCCACGGTCGAGGTCGAGGTCGGCCTCGACGACGGCAGCACGGGTCGTGCTGCTGTCCCGTCCGGCGCCTCCACCGGTGCCTTCGAGGCCATCGAACTCCGTGACGGTGACCCCAACCGTTACCTCGGCAAGGGTGTCGAGAAGGCGGTCCTCGCCGTCATCGAGCAGATCGGCCCGGAGCTCGTCGGCTACGACGCCACCGAGCAGCGCCTGATCGACCAGGCGATGTTCGACCTGGACGCCACGGACAACAAGGGCTCGCTCGGCGCCAACGCCATCCTCGGCGTCTCGCTCGCCGTCGCGCACGCCGCGTCCGAGGCCTCGGACCTGCCGCTGTTCCGCTACCTCGGTGGCCCGAACGCGCACCTGCTGCCCGTCCCGATGATGAACATCCTGAACGGTGGGTCGCACGCCGACTCCAACGTCGACATCCAGGAGTTCATGATCGCCCCGATCGGCGCGGAGTCCTTCTCCGAGGCGCTGCGCTGGGGCGCCGAGGTCTACCACACCCTCAAGAAGGTGCTGAAGACCAAGGGCCTGTCGACCGGCCTCGGCGACGAGGGCGGCTTCGCCCCGAACCTGGAGTCGAACCGCGCCGCGCTCGACCTCATCCTCGAAGCGATCAAGGAGGCCGGCTACATCCCCGGCCAGCAGATCGCGCTCGCCCTGGACGTCGCCGCCTCCGAGTTCTACAAGGACGGCAAGTACCAGTTCGAGGGCAAGGAGCGCTCCGCCGCCGAGATGACGGAGTACTACGAGGAGCTCGTCTCCGCGTACCCGCTCGTCTCCATCGAGGACCCGCTGTACGAGGACGACTGGGCCGGCTGGAACGTCATCACCGAGAAGCTGGGCGACAAGGTCCAGCTCGTCGGCGACGACCTCTTCGTCACCAACCCGGAGCGTCTGGCGCGCGGCATCGAGGAGAACTCGGCCAACGCCCTGCTCGTCAAGGTCAACCAGATCGGTTCGCTGACCGAGACCCTGGACGCCGTCGAGCTGGCCCAGCGCAACGGCTTCAAGTGCATGATGTCCCACCGCTCCGGCGAGACCGAGGACGTCACCATCGCCGACCTCGCCGTCGCCACCAACTGCGGCCAGATCAAGACCGGCGCCCCGGCCCGCTCCGAGCGCGTCGCCAAGTACAACCAGCTCCTGCGCATCGAGGAGATCCTCGACGACGCGGCGGTCTACGCCGGCCGCTCGGCCTTCCCGCGCTTCAAGGGCTGAGCCCGCTGAGGTAGCAGTTACCTACGTCCCCGCACTCGGTCCCGTACCGTGTGCGGGGACGTACGTACGTATCGGGGAGGCGAGCACGCGATGGCCGCAAAGGTCCGCGACCGGGACAAGGACCGCTCCGCCGCGTTCTCCACAGCGACCCGGCTGCGCATCCTCGGCGAGCAGACCGCCGAGCGCGTCTACCGCTCGCAGAACAAGCGCCAGGCCCGCCGCTCCCGCCTCACCGGACGCGCGGCGCTCCTCGCCCTCGTCCTGTGCACGCTGGTCGTCGCCCTCGCCTATCCCATAAGGCAGTACGTCTCCCAGCGCGGCGAGATCGAGGACCTCCAGCGGCAGCAGCAGGAGGCCAAGGAGCGCGTCGACCGGCTCCGCGACGAGAAGGCCCGCTGGCAGGACGACTCCTACGCCGAGCAGCGGATCCGGGAGCGCCTGCACATGGTGATGCCGGGCGAGACCGGGTACGTGGTGCCCGATCCGCGCGCCACCCAGTCGAGCCGCGTCGAGCAGGGCGCCGCCGACCGCCCCTGGTACTCGAACGTCTGGGACGGCGTCGACAAGGCCGACCAGGCAGACTGAAACGCCCGCAACCGATCCACGTACACGTCTGATCCACGTACACGACGAAAGACGCCGAACACAGTCATGCAGACGCCTCCTCCCCAGACCGAGCCCACCGCGCCCACGGACGCCGACATCCACGCGTTCCAGGAGCAGCTGGGCCGCCCGCCGCGCGGTCTGCGGGCCATCGCGCACCGCTGCCCCTGCGGCAACCCGGACGTGGTCGAGACGGCCCCGCGCCTGGAGGACGGCACGCCGTTCCCGACGACGTACTACCTGACGTGCCCGCGCGCGGCCTCCGCGATCGGCACCCTTGAGGCCAACGGCGTCATGAAGGAGATGACCGAGCGCCTCCAGAGCGACCCGGAGCTGGCCAAGCAGTACCGCGCCGCGCACGAGGACTACATCGCGCGCCGCGACGCCATCGAGGTCCTGGAGGGCTTCCCGAGCGCCGGCGGCATGCCGGACCGCGTGAAGTGCCTGCACGTCCTCGTCGGCCACTCCCTGGCGGCGGGCCCGGGCGTGAACCCGCTCGGCGACGAGGCCATCGCGATGCTCCCGGAGTGGTGGAAGAAGGGGCCGTGCGTGACGCCGTGCGCCGACGCGGGGGAGGACGCGTGACCCGGGTCGCCGCCATCGACTGCGGTACGAACTCCATCCGCCTCCTCGTCGCCGACGCGAACCCGCAGACCGGGGAACTCGTCGACCTGGACCGCAGGATGACGATCGTCCGGCTCGGCCAGGGCGTCGACAAGACGGGCCGGCTCGCCCCCGAGGCCCTGGAGCGCACCTTCGCGGCCTGCCGCGAGTACGCCGCGGCCATCAAGGAGCACGGCGCGGAGCGCGTCCGCTTCGTGGCGACGTCGGCGTCCCGCGACGCGGAGAACCGGGACGACTTCGTGCAGGGCGTCCTCGACATCCTGGGCGTCGAGCCCGAGGTCATCACGGGCGACCAGGAAGCGGCCTTCTCTTTCACCGGTGCGACCAAGGAACTCACGGGCCGCACCGACCTCGACAAGCCGTACCTGGTCGTCGACATCGGCGGCGGCTCGACCGAGTTCGTCGTCGGCGACGACGCCGTGCGCGCCGCCCGCTCCGTCGACATCGGCTGCGTACGGATGACGGAGCGCCACCTCGTCGGCCCCGACGGCACGGTGACGGACCCGCCGTCCCCGGCGCAGATCGAGGCGGTCCGCGAGGACATCGCCGCCGCCCTCGACCTGGCCGCGCAGACCGTCCCGCTGGCCGACGCCCGCACCCTCGTCGGCCTGGCCGGCTCGGTGACGACGGTGGCGGCCCTCGCGCTCGGCCTGAAGGCGTACGACTCGACGGCGATCCACCACTCCCGGATCTCCTACGAGAAGGTCGCCGAGCTCACCGACTGGCTCCTGACGTCCACGCACGACCAGCGCGCCCTGAACCCGGTCATCCACCCCGGCCGCGTCGACGTCATCGCCTCGGGCGCGCTCGTCCTGCGCCTGATCATGGAACACACGGGCGCGCGGGAGGTCGTGGTCTCGGAGCACGACATTTTGGACGGAATCGCCTGGTCGGTGGCGTGAGCCGCTGAGCAGAGCCCCCTCTTGATCACCGGCCCCGGACCGCGGGGCCGGTGGACGAGGCCGCGGCCTGCCCGGGGGAGGGCTTCTGGGTGGACACGACCTGCCGTCCGAGGGCCCGTCGAGGGCCTCGCATGAGCACGGCGAACCCCGCCTGAGCACCTGAAACGGCCCCCGCGACACGCTCCGGCGACACCCCGTCGGGAAAGTTCGTGAAGTTCTTCACAAGGAATTCGGCCCTCTTGGACGCCGATTGCGGTCCAGGGGCCCGTTCGGGGCCGACCAAGGACCCTGCCGGGAGGGGTGCGCGGGGTTTTCGGAGTGTTACGCGCACATGAAGAACGGGAGTGGTTCAGTGCGGCCGAATGCTCACTGTGGCTGCTCAAGGGGGGTGAGCAACGACTGGCGGTACGCCGTGGTTCCCTCCGGACGCCATGACATGGGTCACGTGGGCGGCGAAGTGTAGCAGAGCCCCCACCGAACCTTGTGAAGGGGCGCACGAGCGACCCCCTCCAGTCGGGTGGATACTCGATGGCATGAGCACCACGGAGCGTCCCAGGATCCTCATTGTCGGGGGTGGGTACGTAGGCCTGTACGCGGCGCGACGCATCCTGAAGAAGATGCGTTACGCGGAAGCGACCGTCACGGTCGTCGACCCGCGCTCGTACATGACGTACCAGCCCTTCCTCCCCGAGACCGCCGCCGGCAGCATCTCGCCGCGCAACGTCGTCGTCCCGCTGCGACGCGCTGTGCCGGGAGCCGAGATTCTCACCGGCCGCGTCACCACCATCGACCAGGACCGCAAGGTCGCCACGGTCGCCCCGCTCGTCGGCGAGGCGTACGAGGTGCCCTTCGACTACCTGGTGATCGCGCTCGGCGCGGTCTCCCGCACCTTCCCGACGCCGGGCCTCGCCGAGGTCGGCATCGGTATGAAGGGTGTCGAGGAGGCCATCGGCCTGCGCAACCACGTCCTCGAGCAGCTCGACAAGGCCGAGTCGACGACCGACGAGGAGATCCGCCGCAAGGCGCTCACCTTCGTCTTCGTCGGTGGCGGCTTCGCGGGCGCCGAGACGATCGGCGAGGTCGAGGACCTGGCACGCGACGCGGCCAAGTTCTACAAGAACGTGAAGCGCGAGGACATGCGCTTCATCCTGGTCGACGCCGCCGACAAGGTGCTGCCGGAGGTGGGCCCGGACCTCGGCGTCTACGGCCGCAAGCACCTGGAGTCCCGCGGGATCGAGGTCTACCTCTCGACGACGATGCCGTCCTGCGTCGACGGCCACGTGGTGCTGAGCAACGGCCTGGAGGCCGACTCCAACACCATCGTGTGGACCGCGGGTGTCAAGCCGAACCCGGCGCTCGCCCGCTTCGGTCTCCCGCTCGGCCCGCGCGGCCACGTGGACACCAGCGAGAAGCTCCAGGTCCAGGGCACCGACTACATCTGGGCCGCGGGCGACAACGCCCAGGTCCCGGACCTGGTCGGCCGCGCCAACGGCAACCCGAACGCCTGGTGCCCGCCGAACGCGCAGCATGCCATGCGCCAGGCCAAGGTCCTCGGTGACAACGTGGTCTCCGGCATGCGGGGCTTCCCGCAGCGGGACTACAAGCACGCCAACAAGGGTGCGGTCGCCGGTCTCGGCCTGCACAAGGGCGTCGCGATGATCGTCATGGGCAAGATGAAGATCAAGCTCAAGGGCCGTCTCGCCTGGTACATGCACCGTGGCTACCACGGCATGGCGATGCCGACGTACAACCGCAAGATCCGTGTGATCGCCGAGTGGACGATCAACATGTTCCAGAAGCGCGACATCACCGCGCTCGGCGCCCTGGAGACTCCGCGCGAGGAGTTCTACGAGGCTGCCAAGCCGGCTCCGGCGCCTGCCAAGGCGGAGGAGAAGAAGGCCGAGGCCAAGGCCTCCTGAGGCCGAAGCCGTAGCAGTACGCCCGAAGGGGCCGCCCGCCATCCGTGGTGCGGGCGGCCCCTTCGGCGTTTCCGCGGACCGGTCCGGCACCCCTAGATACATGGCAGCTACAGGCATTTTGCCGTTCCGTAACGCAGTAACGGGACTGCGAGAGCGCCCCGTTGGTGTTTACGTGGTGTTGGACCGTTCCGGGATCGCTCCCATTTCGGAGGTGTGCGCCATGCAGGACGCCGCACAGCGGCTGAAGAACCTCGTCGAGCAGCTGCTCGGCGCCGAACTCCCTGTGCGCCTCCGCGCCTGGGACGGCTCGGAGGCCGGGCCCCCGAGCGCCTCCGTGCTGGTCGTACGCAACCGTCGCGCGCTGCGCCGCCTGCTCTGGAAGCCCGGCGAGCTGGGCCTCGCCCGCGCCTGGGTCGCCGGTGACCTGGACGTCGAGGGCGACCTGTACGCGGTCCTCGACGCCGTCGCCGGGCTCATCTGGGAGCGCGACGAGGACGACCGCCGCTCGCTGGCCGAAGCCGCCAAGGACCCCGCCGTGCGGGCCGCCTTCCGCGAGCTGCTCAAGATGGCGGGCCCGTACCCGCCACCCGCGCCGCCCGCCGAGGAGAGGCGTCGCAGAGGCCGTCTGCACCGCCACACCAAGGACAGCGACAAGCAGGCCATCAGCCACCACTACGACGTTGGCAACGACTTCTACGAGCTGGTCCTCGGCCCCTCGATGGTGTACTCCTGCGCCTACTTCGCGTCCGACGAGGCGACCCTCGAATCCGCCCAGCGCGACAAGCTGGAGCTGATCTCCCGCAAGCTCGGCCTCAAGCCCGGCATGCGCCTGCTCGACGTCGGCTGCGGCTGGGGCTCCATGGCCATCCACGCGGCCCGCGAGCACGGAGTGAGCGTCGTCGGCGTCACCCTCTCGCAGGAGCAGGCCGCGTACGCCCGCAAGCGCGTCGCCGACGAGGGGCTCACCGACCGGATCGAGATCCGCGTCCAGGACTACCGCGACGTGCGCGACGGCCCGTACGACGCGATCTCCTCCATCGGCATGGCCGAGCACGTGGGCGCCGAGCGGTACCTGGAGTACGCGAGCGACCTCTACGCCCTGCTCGCCCCCGGCGGGCGGCTGCTCAACCACCAGATCGCGCGGCGGCCGCAGGAGGACGAATCGACGTACGAGGTCGACGAGTTCATCGACGCGTACGTCTTCCCCGACGGGGAGCTGGCGCCGCTCGGCACGACGACCGGACTCCTGGAGCGGGCCGGGTTCGAGGTCCGCGACATCGAGGCGATCCGCCCGCACTACGCGCTCACGCTGCGCCAGTGGGTGCGCAACCTGGAGGCCCGCTGGCCCGAGGCCCTGAAGCTGGTCAGCCCCGGCCGGGCCCGCGTCTGGCGCCTCTACATGGCGGCCTCCGCGCTGAGCTTCGAGCGCAACCGCATCGGCGTCAACCAGATCCTCGCGGTGAAGACACCGGTGAGCGGGGTGTCGGGGATGCCGCTGCGGGCGCGTACCTGGAACTAGCTGCTTGAGAGCTTCTTGAGATGTACGTGGACGGGCCCCCGGCGATGTGTCGCCGGGGGCCCATCCACGTAACTGCCCTTCCGCTACTCGGACTTGATCGCCGCGAGCATGTTCAGGCGGGCCGCGCGGCGGGCCGGCCACAGGGCCGCCAGGATGCCGACGACCGCGGCGAGCGCGAGGAAGACGCCCATCCGGGCCCAGGGCAGGATCAGCGTGTACGTCGACATGGAGTTGCCGATGAGCTGTCCCGCCGCCCAGCCGAAGAAGACGCCGAGACCGATGCCGAGGACGCCGCCGAACAGGGAGATCACCAGGGACTCCAGGCGGACCATGCGCTTGATGCCCTTGCGGTCGATGCCGATCGCGCGGAGCATCCCGATCTCCTGCTGACGCTCGAAGACCGACATGGCGAGGGTGTTGATGACGCCGAGCACGGCGACGATGACCGCCATGGCGAGCAGGCCGTAGAGCATGTTCAGCATCAGCGTGAACATCTGGGCGATCTCGTTGGAGATGTCCTTGCCGTCCTGGACCTTGATCGCCGGGTTCTCGCCGAGCGCCTTGGTGATCTTGTCCTTGGTGGCGTCGGAGGCCCCGCCGGACGTCTTCAGCATGACCTGCATGTCGGAGGCGGTGCCGGTGATGTGCGGGTTCAGGGTCGGGGCGTCGACCATGATGCCCCGCATCATCTCGTTGCCCTCGTAGACGCCCGCGACCGTCAGCTTCTGCTTCGCGCCGTCCTCGTAGGCGGCCGTGAAGGTCGAGCCGGCCCTCCAGCCGTGGTCCTTCGCGGTCTCCTCGTCGACGACGACGTTCGTGCCGCCGACCGTGAACTTGCCGTTGTCGACGGGGAGTTCGGTCAGCTTGGTGATGGTCGAGCCGTTGACGCCGGTCAGGTACTCGGTGCTGCCGTCGATCCGCGAGGGCGAGTTCGACAGGCCGCTGGTGGCGGTCACGCCGTCGGTCTTGTCCAGGGTCTTCAGGACGTCGGGGGAGAGCGGGTTCCCGTTCGCCATGGAGACGACGTAGTCGGCCTTGAGGGAGTCGGCCGCCATCTTGTCGATCGCCGTCTGCACGCTGCCCGCGATGACCGTGAGGCCGGTGATCAGGGTGAGCCCGATCATCAGGGCCGAGGCCGTTGCGGCGGTGCGGCGCGGGTTGCGCACCGCGTTCAGGCGGGCCAGCTTGCCGGAGATGCCGAAGGCGCGAAGCACCGGGGCGGCGGCCGCGATCAGCGGGCGGGACAGCAGCGGCGTGAGGATGAAGACGCCGATGACGAGCAGGGCGGCGCCCGCGCCCATCGGCAGCTGGCCGTCGCTGCCCTTCATGGTCGTCGCGGCGAGCACGGCGGCGATGCCGACGGCACTGACCAGCGAGCCGAGCGTGTTGCGCAGGATCAGCGACTTGGCGCTCGCCGTCGCGTGCACCGCGCTCATCGCGGCGACCGGCGGGATCTTCGCGGCGCGGCGGCCCGGCAGCCAGGCGGCCAGCATCGTGATGAGGATGCCGACGACGAGCGCCGAGACGACCGTGCCGAGGGAGACGACCAGCGGTCCGTCAGGGAGGATCGCGCCGGTCCTGCCGAGCAGCGCGCGCATGCCCGCGCCGATCCCGACGCCGACGGCGAGGCCGGTGACGGCGGCGACGGCGCCCACGCAGAACGCTTCGAGGAGCACGGACCGCGTGACCTGGCGGCGCGAGGCGCCCACGGCGCGCATCAGCGCGAGTTCCTTGGTGCGCTGGGCGACCAGCATCGTGAAGGTGTTGGCGATGATGAAGATGCCGACGAAGAGCGCGATGCCCGCGAACATCAGCAGCATCGTCTTCATCGAGCTCATCGACGACTCGATCAACTCGGCCTGGTCGTCGGCGAGTTGCCGCCCGGTGTCGGTGTGCACGGCGGCGTCGCCGAGCGCCTTGTCGACGTTGGCCTTGAGCTGGTCCTGGCTGGTGCCTGCCGCGGCCTTCACGTCGATCTCGTCGTACGCGCCCTGCTTGTGGAAGAGCTGCTGCGCGGTCGCGGTGTCGAACAGGGCGAGGGAGCCGCCGGCCGCGACGTTGCCGTCGTCCGTCGTGAAGATGCCGGTGACGGTGGGTGTGAGCACCGGGCCGTCGATCGACATCCGGACCTGGTCGCCGACCTTGTAGCCGGCGCGCTCGGCGGTCTCGGCGTCGAGGGCGACCTGGTTCGCGCCGTGCGGGGCGGTGCCGGAGGTGAGCGGGTACCGGGAGTCCTCGGTGCCCCAGTAGTTGCCGCCCTTGGTGGAGAAGCCGTTGCCGACGAGCTTGCCGTCCTGGTCGGCGACGGCGGCGTACCCGCTGACCACGCCGTACGCGGAGGCGGCGCCGTCCACGCCCCGCGCCTTCTTCAGCGTGGCGTCGGTCAGCTTCACCTCCTTGCTGACCCGGTCGCCCTCGGCCGCGGTGCTGCCGGGGGTGAGGGCGACGTCGACCTGGTCGAAGCCCTTGGACGACGACTTCTCCAGCGCGGAGGAGATGGTGTTGGTGAAGACGAGGGTGCCGGTGACGAAGGCGACTCCGAGCATGACGGCGAGCACCGTCATCAGGAGGCGGGCCTTGTGCGCGAACACGTTGCGCAGGGCTGTTTTGAACATGCGGGTCTCTTCTTAGGTCCGGGGCACATTGAGCCCCTGGGGCGGCCGGGCAGATCGGGCCCGGTGATCAAGCCCCTGCGGCGATTGAGCAGCGGGGTCCGGGGCGGAGCCCCGTGGCCTTCGTGTCGTCGGGGCTGCTGATGTGTTCGCGGGTGCTGCGCCGTCGTGGCTGGTCGCGCCCCCGCGGCGGAGCCGCTGATGACACGGCCCCGCGCCCCTTGCGGGGTTCAGCTGGTGCGGCCCTTCGCGTCGAAGCGCTTCATGCGGTCGAGCACCGTCTCCGCCGTCGGCTCCCGCATCTCGTCCACGATGCGCCCGTCGGCCAGGAAGATCACCCGGTCCGCGTATGCCGCCGCGACCGGGTCATGGGTCACCATGACGACGGTCTGCCCCAGCTCCCGTACGGAGTTGCGCAGGAAGCCGAGGACCTCCGCGCCGGAGCGCGAGTCCAGGTTTCCGGTGGGCTCGTCGCCGAAGATGATGTCGGGCCGGGAGGCCAGCGCCCGGGCGACGGCGACGCGCTGCTGCTGGCCGCCGGAGAGCTGCGAGGGCCGGTGCCCGAGCCGGTCGGCGAGGCCCACCATCCGGATCACGTCCTCCAGCCACTCCTTGTCGGGCTTGCGGCCCGCGATGTCCATGGGGAGCGTGATGTTCTCCAGGGCGGTCAGCGTCGGCAGCAGGTTGAACGCCTGGAAGATGAAACCGATCTTGTCCCGGCGCAACTTGGTGAGCTGCTTGTCCTTCAGCGAACCGAGCTCGGTCTCGCCGATCCGCACGGACCCGGAGGAGAACGTGTCGAGCCCGGCCACGCAGTGCATCAGCGTCGACTTGCCGGAACCCGAGGGGCCCATGATCGCGGTGAACTCGGCCTGGCGGAACTCGACGGAGACCTGGTCGAGCGCGACCACCTGGGTCTCGCCCTGTCCGTAGATCTTGGACAGATCCGTGGCGCGGGCGGCCGCCGTCGTGGTCCGGCCTGCGAGCGGGGTGGTGGTCACGGGTGGGTGCTCCTGTCGGTGGTGCTGTCTGGCTGGGGACCGTTCCATCGTCCCGGCGCGGCAGGCCCGTGAAGTCAGCCGCAGTTCCCGTTCCTGGGGGCGACTTCGGGGGGACCGGCGGAGCGTGTGTCATACCTGGGGATGACCCGGGACCCTGAGACGAGGCAGGTGAATTCCCGTCAATCCGTCACGGAGGGCGTTCCCTCGTGGAAGGGCCCCCGGCAAGTGCGGATGGCGCGTTCAGTGGCCTGATGCACCCTCAGACGCCAATAAAATAAGACAACATCGGTTCGTCGTTCCGCTGTTCGGGGGATGCCGCCGGATAGGCTCGGACGGTCGATGCGGAGCCCCACAGCCTGCCCGGATGGTGGAATGCAGACACGGCGAGCTTAAACCTCGCTGCCCCTCGCGGGCGTACCGGTTCAAGTCCGGTTCCGGGCACCTCCGTCTTCCTCCCCCTCCGTACCCCTCACTTTTGAGGGTCTTGCCGCAGGTACGTGTGCCCGGCAGGCGTGGCGGTGGGAGCCTGCTGCCGTACGGGCCACGGGGGCACGGGGAGACACTCATGCGCGGGCGACTTCATTTCAGGTGCGGGGCGGTGGCCGCGGTCGCCGCCGCGGTGTGCGTGGTCGGCGGGTGCGCGGGCGGCACGGGCGGGTCAGGGGGCGGTTCGGGCGGATCCGTCGGTGGCTCGGTCGGGGGCGGGGCGGGCGGTGTCGGCTCGGCCGGGGTGCCCGTCTCGCAGACCGCCGGCGGCGGGTCCGGCGACGACGGGTCCGGCGACGACGGCGCCGGTGCGGCGGGCGGGATCGGCGACCCGGGGGTCCCCTCGGTGCCGCAGCCGCCCTCGGACACCGGGCCCGACATCACGCCGGGCCCCGGAGTCAGCGGCAGCGAACCGCCCACCTCGCCGGGGAACTGCGGCGCCGGGGCGACCCCGGGCGACGTCCCCGACCCGGACTGCCCGCGGGAGACCACGTCGCCGCCCGTGTACCCGCCGCCGCCGTCCCCGGAGTCGACGTCGCCGACGCCCGGCGAGAGCTGACGGGGCGAGCGCGGTGGCCGGACTCGTACCGCCGCCTCCGCCGTACCCGCCGCGGGTCCCGGACCCGCGGCGGCCGGACCCCGGCCCCGCGCCGGCCGGGGGCGTGCGCCTGGAAGTCCTCAACTCCCTTGTCGGGGCAGGGTCGTTCGTCGGCGGTCTGATGCTGTACGCGGGCTACATCTACACCAACGCCTACTTCGGGTACTTCCGGCTCGACACGTTCGCCGTCGGCTTCGACACCTTCGAACTGGTCATGCGCAGCCTGCGACTTGCCACGCTGCCCGCCCTCGAGGTGCTCACCGTGATCCTCCTCGCGCCCGCCCTGCCACGGCTCCTGACGGTGCTTCGGGTCCCGGTGCCCCAGGTGGAACGGGTGCGCACGGCCGGCCGCGCGGTGGCCCGCGCCCATCTCGTGCCGGTCGCCCTGGGCGCCGTACTGCTGCTGCTCTGGGGTTGGATCCAGCCGTACGGATGGACGGCGCCGCTGCTCGTCGCGGGCGGGCTGCTGCTCGGGCAGGCGCGCGCGGCCGGGCGCAGGGCCGGGTGGGAGCGGGGGGTGTCGCTGCTCATGGCGGGGGTGTTCCTGATCTGGGCCGTCGCCCTGGTGGCCGGGCAGCTCGGCAGGCAGGACGCCCGGACGGACGCGGAACTGATCGTGCGCCGCCCCTCCGTGGTGGTCCTCAGCACCCACCGGCTCGCCATCGCGCCACCGGGTCCGGGCGCGGTGGACCTCGGCAGGAGGAGCTTCTACCGGTACCGCTACGAGGGCTTCCGGCTGCTCGTCGAGCGCGACCACCGCTACTACCTGCTGCCGCTGAACTGGCGGCGCAGAACCGATCCGGTCTACGTCATCGAGCCCGACAGCGGCGTCCGGGTCGAACTGCGGCCGGGTGTGCTCCCGCGCAAGTAGGGCGCGCGAAACCGTTGACACCCGCAGTGCGGCAGGCGGAAGATCCCAGCGAGCCAAGGATGAACGAAAGTTCACCAGGCGAACGCAAGGTCGCGAGAGGGACGAGGGATCCGTATGCGCACGACCGTCGGCATCATCGGGGCAGGCCCCGCCGGGCTGCTCCTGTCCAGGCTGCTGCACAACGCGGGGATCGCGTCCGTCGTCCTGGAGAGCCGCGACCGTGCGTACGTGGAGCAGCGTCAGCGCGCCGGAATCCTGGAGCAGGGCACCGTCGACGTGCTGCGCGAGGCGGGCGTCGGCGCCCGCATGGACCGCGAGGGCCTGCCGCACGACGGCATCGAGCTGCGCTTCGACCGCCGCCGCCACCGCGTCGACTTCCCCGCCCTGACCGGCGGCAAGCAGGTCATGGTCTACGCGCAGACCGAGGTCTGCAAGGACCTCATCGCCGCCCGGCTCGCCGACGGCGGTCCGCTCCTTTTCGAGGCGGAGGCCCTCGCGGTCGAGGGCGCAGACACGCAAGCGCCGCGCGTCCGCTTCCGGCACGAGGGCCGCGAGGACGTCCTGGAGTGCGACTACGTCGTCGGCTGCGACGGCTTCTGGGGCGTGGCCCGCGCGGCGGTGCCGCAGGACCTCACCCGGACGTACGAGCGCACGTACCCCTTCGCCTGGCTCGGCATCCTCGCCGACGTCGCCCCCTCCCACGACGAACTGGTCTACGCCCGCAGCGACCGAGGCTTCGCGCTCCTGTCCATGCGCTCCCCGTCGGTCACCCGTGCCTACCTCCAGGTCCCCGAGGGCACGGACGCCGCCGACTGGGCCGACGAGGAGATCTGGGACGAGCTCGACCGCCGCCTGGAGGTCGACGACCCGGCCTGGCGCCTGGCCCGCGGACCGATCACGCAGAAGTCCGTCACCCCCATGCGGTCGTACGTGCACGAGCCCATGCGGCACGGCCGGCTCTTCCTCGCCGGTGACGCGGCGCACATCGTCCCGCCGACCGGCGCCAAGGGCCTGAACCTCGCCGTCGGCGACGTCGTCACCTTCGCCCGCGCTCTCGTGGCGTACACGGAGAAGGGCGACAGGGAACTCCTCGACGCGTACTCCGAGACGTGCCTGCGCCGCGTCTGGCAGGCCGAGCGGTTCAGCTACGCGATGACGACGATGCTGCACCGCGCCCCCGACGCGACCGCCTTCGACGACCGGATCCAGCGGGCGGCGCTCGACCGCGTGACCACGTCGGACGCGGCGGAGACCGACCTCGCGGAGGCGTACACCGGCTTCCCTCTGTGAGCGGAACAACAGGGGGTGCCGCCGCGTTCCTCGTAACAGGATGGGAAAGATCCTCCTTGAGCACTAGGGTCGGATCTTTGCCAGACCATTACCCTTGGGGCAAGGCCATACACGGTGGCCATGGAGGAGTGAGATGAGGAGCAGCAACCCGGTCTTCTCGCGACGGGGGTTCAGCCGCGACAACGGCTACGCGCAGTTCAACGCGCAGCAGCCGCAGGCCGGGGGCCCCGCCGTAGGGACACAGGCCAATCCGTACGGCCAGGCCCCCGCCGGCAACCCGTACGCGCAGAACCCCTACGCACAGCAGGATCTGCAGTACGGCGCTCCGCAGGCGCCTGCCACCACCGGCCGCATGACGATGGACGACGTCATCATGCGCACCGCCACCACGCTCGGCACGCTGATCGTCACGGCCGCCCTCACCTGGGCGCTGCTGCCGGTCGACGAGGCGAACCTCAACAAGTCGTACGGCATCGCCATCGGCGCCGGCCTCGTCGCGATGATCCTGGGCTTCGTCCAGGCCTTCAAGCGCAAGGCGTCCCCGCCGCTCATCCTGGCGTACGCCGCTCTTGAGGGTGTCTTCCTCGGCGTGCTCTCCAGCATCGTCGACAACTACATCGCGAGCGGTGCGGCCATGCAGGCCGTGCTCGGCACGATGGCCGTCTTCGCGGCGGTCCTCATCGCGTACAAGGCCGGCTGGATCCGCGTCAACCGACGCTTCTACGGCTTCGTGATGGCCGCGGCGATGGGCTTCATCCTGCTCATGGCCGTGAACCTGCTGTTCGCGGTCTTCGGCGGCGGTGACGGCCTCGGCTTCCGCAGCGGCGGCCTCGGCATCCTGTTCGGCGTCATCGGCATCCTGCTCGGCGCCTGCTTCCTCGCCCTCGACTTCAAGCAGGTCGAGGACGGGATCGCGTACGGCGCCCCGAAGGACGAGGCGTGGCTGGCCGCGTTCGGCCTGACCATGACGCTGGTCTGGATCTACATGGAGTTCCTGCGGATCATCGCGATCCTTCAGGGCAACGACTAGGAGAGGTGCGGCCGCTCCTGAGCGGGCATGCCTTGCGGCCTGCGACGACGCTGGTGTACCTCGCGTCGTCGCAGGCCGCCCCCTTTCCACCGGCCGGGCGGCCCCAGTCGTTCCTAGACCTGACGGGTGGCTGCTTCGCGGAGCCCGTATCTGCCCTGCGTTCCGCAGCGTTGTAAGGGCATGATCTCAACTCGACGAGCCATTACCGCGGCCCTGCTCGCAGTGGGAGCCGCCGCGATCGCCGCACCGACGGCCGGCGCCGCTCCGCTTCCGCTCACCGATCAGGGAAGCGACGCGATCTCTCCGACAGCGACGCTCGACTCGGTGTCGACCATGGCGATTCCATCCGAGCACCGAGGCGACATGCCCACCGCTGCCGGCCAGCTCTCCGGGCTCAATCGACTGAACGAGCTGCATCAGGTGACCGACCTGGTGGCCCCTGTCACCAACGTGGTTCCCTCGGTTCAGTAATTGCAGATGGTGCCGGTGGGACGGCATCCGTCGCCGTCCCACCGGCACCATCCCGTACGACAGAGGGGCAGCCGCACCCGCGGCTGCCCCTCTGCGCTTTCAGTGGTTCTCGGTGCCGTTGCCGGAGAGAACCGGGATGTCCGACAGGATGTGCGACAGCGGTTCGTCGCCCTTGGCCTGGGTGGAGTTCTCGGTGCACTGCTGGTTCTGCGGGGCCGACAGGACGGGGATGTCCTGGACGGCGACCGGAACGACACCGACGAGGGAACCGGCGTTGACCTTGGCCGGCAGCCCGACGCAAGGCTTGTTCAGGGAGCCCTGCACCAGGCCGAGCTGCGGGCTCATGTCGCCGTGGGTCGCGGAGTTGCCGTACTCCTGCTGCGCGCCGTTGCCGCTGTTGGACGTCGTGCCCCCGTCATCGCCGATGGCCAGCGCCTGGGGAGCGGCCACCGCCGAAAGCCCGGCGACGGAGGCGGCGATGGTTGCGGTTGCCCATAGCTTCTTCATGAGATGTCCTTTCACGGAGCGAACTCCGATGACGAGTTACGTTTGATCAACTGATCAGGAACCGTGGGGTTGCACAGCAGGACCCATTTGGACCAGTGCTGTTCGGGTCACTCGCAGGCCAGCTTGTCGCCGTGCACGAAGGTCTGGACGTTCAGGCGAGGCGGATCCATGGGCTCGGTGTGAGTCCCGGGCTCGGTCACGGGCAGGTCCTCCCGAATCCGCGAGAAGAGCTCCTCGGATCGCTCCTGATCCCAGCGCAGGGTGGAGCCGACGTTCTCGATCAGAGGATTGAACCCACTGATGGGGACGGTTCCGAATTCCATCCTCGCCAGGGGGATCCGGCTGAGATCACGCGCCAACGACACGAGGTCGTCGATGGTGAACCCCTGATCGACGGTCGCCGGGCCGAGCACGGTCCTGGCGAGTCCGGCGGTTCGCACCGGATCCGTGAGAGCCGCTTCCACCCCCGCGCTCCGCAGGGCGTTGACCAGGAACCGTTGCTGCCGTTGAACGCGTCCCAGGTCCGCGCTGGTGTCCACATGCCGCGACCGCACGTACTGCAGAGCACCCCCTCCCGCCAGGTGGTGGTGCCCAGGGGCGAGTTCGAGCTTGGTGGCGGAGTCCGACAGTCTGCGTGATGTGCAGACGGTCACCCCATCGACAGCGTTCACGCTGTCGATGAACCGGCGAAAATCGATCTGCAAGAAGTGATCGATGCGAACACCAGTCATGGACTCGACCGTCTGCACGGCGAGTTTCGGGCCCCCTTCCGCGTACGCGGCATTGATCTTCGCCGGGTGGGCGGCCCGTACGGTTCCGCCGTCGACGCCATGCTCGGGAACATCCGCGTAGGAGTCCCTGGGAAGGCTCACCACGCTGACGTGATCGCGCGCCTCTGACAGGTGAACCAGCATCATGGTGTCACTGCAGTTACAGGCGATTCCGCCGGCGTGAAACTTCTCCTTCTCGGCGCGGGTGATGGTGTCGCGGCCGTCCGTTCCCATCAGGAGAATGTTCGTTCCACGGCCCTGCGCGGGACGGGTATGGAGACCTTCGAAAACACTGATCTGCCGCGGAAGGGACTCCATCGTCTGCCCGATCGCAGCGCCTGAAATGCCCAGGATGCCGAGCGCCAGCGCGCCGATCGCAAATCCTTTGCGGCCGACGCGGAGGGGGGTCATTCTCATCGGGACGCTCCACAGCGGAGGGGTAAGTGCAAGAAGAGAGTAGGCAGATCCACTTTTCTCTCCTCGCGGCTCGCACCGGGAGGTTGAAAACTAACTCTTTCGCATCACAAAGGGATTGATCCCGTTCTGCAGGAGCTGATCACCAGCGGGGCGCATAAAAATTGGGCCGCCCTGTCGGGCGGCCCAATGATGCTGTGCGGTCTGTCAGTGGTTGCCGACTCCGTTGCCGGAGAGCACCGGGATGTCGTCCAGAACGTGCGACAGCGGCTCGTCACCCTTGGCCTGGGTGGAGTTCTCGGTGCACTGCTGGTTCTGCGGGGCCGACAGGATCGGGATGTCCTGGACAGAGACCGGCACGACACCCACGAGGGAGCCGAGGTTCGCCTTGGCGGGCAGAGCGACACACGGCTTGTTGAGCGAGCCCTGGATGAGGGCCATCTGCGGGCTCATGTTGCCGTACGTGGCGGAGTTGCCGTAGGCCTGCTCCGCGTTGTTGCCGCTCTCGGAGGTGGTCCCTCCGTCGTTGCCGATCGCCAGGGCCTGCGGAGCCGCCGCCGCCGCAATGCCGACCAGGGACGCGGCGACAGCCGCGGTGGCCACAGCCTTCTTCATCATGAGGTGTTCCCCTTCATTGGGTTTTTGAGAACACCCGGAACAACTCCGCCTCGCCGGATCGGTTGCCCATTTTCACCCGGACGGGTTCGCGAGCAGGTTCTGCAAAGGTGGTGCGTCGGCTCGATGGTCGGCGGCGAAGACGAAGGAATGTAAATCGCATAAGTGTATCGGGGGCTCGTCACGCCTTCGGCGGTGCCGCTTCCGCTGCATCCAGCGTCACCCGGTTGGCCAAACGAGTGAACCTGCGCAACCAATCCGCCACTCCGACAGTTGATTCCTTCGCAGTAACTGGAGCCTGTCAGAAAAGGAATGCATCAATGCTTAAGAAGGCTATGGCTGCAGCTGCAGTCGCGGTATCCGTTGTCGGTGTTTCGGCTGCGGCCGCCCCGCAGGCTCTCGCCATCGGTGACGACGGTGGAACCACCTCGTCCAGTGGCAACGGGGCGAAGCAGGCTTTCGGCAACTCCATGACCGAAGGCGACATGAGCCCGCAGCTCGGCCTGGTCCAGGGTTCGCTGAACAAGCCCTGCATCGGCCTGCCCGTCAAGGGCAACGCCGGTTCCCTCGTCGGCCTCGTGCCGGTCTCCGTCCAGGACGTCCCGATCCTGTCGGCCCCGCAGAACCAGCAGTGCACCGAGAACTCCACCCAGGCCAAGGGTGACGAGCCGCTGTCGCACGTTCTGGACGACATCCCGGTGCTCTCCGGCAACGGTGCGCAGAACGGCTGATCAGCCACAACGGAAAGCTCGGGCCGCCTGCCCACTTCGCACGCCGGCGGCCCGAGCTTTTTTGCTGTCTCGTAAACTCGCCGGATCAGAAGATTTCTCCGGCCGCCGGGTGAAAGCAATCTCCTTTCGTGGTGGGCCAGTTTCTTTCCTGTGTCGTGGATCGTTCTGATTTCGTGGTGGCTCAAGAGGTGTCATATGGGAAATCTTCAGCCACTTCATCCGATCGACCCCTTTCGATAAAGGAGAGAATCGTGTCTCTGAAGAAGAGCGCCGCAGTCGTGGCTGGTGCCCTCATGGCCCTCGGTATGGCGGCTCCCGCGTTCGCCGACTCCGGTGCCGAAGCGATGGCGTCCGACTCCCCGGGCGTCCTGTCCGGCAACGTCCTCCAGGTTCCCGTGCACGTGCCGGTCAACTTCTGCGGCAACAGCATCAACGTGATCGCCCTGCTGAACCCTGCCTTCGGTAACTCCTGCATCAACGACTGAGGCACGTACAGCAGTTGACCTCCTCGCCGACCCTGGGCCCTTCGCGTCCCAGGGTCGGTTTCGAGTTTCAATCACGAAGGGAAACGCCTTGAGGCAAGCTCTGAGGTTCGGTGTGGTCGCGGCCGCCGCAGCGACAGGAATTCTGTCCATCCCGGGATCCGCCGCCTCTGCTGCGACCGGGGATCAGGGGCAGCCGAGCGGTTCGGCCGGCCTGCTCTCGGGCAATTCGATCGCGGTGCCGTTGACCGTGCCCGTGAACCTCTGCGGCAACACGGTCGACGTTCTGGCGGCGGCGAACCCCGCGGCGGACAACAGCTGCGCCGGCGAGGGTGAAGCAGCCGCCGTCTCCGCCCCGGCCGGGGCGGAGTCGACCGACACGCAGGGCTACGGCCAGGAGGCGCCGCACGACCGGATCGGCGGCGCTGAGGCATCTTCGGCGCAGAGTACGTCGTCATCCGGCGGGTTGTTGGCCGGGAACTCCGTGCAGGCGCCCGTGAGCGTCGGACTGAGTCTCTGCGGCGACACCGCCGACGTGGTGGGCGCGGCCAACCCCGCGGCTCACAACTCGTGTTCGAGCACGCAGGAGGCGTATGCAGCCGCCCCGGTGCCCACGGTGGAGATTCCTCCAGCGCAGGAGGTGGGGCCGACAGCGCCTACCAGCAGGGCGCTTCCTGTGCCGACGCAGGCCACCCCTCTGCCCGCCGTGCACCAGGGGGAGTTGCCCGCGCCTGCGGTTCCCGTCGGTGTGCCGCAGCCTCACGCGCACGAGCACCTCGCTGACACGGGCGCCGACCAGAACCTTCTGGCAGCCGCGGCCGCCGCTGCCGGGCTCCTGGTGGGTGGAGGAATTCTGTACCGCCGGGCAAGTGCGTCAGAACGCTGAAGTCAGGTCGGGAAGAGCCACGCAAAAGCTCTTCCCGACCGCAGAGGATGCCGCAGTCAGAGGCTGCCTCCCCACGGCGTGGAGCCGACGGCTGGGAGGGAGGCAGCACGGTCACCTTCATGACGGATGCCAGTGCACCACCGACGAAGCCGCCGTCCGGTGCTCCTTCACCCATTCGCCCGTGATATCACCCCAACGGGTTGCGGACGCGTCATGGCTCGGCTGCGCCGGACGGATCGAAGCCGGCAGCTTGTCCCGCCGGTCGCCGACGGGCCGCAGCGTCTGACCCGGCCAACTGCCTGAAGAGGTCGAGCATCTGTCGATTCCTCCCCTGAACTCCTCCGAGCGGGTGACGTAGGGGCAACCATCCGCCGATCCACGATTGGCGCCGTACTCATTTATATGACTGAGTGTCAGGAATGGAGCGAATGCGGTACTGAGGAGTAGACATGGCTCGAAAGCGCCGAGAGGCGAAGCGCAGACGACTGCCGCTGATCGCGGTGGGGGCTCTGATCTCACTGGTGGTCGCCTCCGGGTCCGTGTCCGTCGAGCGCGCGGACGCCTACGCGCGCAGTGATCCGGCGCCGCCCCCTCCCACGAGCCCGGTCCCGTGGTGGCCGGCCGAAGTGCCTGATCCGACGCCGTCCGTCTCGGCGAGCCCGGAGCCCTCAGCGTCGCCGACCACCTCCGTGTCGCCGACCACCTCCGCGTCGCCCACCGCGACATCGACCCCGAGCCCGGACAAGTACCCGGCCTTCGGCGCCTATCTGGACTACGGGCCCCGCGGCATCACCCGGATGGCGAAGCTGTCGGACTGGCTCGGCGGGGCCGATCTGCGGGTGGGGCACACCTACCTGCCCGGCGACCAGTGGAACAACATCGAGGGCAAGCCCTCGTTCCTCGCTCCGTGGGCCGAATGGCGCCTGGAGCGCGACGACCGGCTCTTCGCTCTCAACGTCCCCATGCTGGAGCGCAACGAGGAGGGCGTGCCGGACTCGGAAGTGCGCGGGCTGCTGCGGCAGGGCGCGGCCGGCGACTTCGACGAGCACTTCCGGACCCTCGCCGAGCGCCTGGTCGACCTGGACGTGCCGGACACGATCGTGGTCCTGGGCTGGGAGATGAACGGCGTCACCTACACCCACCGCTGCGGCCCGGACCCCGCGGCGTGGAAGCAGTACTGGACCCGCATCGTCACCGTGATGCGTTCGGTGCCCGGACAGAAGTTCCGCTTCGACTTCACTCCCAGCCGCGGCCGTGACGCCGTCCCGTGGACCGAGTGCTACCCGGGTGACGATGTCGTCGACATCGTCGGCATGGACTCCTACGACCAGCCGGAGGGCAAGTCCTTCGACGAGCAGGTCTCCGAGCCGTACGGGCTTCAGGCCCAGGTCGACTTCGCGACGAAGCACGGCAAGCCGATCTCCTACCCGGAGTGGGGGCTGTTCCGCAACGGCGACAACTCCGAGTACATGAAGCGCATGCTCGCCTGGATGGACGAGCACAAGCCGCTCTACAACACCCTCACGGACTACTGTCCGCACGGAGTGTGGCAGTGCGACGAGAACCCGAAGGCGTCGGCGGCCTACCGGGCCGTGCTGACCGGACGGGACAAGCCGACGGCGCCCACGCAGCCGACCAACCCGACGCAGCCCCCGCAGTGTTCGCCCCTCGACCTCGGTGACTGGGTGGAGCACTGGCTCGGCGGCAAGCTGTGCCTGCGCTTCGACTGGTGGGAGCGGAACTCCTGACCCGAAGTGCCCCCCGAGCGTGGCGGTGGCCCGGCTTCTAGGCCGGGCCACCGCCACGCTCCCGCCATGCGCGGCGCGCCCGCTTGGCACAGGCGCGGGCACGGATGCCGGCCAGGGCGGTGGCGAACTGCGGCGCGGAACCGGAGCGGGCCAGCAGGAGGCGCTGGTTGACCAGCTGCTCGGGCTTCCAGTGCATCTTGTACGGCTCCGTACCGCGCAGCAGACTCAGCACCGCGGTCCGTGAGTCGTTCTGCACGTGCTCGACGCACGACCTGAGCAGCATCGTGGCCACGTCGATCTTGCGTTCCCTCAGCGTCGGGTGGGCGCCGTAGAGATAGCCGCCCGCGAGCCGTGGCGACACGAAGGTCAGGTCGGCGGCCACGACTGTGCCGTCGAGCGTGAACTCCGTGACGACGGCGTCGCCCGTCTGCGCCATGAGCGTGACCGAGCGGGACAGGTGCTCGGCGAACCGCGGCTCCAGGTGTTCGGTCGTCACCTTGCGTTCCCGCCACTGCAGTCGATGGAGCTCCAGCAGGCGGTGCACCGACGCTCCGACCTCTGCCGTGGGCACGATGCGGCGCTCGATGCCCACGGCGTCCAACTTGCGCATCTTGGCTCGCGCCCGCTGGGCCCGAGGCCGCGGCAGCCGCTGGACGAGGTCGTCCATGGCGAGGGCGGGCAGCTCGAGACAGGCGGAGTCGTCGAAGCGGCGCCGCAGACCCGGCCAGGCGTCATGGACGGCCTCCGCGGCGCTGCCCGGGCGCACCTCGCGCAGGTCGAGCACGGCGCTTTTGGCGAGACGCCACAATGCGGCCGTCAGCGTCTCCACGATGCCGTCGGCCGCCCCCGCGCACCGGCCGTCGACGAGCACGTCGCTGAAGTCGGAGATGCCCGTCCCGAGCGGCGTGAGCGTCGGGAGGGGACGCAGCTGTCGCATCAGCGGAGCGGCCGCGACGAGCCTGCCGTCCTGGCGTACGAGGACGATGCGCAGGCTGCCCCTGCCCCCGTAGGAGAGCCACCACGAGTGAAGCCAGGCGTGGCTCTGGAACGGGGTCGCGGTCGGCGACGCCCGGTGCAGGCGGTTCCACTCCTCGCGGAGCGACCCGAACTCGGCCGTGTCCGTGCACACCGTGGCGACCGGGGCGTCGGCACCCCGAGGCATCAGGCGCTGCCTCGCAGTCCTGCCGCAGCCGTGGGGGCGGGGACCGTGGCCACGGCCGTCCCCAGCTCACGGCGCGGGCGCAGCAGCAGCCCCAGCCCGCCCAACAGCCCCCCGGCACAGGTGCCGACCAGCGTGGTCAGCGCGGCGGAGGCCGACGAGGGCTCCGTGGGCTTCACGGCCCGGGTGAAGCGCAGCAGTTTCACGTGGGTCTCGTCCTTGGCGTGGCTGGCGTTGGCGGTGAGGGCACGGGCGACGGCGTTGGCCATCTCCATGGCCCGGGCGGGCTCGGCCGCGGAGGCGGAGATCGCGACCATCGGTGCGTCCGGCGATGTCTCCGCGCGGACCTGCGACTTCAGGGTCTGGACCGGGACACGGGCCGCGACCTGAGCATCGCTCAGCACCGCGATCTGAGTGGCCACTCGGCTGTAGGCCTGGGCGAAGCCGAGGGCGGACATGGGGTCGGCCTTGTCGGTGGGCACGGCGATCACATAGCTGGTCGCCGTGTACTGCGGGGTGCTGAGCACGCCGTACATCCCGCCGGCGAGCGCGCCGACCGCGAGGCCGAACGGCAGAGGCCACCACCGGGGCAGCCTGCGCGCGCCCGGGCCGGGCCGGGCGAACCGGCGGGGGAACGGGCTGTTGCCCTGTGCGTCTTCGGTCATCACGTCAACACTCCTGGCGTCGGTGCCCCCATGGCCGTCGCGTACACGTCGCGGTGCAGGACGGCGCTGCGGGCAATGCTGTAGTGGAGAGCCGCCTGTGACGGCAGCCTGGGAACCATCGGTTCGTCGCGGATCCGTCGGACCTCACGGACGAACGAGGCGGGCGCACACGGGACACGGACGGCGTGGGCCACCGTCCCCGCGGGCAGGTCGTCGAGTGCCGGACAGCTGACGTGGACCACGGGCAGCCCGCTGGCCTGTGCTTCCACCACGGCCAAGCCGAACGCCTCGTCGACGGACGGAGACGCGAGCACGTCCATCGCCGACATCAGCGCGGGCAGGTCCGTGCCCGTCGCGGCCGTGTGGGGGCGTTCCCCGGCGAGGACGACGCGGTCGTGCACGCCGGCGCGGCGGGCCGCCTGCCGCAGCGACTCCTCTTCGGGCCCGGTGCCGACGAGCAGCAGGTGTACGTCGTGGGGAAGGTCGCGCAGTGCGGCGATCAGGACGTCGAACCGTTTGCCGGGCACCAGGCGTCCGACGCCTCCCAGAACGAAAGCGCCTGCGGGCAGCCCGAGTTCGTGGCGCGTCGCGGCACGGGCGGCCGGGTCGAACGCGAAGGCGGCGACGTCGACACCGTTCGGGACGACGTGGACGCGATGCGGTGCCACGCCCCATCGGTGCAGTCGCTCGGCCACCGCGGGCGACACGGCGACCGTCGCCCTGCCCAGCCGTTCCCCGGCGAGGTAGAGGGCGCGTACCCCGGAGGTGAGGGGGCGGCCTTCGATCTGGGCGGTGCCCAGGGAGTGCTCGGTGGCGACGACGGCCCGGACACCCGCCATGCGTGCCGCGATACGCCCGTACAGGCAGGCCCGGTAGAGGTGGGTGTGGACGACGTCGTACCGTCCGCCGCGGATCAGCCGGGTCAGGCGGGGCAGGGCCCGTCCGTCCCGGTTCCCCGCCATGCCGAGGTGGGCGACGCGGACGCCGTCCTGGAGCAGCCCCTGCGCGACCTGCCCGGGGTTGGTCAGGGTCACGACGTCGTGGGTTCCGGGCAGATGGCGTACGAGCAGGCGCAGTTGCTGTTCGGCGCCGCCGGCTCCCAGGCCGGTGATGACGTGGAGCACCTTCACCGGGCGGCCTCCCCGATCCGCAGAGAACGTCTTCGCACTCGGTGGACGCGGCGTTTGAGTTCCATCCGCCACGGGGCGTCGCGCTGTCCGACGAACACCCGGGGCAGGGCGTGGACGCCGGCCAGGGAGCCCGGGGAGATGGCGCAGGCGTACCGGTAGCCGGCCCGGCGGACGGCCTCGACCGTCGGCGGGTCCACGAGCCCGTACGGGTAGCAGAACCCGCGCACCTCGCGGCCCGTCAGCTCCTCGATCTGCGCCTTGCTCCGCTGGATCTCGGCCCGGCGCTGTTCCTCGTCCGTGCGCGTGAGGTCCACGTGCATGAGGCCGTGCGAGCCGATCTCCATGCCGGCTGCCGCGGCCGCCCTGATTCCCTGAGCGGTCAGGAGCGGTTTGCGCGGGCCCTCGACGTCCCAGTCGTTCTCGCCGCCCAGACGGCCCGCGAGGACGAAGACCGTGGCGGAGCACTCGTAGTGCCTGAGCAGCGGAATCGCGTTGTCGACGAAGTCACCGTAGCCGTCGTCGAAGGTCAGACCGACCAGGCCGCGCCCGGCTCCCCGGCGGCGCGCGGCGAGGAGCTCGGCGACGCTGACGCCGCGCAGCCCGCGCGAGCGCAGCCAGTGCAGTTGTTCCTGGAGGCGGTCCGGCGTGACGGTGACGTTGTACGGGTCCTCCGTGCAGTCGTCGACCGAGTGATACATGGCCACCCAGGGAGAACGACCGGGCAGCAGCTCTCTCGTTCTCGGGCCGCGTGGTTCCTGAGACGCTGTGTCAATGGGCATGACGAAGCTTTCTGGTCACGAGGTGGACGGCGGGCAGGAACGCCTGAACACGCAGGCCCCACAGGAGCAGGCCGAAGACGACCGCGATGGCCAGGCAGCCGGCGGCGAGAGCGGCCATGGGCTGCGCGAGATGTGCTGAGCACAGCAGTCCGGCGGCGGCCGCCACCACCGCCGAGAGCACGGTCTTGCCGAGTTCGAGCAGGACTGCGGGGATCCGTACGGGCACGCTGCGCTTGTCCATCGCCGTCAGCAGCAGCACCGCGGTGAACGTGATGCCCAGAGCGTTGGCCGCGGCGATGCCTCCGACGCCCCAGACGCCGACCGCCCACGTGCCCACGCCCGCCGTGAGGGTCATTCCCGCGGCCATGGCGGCCACCGGGTACCACGTGGGACGCCCGGCGGAGAAGTAGGAGCGGACAAGGGCACCGACGAGACAGTGCCCCAGCAGGCCCAGCGAGTAGACCCGCATGATGGATGCCGTGGCGGCGGTGTCCTCGGCCGTGAACGCCCCGCGCTGGAAGAGGAGTTGGATGATCTGGGGGGCGCAGGCGAACACCACGGACGCGCCGCACAGCACGACGCAGGCCGCCAGGGCGAGGTCTCGCTCGACCCGGTCCCGCGCGCGCTCGGTGTCCCCGCGCGCCAACGCCTTGGCGACCACGGGGAAGGTGACCGTGCACACCATGAGGGACAGCACCATCGGCAACTGCGCCACCTTCTGGGCGTAGTTGAGATGGGAGATGGCGCCGGAGGGAAGAGGGGAGGCCAGGAAGCGTTCGATGAACACCTGCGCCTGACGGCACAGCGCGAAGAGCAGCACGGCCGCGATGAGCGCCAGGTCCATCGGCTGCCTCTTCGTTGCCTTCGCGCCCTTCTCGTCGGCGATGCACCGGGCGGCGGTGCGCTTGAGGCGGCGGTGCAGCGACGGCACCTGGACCAGCACCATGAGGCAACCGCCCACCGCGACACCGGCGGCCGCGGCGCGCACCCCCCAACGGTCGGCGAGCACCAGCAAAGTGACGATGATGCCGGTGTTGTACGCGATGTAGATGGCGGCCGGAGCCAGGTAGCTGCTGTGGGCGCGCAGTGCGGCGCTGCAGTAGCCGGTGAGACCGAAAGTGAGGAAGCAGGACGCGGTCAGCCTGGTGCAGTCGATCGCGAGCCGCGGATCCGGCAGCCCCGGGGCCAGGAGCGCGACCAGCTGCGGCGCACTGATCATCAGGAGCGCGGAGCAGGCCAGGAACGCCAGGGTGAGGCGGGGCAGCGTGCCGGCCACGAGGGCTCGCACCGGGTCCTGGACCTGCTCGCGAGCGCCCGGCTCCGACCGGCCCCGGGCGGCGATCGCGGCGCTGAAGGCGGGCACCAGCATGAAAGCCAGCCCGTCCTCGATGAGCATCGTCGACGCCACCTCGGGCACGGTCCAGGCCACCAGAAAGGCGTCCGTCTCACGGCCGGCCCCGAAAAGATGGGCCAGCGCCTGGTCACGGCCGAGGCCCAGGAGCGATCCCGCGGCGGACAGGACGGCTGTCAGCAACGCGGCACGGGCCAAGAACGCCCCGGACAGGTTGTGAGCGTCGGAACCCTTGTCGGTGCTGTCCGGGGCAGGGTGCTGCGCCGGTACCGCGGGGGAGCGGAGGAGATCGTCGCCGTCACGCGGCAGGGTGGGTTTCATCGCTTGTCCGCCGCCCCGGGCAGCGCGGCCGAGGACAGGGCCCACCAAGCGGCCAGTCCGAAGACGACGGAGGTGAGCACGGTGGACGGGCCGCCGATGTCCGCGTACACGAAGTCGATCAGCTGCCAGGTGAGCAGTCCGCAGGCGATGAGCGCGCAGTCCAGGCCGCGGCCGCGGCGGTGGGCCGTGACCAGGCGCCGTGCTCCGAGCACCAGCATCGCGGCCCAGGCGCCGGTGATGGCGCACAGGCCCAGCAGTCCCTGCTCACTGAGGATCAGCAGATACATGTTGTGCGGCGACAGCAGGGGTTGCCGGCGGAAGGAGGCTCCCGCTCCGGCCACGTCGCTGCCCGCGGACAGGGCGATGGAGGCGTGCCCGTCGCGGTAGGCGGGAAAGTTCTTGAGACCCACTCCGGTGGCCGGGTGCTCTTCCCACATGTCGATCGCCGCCGCCCACATCGTGTAGCGGTCGGTGACCGACTGGTCGGGGGCCGCGGTGACCTGGGTGATGCTGCTCAGGCGTTCTTGCAGCATCGAGGTCCCCACGCCGAAACCGCCGACGAGGACGATCGCGGCAGCGACCGCCGCGGCCAGGAGGCGGGCGGCTCGGCGTACGCCGCCGAGGACGATCTGGAGCACGCAGACCACCGCTGTGGCGATCCACGCACCGCGGCTGAAGGAGAGCGCCAGGGGAACGACGAGGCCGAGCGCACAGACGAGAGCAGTGATCCGTACGCGGGCCCTGCCCCCGCCGAGGGCCAGCGCCACAGCGCAGACCAGCCCGTACGCCACCACCGTCGACATGCCCATCACGTCGGTGGCGCCGAAGGTGCCGACGGCCCGGATGTCCTCACCCGCGTACGAGGCACCCGTGCCCGTCAGGTACTGGTAGACGCCGATCGAGCCCTCCCACAGGCCCAGCCCCACCAGGGCCCAGGCGACCGTCCGGAAGTCGTCGTGGTCGCGGACGAGGAGCAGTACGGCGGCAGGGACGAGCACGAGGATCTGGTAGTACCGCGCCATCCCCTCGAAGGCGTTCGCCGGCGAGTCCGCGCCGAGGGCGGCCGCCGCGACGGCGATCACCGGCAGCCCGAGCACGATGAGTGCCGTTCGGCCGAGCGGGCGCTGACGCTGACGTACCGCGCGAACGGCGCAGAAGATCACGACGAGTCCGGAGACGGCGTCGGCCGGTGTCCCGCCGCTGCCCTCGCCGCCGGCTCCGAGCGGCAGTGCGAGCATGGCGACCAAGAAGGCGACGGGCACCACGGGCCCAGCTCTGCGGACCGCGCGCAGGCCGGTCGCCATCGGGCTGGGGCGGCCGATGGCCGCTGCGGGGAGGGTCGTCACGTCGTCAGCTCCCCGTGGGCCGGAAGAACTCGGACGCTGTGCGCACCAGGATGGTGATGTCCTGCCACAGCGACCAGTTGTCGATGTACGCGTTGTCGAAACGGCAGCGGTCCTCGATGGAGGTGTCGCCGCGCAGACCGTTGATCTGAGCGAGTCCGGTGATGCCGGCCGGCATTCGGTGCCGTGCGCTGTAGCCGGGGTGCATCTCGCTGAACTTCACGACGAAGTAGGGCCGTTCGGGCCGCGGGCCGACCAGGCTCATGTCGCCGCGGAAGACGTTCCACAGCTGGAGCAGCTCGTCGAGCGAGGTGCGTCGCAGGAAGCGGCAGAACCAGGGCATCTGGTGGTCGTTGGCGACGCTCCAGCGCGTGGCGGACTCGATCGCGTCCGAGGGCCGGTGCGTGCGGAACTTCAGCAGGGTGAACTGCCGGCCGTCCTTCCCGATCCGCTTCTGCCGGAAGACCACGCCGGGCCCTTCACTGACGCGCAGCCAGAGAGCACACGTCAGGAGCACCGGACTGGCCAGCACCAGCAGCAGGGCGGAGACCGTCAGATCCAGTGCGCGCTTGCCGGGATGTACCGGGAAGGGGGGAGCCGTGACCGGCCGGCAGCGGAACCCCGCCACATGGGTGACGGCCGTGCGCACCTGTGGAACGTACGGCGACGGCTCCGGGTCCATCTCCCAGATCTCGCAGCGCAGTTCGGTCAGGCCCTGGAGCCAGGGCCGGTGCGCCGGGGCGCTGGCGCTGCCGAGGACGATCGCTCGCCGGACGCCGTTCTGGATCACCGCGCGGCGCATGTCACCCAGGGTCGTCAGCACGGGAAGGCCGGGTGCCGTGCCCTCCTGGTGTTCCTGCTCCGTTGCGCCGTCACTGACGATGCCGACGGGGCGGATTCCGCTGGCCGGGTGGCGCTGAAGTGCCGAGGCGACGCGCAGGGCGGTCTGCTCCGGCCCCACCAGGAGGGTCGTGCACGGCCGCCGGACCAGGGTTGTCCGTCGACGCCAATGGACGAGTGCCCGGCCCAGGAGCGCGAGGGCGACCTGGGTGGCACAGCCGACGAACACCCCGCGCAGCGGGATCTGCTGGAGGTGCGGCAGGCTCGCGCAGGCGGCGGCGAGGGCGCACCATGCGGCCGTCGTGCGACCCAGGAGGCCCGGGCAGTCGTCGAGCATGTATCGCTCGTGGACGAGGCGGTACAGCCCGGCGTTCCAGTACAGCCCGACACTGAGGACCGCGAGCCCCGCCAACAGCAGCGGATGGCGTTGCAGGGGCGTGAGGGCGATCGTGCTCAGCAGTACGGCCGTGCAGTCCGTGGCGAGCAGCAGGGCCCTGGAGGAGTGGTCCCGGGAGGCGCCGCCCACCAGGGTGCCCCCGGCACGGTCCCACGTCCGTTGCGCGATGACGGTGGTGGAGACTCCTGGCTCGTCCCGGGCGAGTTGCCGACCGGACGAAGAGACGATGCGTTCCTGGGTCACGTCGTGATCGGCTCTCTGCACTCGATGGTCTCCAGGCTCAGCAGGTCGCCGTAGATGCCGGCGACCGCTGCGGCCGTGCACCGTAGGTCATGGTGGGTACGCACGTGATCGGCTGCGATGCGGCCCAGTTCGCCGAGGTCTTCGGGCCCGCGCAGCAGGTGGACAAGGGCCCGCGCCATGGCTTCGGAGTCGTCCGGCGGAGTCAGGCACGTGCGGGCCAGCCCCGGCGGCAGGCTCTCGCGGGCACCGTCGACATCCGTGACCAGGACCGGGCTGCCGCAGGCCATGGCCTCCAGCGGGGCGAGCGCCATGCCCTCCCACCGGGAGGGCAGCACCACCAGGTCTGCCGCCCGGTACCAAGGCACGGGGTCCTGGACCGGTCCGGTGAAGGAGACCGACGGGGGAGCCGCCGCCTTCAACCGCGCCGCGTCCGGCCCCCCGCCCACCAGGACCAGACGGGCCCGCGGGACCTCGGTGGCGACGGTTCGCCACGCCTCGATGAGGACGTCCTGCCCCTTCTGGCGGCACAGCCGCCCCACGCAGACCACGAGGGGCCCCGCCGCATCGGGCCGGGACAGGCTCCGTTCGGACGGGCTCGCCGGGCGGAAGCGCTCCAGGTCCACCCCGTTCGGCACGATCCGCCAGTCCCCTTCGACGCCGTGGCTCGTGCCGGTGCGCTGCTCGGCCCGGCTCACGCACAGCAGCCGGGAGGCCCAACGCGCTCCGTGCCGTTCCCACATCCGGGCCAGCCAGGCCTCGGCGCCTCCCACGGCTTCGAAGGACCAGGCGTGCGGCTGGAAGACCGTGGGCACCCGGCCCCGGACCACCAGGCGTGCGACCAGACCTGCCTTGGCGCTGTGGGCGTGCACCACATCGGGGCGGACGAGCGACACCACTTCGGCGAGCCGGCGCCACTCGCCGGGCAGCCCTTTGTGCGGCGATCTCGACGCCTCCCACGTCAGGACCTCACAGCCGAGTCCGGTCAGTTCCTCCGGCAACCCGCCGGAGGAGGGACAGGCCACCGAGACCGTCATTCCCGCGGCACACTGCCTGCGCACGAGGTCGGCCACCACGCGCGCCACTCCGCCGTCAACCGGTTGTGTCACGTGCAGTACGCGCGGCGGCAAGGGTGCAGACGTCACATGCATCGCCTCTAACTTGGCTGGACTGGAGGGAGCGGCTGGGAACGGGCGTCGACAGCGCCTAAGAGCGCGCCGTTCCGGACGGCATGAGCACTCGCGAGCCGGCGGCGTGGGAGGGGGCGCGGCGCACCTGCTTGACCGAGTCGGCGCCCCGGCACCTGACCGCCTGGGAGGGCAGCGCCGGCGCAGTCAGGGTCTGCATGCCCACTGGCGCACGACGCGGGAAACAGCATGGGAGGTTGCGCACGACCGACTTCACTTTCAGGAATGAGTTGACGCTTTCGGTGCCGGATAAGAAAAATGAGAAAGTCATATTTTCCGACGGGCGTTCTGTAGCGCGCATTGCCCTGATGAGGGGCGGTCAATAATACTCACCAAAGGGCAAGTTCACTTGATACACGATGTGTGTCGGAGTTGTGAAATTCTGGCTTTCGTTACGTCGACTCTCCGTAGCGCACTTCAATGACCTAACGCGCATTCACTCGTTCGGTGCCGCAACTCCAGGAGGGTCCCCGGCGTTGCACCACGCGCCGGGAATGTGTCCCGGCCGAACACGATTCACCCCCCAAGGAGCATGTTCATGTCGCGTACCGCGAAGGCCTTCGTCTTCTCCGCTGTGGCCGCTGCCGCCATGGCCGGCACCGCTGGTGTCGCCACCGCCGACAGTGGCGCGCAGGGCGCCGCCACCGACTCCCCCGGTGTCGTCTCGGGCAACGTCGTCCAGGTGCCCGTGCACGTGCCGGTCAACGTCTGCGGGAACACCGTGAACGTCATCGGCCTGCTGAACCCGACGTTCGGTAACAGCTGCACCAACAGCTGAGCAGCACAGCCTGACTCTTCCCTGCCGTCCCCTGTTCCAGGGGGCGGCCATTTGATGTGGGGGGCGGGGCCTTCGGTGTCCTGCCCCGTTTGGACGCGGGCGCGGGAACGGCACCAAGCCCCGCCCACCAGGGCGAACGGCTCGAACGCCACCCACTCCGAACACGGAGAGCGGCGGTACGGTTGCGGGTTGCAGTGGGGCGATCGACGGTGATCTCAAGCACCGACACGCCCTCGAAAGGGAAAAACATGCCCGCTTTGCCCGTACGGCGCCTTGCGACCTCCGCTCTCTGCGCGTCTCTCCTGATCGGTGCGTCGGCACCGGTGTTCGCTGCGGACTCAGTCGGCGAGCGCGTCAGCCGCACGGCCGCGTCAGTCGCCCCCGTACCCGGCGCTGACGCCGTGCTGGGTCAGGTCAAGACCCTGCAGAACACCGGCGGCGTTCTGACGCCGGTCACCGATCTGCTCGACGCCGTCCTCAAGACGAAGGACGGCAAACTCCCCGCCGAGGAGACCCAGAAGCACGTCGACGCCATCAAGGCGGCCATCGACGCGGCGAAGGAGCAGGCTCCGGCGACCCCGGCGCCGCCGGCGGCCGACAAGGCGCTGCCCGACGACGCGAAGGTGCCGCTCGACGTGAAGGCCGACGCCCTGGCCGCCCTTCAGTCCGCGGTCGACGCTCTGGTGAAGGCGACCACCGCAGGTGATGTCACCGCTGTGGCCACCCAGGTGCCCGTCGTCGTGACCGGACTGGTCAACTTCGTCGCGGCCACGCTCCTGAGCGGCGCCCTTCCCGCCCCGAACCTGCCGGGACTCCCGGCGCTGCCGCAGCTTCCGACGTCCGCCGTGCCGGTGCCGACCACCCCGACGCTGCCCGCGACGCCGGCCCTGCCTCCGGCGCCGACGCTGCCCCAGGCACCGGCCCTGCCCCAGGCGCCGGCACTCCCGCAGGCGCCGGCACTCCCGCAGGCGTAGCCGGAGCGCGCCTGTAGCGAAGCAGGCTCCATCGCCCGCCGCGACCCCGCCGAAGGGGGCCGCGGCGGGCTTTCAATGCGGCCAGGTAATTCATATTTACGCAGCGCTGCCGTTCTTTCGAGTGGGAATCAATGAAGCCGGGCACCCAAGGGTTTCTGTGGGGCTGGACGGTCGTTATGCAGGGGGAAGCGGAACATCGGGCATGCGAAATGCCCGGACTTGGTGAGAATTCCATCCGATGACAAATGTCATCAAAGAAGGGATAAGAAATGAAGGCTCTGAAGGCCGCTGCTGTCCTCGCTGGCTCCATGGTGATCGCCGGTGCCGCCGCGCCCGCCTTTGCCTCGGACCTCACTCCGACGAGCCTGAACGGCGCTCTTGACACCATCACGAGCCAGCCGACGCTCGACGCTGCTCCGCTGGACAGCAACCTCCTCGACCCGAAGGGCCACGAGGGCCTCGTCGACACCGTCACCGGCGCCGCGGACAAGCTGGACCCGGCCGGTACCGCCGAGGCGCCCGCCAACCTGCTCGGGGGCATTCCGCTCGCCAAGTAGTCCGCCTTTCGCTCATTGACCCAAATGAGCGATCGCTTTATGAGGGTGTGTCTTCGTAGCTGTCCGTACGGGCCGCCCTAATATCATCCAGGAACCCCCGAAAGAAAGGTGCACTGAAATGAACACTGCCAAGAAGGCTGCTCTTGTGCTTGCCACTGCCGGTCTCGCGGCGGGTGCCGCGTCGGGTGCTGCTTTCGCCGACGGTGGCGACGGAGCCATGGCTGAGGGCGCCGCGGTGAAGTCCCCGGGCGTCGCCTCCGGCAACGTCGGCCAGATCCCGGTCCACGTTCCGGTGAACGTTTCCGGCAACACGGTCAACGGCATCGCCGGCCTCAACCCGGCCTTCGGCAACACCGCTGTCAACGACTGACGCGGCAGCGCATATTCGTACGCAGTCACGCCACATGCGAAGGCTGGTTCGGGACGATGACGTTCCTGAACCAGCCTTAGGCTTTTCTCATTCGGGGTGTGCGCGGAAGGTCACTTCGAACGGGTATGTGCCTGGACCTCGATCGGGACACTGCGTTCGGCCGATCGGGTGAATATGGGCGAGATCGGCCGCTCCGGTCTGGCTAGGCTTCGCGAGTGACTTCAACGTCGAGTATTGACACCGCTTTTCGGCCGGCCGACCTGGGAACTCTCGCTGTCATCGCATGGAGTGGCGAGCATGTCAGCGAGGACGCCGACGTGCCTTTCCTTCTCGCCTACTCCATGGGTGACTCCCCGGCCGGGCCTGAGGGTTCGGAGGCGGCGGTGCGGGCGCTGCTGACCAATAACGGTCTGACGGTGGGGACCACCGTTCACGATGCGACCCGGCATCCCAGTTTCCCCGTCTCCCTGCTCGTCGAAGCAGGTCAGGCCGTGGTGACGATGCCTCTGCTGAACGCCCAGTGCCCCGTGCCGCCGGAGTGGCTCGAAGCCGCGGAGGCTCGCGGGAGCGCGTACTTCATCTTCACCGCCCGCCCCTGGCCGGCCGCTGCGCCTGGACGCCCGGTGGCGGAGGGCGAACTGGAGCGGTTCGCCGGCGCCGAGGAGACCCTGGCCGCCGCCGCGCACTGTCTGCTGCCCATCCGGCGCCTGCGCTCGTAGCCCCGGACGCCAGAAGGGCTGGGGACGACCGACGCGGCCGTCCCCAGCACTCCTGGTGGGAGGAACCTCTGGGTCGTCGTCAGCCGATGACGGTTCCGACGCCCAGGCCCAGTCCGAGACCCAGCCCGACACCGTAGTCGTGGTGCCAGTGGTGCCAGCACTCCCAGTCGTTGCCGCAGGGGTGCGAGGCGGCCGTTGCGGAGGCAGGCGCCTGCGGCGTGGCTGCCTGGGCTGCGCCGGCGAGCGGCAGGAAGGCGGCGACGGCGAGCAGGGCCGTCACGGAGGTCCGTCGGACGATGCGCTTCACGAGAGGTCCAATCTGTGAGCTTTTGGGACATGAGCGACGCTAGCGCCGCCGATCGAACCTGTCGCGCGGAGCGTCACGGAATGGCCACTCTCTGTAACGTTACGTGATTTCGGCCGCCTCGATCGTCACGTTCTGGAACGCGACCGTATTCGCGGTGCGCGATGAACATGGGGCAATTCTTTTTTGTTGTGCTTTTCTTCCCTCGCCAGGCGGATTAGTCCCGCAGAGGGAATTCTGTGCTGCTGTGGCCGGAGGCTCGTTACCCCTGATGCGTCATCGCCCTGAGCTGAAGGAGTCCACACAGTAATGAGCATCAAAGCAAGAGGAACGATCGCGGTACTGACAGGCTGCCTCGCGGCGGTGGCGGGAGCAGTGCCCGCTGTCGCGTCGAGCAACGTGCCCATCCGTGTGCCGCTCGACGGCCTGGAGAGCGCCCTGCACATGGACGCTCCCCGGCTCAGCACGGCCGCGCCCATTCCGCTGCCCGGCACTCCCGGGGGTCCCCGGTACACGCGTGGCCACGTTCTCCCGCAGCAGCCGATTCCTCAACTGCCCGTCAGCAGCGAACTGCCGGCCACCGATGCCGAGTTGCCGCTGCCGCAGCTGCTGGCCACCGACGACGTGGAGCGGCTGGGTCTGACGACCGAGGCGAGCGGCGTACGGGCCGCCACCCCGGGTGCCACGGTGAATCCTCCGCTGACCGGCCCGCGGTCGAACAGGATGGGGCTGCCGGAGGTGGCGCCTCCGCAGGCCGCTGTCGCCGTGCCCGATGTGCAGGCTCGGCCCGGGGCGGACCTGGCGCTCGGCTGACGTGGCGGGTGGGCCGGGCGACAGACCGTCACCCGGCCCACCCGTGGCGCGTTGCCCTGGTAGGTGACGGACTGCCAGACCCTAGGAGGAGACGGTCGTGAATTCTCACGTGACCCTGCTGGACCTGCGTGCACCCCGGAAAGGCGAGAACACCGAGGCCGCGACGGGGCGGGAACCGGGCACGGGGCCACTGCTCACCAGACGCAGCGCGAGCCTGATCCTGCTGGGTGTCGTCTCCAGCGTCGCCACTGTGGTTCACGTCCGCTCGCAGAGCGGACAGGGGTCGGTCCCGGATACGGAGACGTTCGACGAGACCTATCTGGGCCGACGGATCACCGGAGCGCCGCTACCCGTCTCCGGGACGCCGGGCTCGGGTGCCTGGCAGGTGACGGTCGACGGGCGCCCGTTGCATCTCATGCGCCGGGCCGATGGCTCCTACCTCAGCATGGTCGACCACTACACGTCCTACCCGACTGCCCTGGCCGCGACCCGAGGGGCCGTCGTGGAGCTCGGGACCCAGGCACTGCAAGCGCATGGACCGAAGGTGTGAGGTTTCGTGGCACATACGCGTCAGAACCAGAGCAATCTCAGCAAGGCGCAGAAGAGACGGTTCGTCGACGCCGTGCTCGCTCTCAAACGCTCGGGCCGCTACGACGAGTTCGTACGGATGCACATCGACTTCTATCGGGGGGACGGCGACGGTGGCTTACGCGTCGCCCACATGGCCCCGTCCTTCTTCCCCTGGCACCGCAAATTCCTGCTGGAGTTCGAGCGTGCGCTGCAGCGGGTGGATCCGGGCGTCTCGGTCCCCTATTGGGACTGGACCGTGGACCGGACCCCGGCCGTGTCCCTGTGGGGGGACGACTTCCTGGGAGGGAACGGCCGTCGCTCCGACCGACAGGTGACGACGGGGCCCTTCGCCCACCGTCACGGTCACTGGGACATCACGGAGGCCGTGACGGACGGTGACTTCCTCATGCGTGACTTCGGCCGGCCGCAGAACCCGGTCGAGCTGCCGAGCAGGGACGAACTGTCCGAAGCCATGAGCGAGCCGCAGTACGACGCCGAGCCGTGGAACTCCACCTCCGCGAGTGGGTTCCGCAACGGGCTGGAGGGCTGGCCCTCACGGCGCGGTGACCGCACCTGGTTCAACCACAATCGGGTACACCGGTGGGTGAGCGGACACATGCTGGGTGCCGGTTCCGTGAACGACCCCGTCTTCTGGCTCCATCACGCCTTTGTGGACCTGTGCTGGTCGCGCTGGCGCAAGCTTCACCCGGAGTCCGACCCGTATCTGCCCGTGCAACCGCCCCCGCTCGGCAACGCGCAGCACGGCCGCGTGCTGACCGTGGAGGACCGCATGCCGCCGTGGGACACCCCCGTGCGCGACATGCTCGAACACCGATCGCTCTACCGGTACGCATGACTGTCCGCACCACGACGATGGCCCCCGGCAGTTGCTGCCGGGGGCCATCGTCAGGGATTCCAGTGGAGAACCATCAGCCCCGTGGGCTGTGGTTCGCCGCTGCTTCTCCCGCGAGTCAGCCGCCGTAGCCGGCGTCGCTGTCGTCGCTGTTCACGCAGGTGTTACCGAAGGCCGGGTTGAGCAGGCCGATGACGTCCACGGTGTTGCCGCAGGCGTTGACCGGGACGTGAATGGGGGCCTGGATCAGGTTGCCCGACAGCACGCCCGGCGAGTTGGTGGCTTCGCCCTGAGCGCCTGCGTCGGCCATGGCCAGACCGGCGCCGCTGAGCACCACAGCACCCGTGCCGAAAGCGACAGCAGCTGCCTTCGCGATGCGAGACATCACGTTCTCCTTTTACTTGCAGGTGCGGCCGCGGGGTCGCAGCCGTCGCCTCTTCAACGGCACGCCCCATCGGCAGTCACGGCTTATGCAGAGATGCATCATGAAAAGACCAGGAATATCGCCGTAATGGGTGGAGCAACCTCGATCCGGAGGCGTCGCGGTTCAGTCCGTCTGCTCGAATACGGAGGCCACGATCTTCCCGTCGTAGACCCCTCCTTCGCACACCTGTGTGCCACCCCCTGCCTCGGCCCCGCTGTCCCACCGCATGACCCCGCCTCCCGCCTGGCACTCCGCGGGCGCCAGGTAGTCCAGATCGAAGGCGGGGCGCAGGACGAAGGCGAAGCCCGGGTCCGTCCCCTGGGTGCCGGGGCCCGCGCCCTCCGCCGTGCTGACGCACCGGTAGGCGTCGCCGCCTCCGTAGACCCGGAACGCGGGAGCGCCGCCGCGCGCCCGGCATTCCTGCACGGTCAGCAGTGCGGGCTGGTCCCGGCCGTCCGCCGCGGCGGAGGTCACGGGCCAAGCGAGGACCGCCGCGCCCAGCAGAACCAGGTGTCGGGTGAGCAGCATCCCTGACCGTGCCTTTCCGTCACATGCGTCGCCGAGTGGGATGCACCCAAGACTCGTCCGGTCCGGACTCGGGTGCAGGCGGAGAGGACCGAACGGGGTGTTCTGCGCATATGGCCAAAAATCGATCGAGAACCGGTGGGGCATTACGTCGTTCTCTCAGTAGTGCCAACCGGTACTTTCCGGGCCCGCGCGTATCGTGCCGCGCGTGCCCGGTCCCGCCTCGGAGAGCGCCGTCGCCTTGCGGCCAGGGAGAGCACACATGAAGGTGGTCTGCGCCGGCGGCGGCCCGGCATCGCTGTATCTGGCCATCCTCCTCAAGCTGGGGGACCGCAGCCGGGAGATCAGCGTTTACGAGAAGAACGCCGCCGGAGCGACCTACGGGTGGGGCGTCACCTACTGGCCCGACATGCTGCACACCCTCATGTCCCACGACGACGTGTCCGCGCGTGCGATCGAGAAGGAATCGGTGCGGTGGAGTGGGGGCGTGGCGCACATCCGCGACCGGATCACGCGTCACGACGGCGACCAGGGCTACGCCGTCGGCCGCCACCGGCTGCTCGAGATCCTGGCCGACCGGGCGACCTCGCTCGGCGTCGACGTGCAGTTCGGCCGGCCGCTCACTCCTGGAGACCCCTCTTTGGAGGGCGACTTGATCGTGGCGGGGGACGGCTCCCGGAGCGTGCTGCGCGACCACTACCCGGAGCACTTCGGGACCCAGGTCACGCTCGGGCACAACCGGTTCATCTGGCTCGGGACGACCAAGGTGTTCCGCTCTTTCACGTTCGCCTTCGTGGAGACCGAACACGGCTGGCTCTGGTGCTACGCGTACGGATTCGACGGCACACACAGCACCTGCATCGTCGAGTGCTCACCCCGCACTTGGCAGGGGCTCGGCCTCGAGACCGCCGAGCGGGCCGACGCCCTGGAACTGCTGGAAGGTCTTCTCGCGGCACCGCTGCAAGGACACCCGCTCATCGACCGCACGGACGGCGGAGCGCTCTCGTCCTGGCAGCGGTTTCGCACAGTGACCAACCGCGTCTGGTCCCGCGGCAACATGGTGCTGCTCGGCGACGCGGCGCACACCACGCACTACTCGATCGGCGCCGGCACCACATTGGCGATGCAGGACGCCATGGCGCTCGCCCAGGCCCTTCAGAGTTCCGCGCCGCTGCCGTCCGCGCTCGAGCGCTACGAGCAGGTCCGCAGGCGCGAGTTGCTTCCCCTCCAGAGCGCGGCGCGGCACAGCGCGAACTGGTACGAGAACCTGACGCGCTACATCCACTTGGAGCCGCACGAGATGTTCGCGCTGCTGGGGCAGCGTCACTCGCCGCTGCTTCCCTACGTCCCGCCGCAGCTCTACTACCGGGTCGACCGGGCCGTGGACCGGGCGCAGTCGCTGCGGTCACTGAAGCGCTGGCTCGGCCCCCGTGTCGCGCGGCTGATGCAGAAGGGGTGACCGGGGAAGTGCGGGGAAACGACCCGAGGAGCAGGCCGGACGGCGGATCGGACACCCCGATCTACGAGGCTGTGGTCAGCCTGTGGCGGGCGCGCGGGAAAGAAGTCCCCGGGCCGCCCCAGGCCACTCGTCCTGCGCGCGGATGGGTTCGCGTCGAGCCCGTGCCCCACCGGCAGCGCTGATCCGGGCAGGACACGCCCGCAGTCAGCGGAATCAACCAGAGCCAGGTGTGCGTACCGGTCTGATGGAACGGTCATGTTCCCTCATCTACCAGGGAGAATCGATGCGTCTTCGTACCTTCGCGGCCGCCACGGCGCTGGCCGGCGTGTCCGTCATGGGTTCCGCGGCAATGGCTTCGGCCTCGGACGGGCCCGACGGAGCCAGTGCGTCGGCGGTCGCCGCGCACAGCCCCGGAGTGCTGTCCGGGAATGTCGTGCAGATCCCGGTCGACGTTCCGATCAACGCCTGTGGCAACTCGCTCAACCTGATCGGTCTGCTCAACCCGGCGTTCGGTAACACCTGCGTGAACGACTAGCCGGTCACCCGGTAGCAGTCTCGGGCCCGCGCACCCTTCGGGGTGCGCGGGCCCTTTTGCCTGTGTGGTCGTGGGGGAGTGGGGGCTAGCCGAAACGGCGCGCCGCGCGCCGCAGGTCGTACTCGTGGACGATCGCCTTGGCGTGGCCGTACGCGAGGTTGTGCTCCCCGCGCAGCCAGCTGACCTTCTCTTCGAAGCGAAGGAAACAAGGTCCGTCTTCGACGGTGCGCAACCAGTCGGAGACTTCACGACCGGTGCAGTGGGGGATGCGGGCCAGCAGATTGCGGTGGGTCTCCTCGGAGAAGACTTGGGACATCGGCGCCTCCGGAACGCTTCGATGTGGCCGGGTCTTCACGCCACCGTGCCTGAGCGTCGAAGGCTTGTAAACAGCTACAGTCACCCGCGTGCTTGATACGACGCCTTTGACAGCGGCAGTGGATCAGTTCGCCGATCGACTCCGGGCCGCGCCGCAGAGCAGACTCCAGCGGGGCGCTGCCGCGGAGGCGCTGGCGCTGGCCAGGGAACTCTCGTCGTGGGCCCAGCGGTTGGAGGATCCGGCGGGGCCGGTCCGGGAGATGCCGGATGCGGGGATGTTCGCCGCGGCCGACCAGATCACGGTCGCGGGGCGGGATCTGTCGGTGGCGCTGCGCGAGCCCGGGGATGTGGCGCGGGCCGTCGAGATGGTCGAGTCGGCGATGAAGCGGGCCGGGGTTTAGATCCGGGTCGCTTCGGGCCCCGGTCCCTTGTCCGTGCGCCGTTGCCGGTCGAGGGTCTGTCGCGCGTTCAGCCACGTCGTGGCTGCTCGCGCGGTTCCCCGCGCCCCTGGCGGGGCGCAGCCACGGATTCAGGCCGACGCTATGACGCGGTCGGCGAGGATGTACACGTTCTCCGCGCCGCACTCGAACGTGAGGGCATACGCGCCGGAGACGCCGGAACCGCCGAGAAGGAACGGGCTGCGGCCCTCGCGCAGTGCGGCGGCGAGCTGCTCGGCCGTCTCGCGGTGGCCCGGGGTCATGCACAGCGTCGTGCCGTCGGCGAAGACGTAGACGTCGAGCGTGCCGAGCGGGCCGGGGCGGACGTCCGACAGGGCCGTGCGCGCCTGCGCCAGCTCCTCCAGACACGCCACCGTGCGCTCGTGGTCGCTGATGACCGGCGACTGGACGGGGACGAAGTCCGGGTGCGAGGGGTGGCGGCGACGGGCCGCGGCCAGTTCGGGGGAGTCGCCCGCGAACTCGTCCTCGGGCTCAAGGGCCGGCTCGACGACGGGCTCGACCATCGGCTCGAGGCCCGCGAAGTCGGCCTGGCGGGGCAGGAAGAACTCGCCGCCCAGGACCTCGTCCAGGGAGCTGCCCGCGCCGAGCGCACCGCCACCGGTCAGGAACGGCGGCAGGTCGGACGTGTCCCGCGCCTCCTGCGCCGCCCAGAACGCCCGCGCCTCCGCCAGCTCGCGCTCCCGCTCCTCGGCGAGGGCGTCGGCCACGGCGGACCGTATGGCGTCGGTGTCGGGGGTGCTGCGTGCCGCGGGGACACCGCCCTTGGCGTGCGCGGCACGGCCGCGGGCCAGTTCCTCGCGCAGGTCCGAGACCTGGCGACGCAGGCCCCTGACGTTGTGCAGGGTGGCGGCGCCGACGGCCGTGGCAGCGGCCGTGGCGAGCAGCAGGACACTCATTGCGACGGGCATGGCGCTCACTGACGTACTCCCGGTTTCAAGTCGACCCCCGACTTCCTACATCAGCTTGAAGCCTGGACGAACCGGCTGTCAGTGCATTACGTCACGAATTGGACAGGTCTTTTGGCCGGGCGTTTAGGCCCGTTATGGCCTGGGTACGGCCCTGACCTGCAAAAATCAATCTCCCCCGAGACGCACGTCACATCCTGGGGGAGATTGGATCACGATTGCGTAGCCGGATTCAGGTCAGCAGTCGTCAGCTCAGGCGCTCGATGACCATCGCCATGCCCTGGCCGCCGCCGACGCACATCGTCTCCAGGCCGAACTGCTTGTCGTGGAACTGGAGCGAGTTGATCAGGGTGCCGGTGATCCGGGCGCCGGTCATGCCGAAGGGGTGGCCGACGGCGATGGCGCCACCGTTCACGTTCAGCTTGTCCTCGTCGATGCCGAGGTCGCGGGCGGACGGGATGACCTGCGCCGCGAACGCCTCGTTGATCTCGAACAGGTCGATGTCCGAGACGGACAGGCCGGCCAGCTTCAGGGCGCGCTTGGACGCCTCCACCGGGCCGAGGCCCATGATCTCGGGCGAGAGGCCGGAGACGCCGGTCGAGACGACGCGGGCGAGCGGGGTCAGGCCGAGCTCGCGGGCCTTCGTGTCCGACATGATCACGAGGGCGGCGGCGCCGTCGTTCAGCGGGCAGCAGTTTCCGGCCGTGACCAGACCGTCGGGGCGGAAGACCGGCTTGAGGCCGGAGACGCCCTCCAGGGTGACGCCGGCGCGCGGGCCGTCGTCCTTCGACACGACGGTGCCGTCGGGGGTCGTGACGGGGGTGATCTCGCGCTCCCAGAAGCCGTTCTTGATGGCTTCCTCGGCACGGTTCTGCGAGCGCACGCCGAAGGCGTCCATGTCCTCTCGGGTGATGCCCTTCAGGCGCGCCAGGTTCTCGGCGGTCTGGCCCATCGCGATGTACGCGTCCGGGACGAGGCCGTCCTCGCGCGGGTCGTGCCAGGTCGTGCCCTCCTGCTGCGCGACCGCCGCGGTGCGGGCCTCGGCCTCGGCGAAGAACGGGTTGCGGGTGTCGGGCAGCGAGTCGGAGTTGCCCTTCGCGAAGCGCGACACCATCTCGACGCCGGCCGAGATGAAGACGTCGCCCTCGCCCGCCTTGATGGCGTGCAGCGCCATGCGGGTCGTCTGGAGCGAGCTGGAGCAGTAGCGGGTGATGGTGCAGCCCGGCAGGTGGTCCATGCCCATCTGGACGGCCACGATGCGGCCGAGGTTGTTGCCCTGCTCGCCGCCGGGCAGGCCGCAGCCGAGCATCAGGTCGTCGATGTCGCGCGGGTCCAGCTCGGGGACCTTGGCGAGGGCGGCCTGGATGATCGTGGCGGTCAGGTCGTCCGCACGGAGGTCTTTCAGGGAGCCCTTGAAGGCGCGGCCGATGGGGGAACGGGCGGCTGAGACGATCACTGCTTCGGGCATCACGGCTCCAGAGGTTCGTAGCGCTTTTCAGGCGGGACCGTCTGGGAAGTTACCCGTACGTACTGCTCAGGTCACCGGCATGGGCGTGTGACCCCCGCCGCATTTTTCTAAGCGCTTGCTCAGCGCTCCGCGGGTTCGGCGGATCATCGTGCGGGGAGTCTTCGCCGCCCCGGGGCGCGGGGCTGTGTCGATATGCGGCTCCGCCGCGGGACGCGACCAGCCGGGCTCAGCCCCGTCAGGGGCGCGGGGAACTGCGCGAGCAGCCACGGCGGCGCGGTACTCGCCGACGAAAGCGCGACCGGCAACGGCGCCGAGGCCCGGGGCGCTGCCCCGGACCCCGCTGCTCAATCGCCGCAGGGGCTTGATTGGCTCAGCCCCGTCAGGGGCGCGGGGAACTGCGCGAGCAGCCACGACGGCGCGGTACTCGCCGACGAAAGCGTGACCGGCAACGGCGCTGAGGCCCGGGGCGCTGCCCCGGACCCCGCTGCTCAATCGCCGCAGGGGCTTGATTTGCCGAGCACGCTGCTCAATCGGCGCAGGGGCTTGATTTGGCCGAAGCAGCTGGTACGGGGTCCTGCTGGGGGACCCGGCGCCTGCGGCGTCGCTTCAGGAGGGCCCAGGGGCCCCGGGGACCGGTCGGCATCGCGGCGGTGACCTCCGTGCCGCCCTCCGCCGCCGCCTGCGCCGCCGCGCGGGCCACCGGCAGGAAGCCCTCCGCGCGGGAGACGTCCGGGCGCTCCTCCTCCGGCCACAGGCCGAGCGCCGCGCAGAGCGTGGGCAGGACGGCCATCGCCGCCGTCGCGTACCCCTCGGCCGAGGGGTGGTAGTTGTCCGGGCCGAACAGCTCGCGCGGGTTCGCCGAGAACTCCGGGCCGAGCAGATCGCCGAGCGAGACCGTGCGGCCGCCCTGCTCGACCGTGCCGATGGTCTGGGCCGCCGCGAGCTGCCGCGAGGCGCGCCGGGCCAGCCAGCGCAGCGGCTGCTGCACCGGTTCCACCGAGCCGAGGTCGGGGCAGGTGCCGACGACCACCTCCGCGCCGGCGGTGCGCAGTCGCCGTACGGCCGCGGAGAGGTGACGTACGGACTTGGTGGCGGGGATGCGGTGGGTGACGTCGTTCGCGCCGATCATGATCACGATGACGTCGGGCCGCCAGTCCGGGTCGGAGAGGATCAGCGCCACCTGGCGGTCCAGGTCGTCGGACATGGCGCCGGGCAGGGCGACGTTGCGCAGTTCCACGGTGCGCTCGGCGACCGCCGCCAGGCCGGAGGCGAGGAGCGCCGCCGGGGTCTGCCGCGCGCGGTGCACACCCTGTCCGGCGGCCGTGGAGTCGCCCAGCATGGCGAACCGCAGCGGCTCCGCGGACGAGGCGGCGTACGCCCTGCCGTACAGGCCGTCCGCCGACGGCACCCGCACCGGATCGGTGCCGTGGTTGCCCACCTGGCGGCGCGCCATCTGCACCTCGGTCAGCACCACCCCGACCGCGGCCGCGCCAATGAGTCCGATCCCCCCGCCGCCGTACGCCGCCCCCGCGGCGATCCGCCGTGCCACCCTCGCCCTGCTCGACATGTTCCGCGGCCACCTGCCTCTGCGTACCAAAACGTCCGGCTCTTTTACGGCTTCATGAACTCATTGCCCCGTAATCACCGTCGGCCAATCGCAACAGGAGATGAAGGGCCGGTGCGCGGCTTACTCTGGCGGCATCCCTACGGAGGAGATCCGGAGACACCGTGCAGATCCACGACTCGATGATCAGTCTCGTCGGCAACACCCCGCTGCTGAGGCTCAACAAGGTGACCGAAGGCATCCAGGCGACCGTCCTGGCCAAGGTCGAGTACTTCAACCCCGGCGGGTCCGTGAAGGACCGCATCGCGCTGCGCATGATCGAGGCGGCCGAGCAGAGCGGGGAGCTCAAGCCCGGCGGCACGATCGTCGAGCCGACCAGTGGGAACACCGGTGTCGGGCTCGCCATCGTGGCGCAGCAGAAGGGGTACAAGTGCATCTTCGTGTGCCCCGACAAGGTCTCCACCGACAAGATCAACGTGCTGCGCGCGTACGGCGCCGAGGTCGTCGTCTGCCCGACGGCCGTCGACCCCGAGCACCCGGACTCGTACTACAACGTCTCCGACCGGCTCGTACGCGAGACGCCGGGCGCGTGGAAGCCCGACCAGTACTCCAACCCGAACAACCCGCTCTCCCACTACCACTCGACCGGGCCCGAGCTGTGGGACCAGACGGACGGGCGGATCACGCACTTCGTCGCGGGCGTCGGCACCGGCGGCACCATCTCCGGCACCGGCCGCTACCTGAAGGACGCGAGCGAGGGCCGGGTGAAGGTCATCGGCGCGGACCCCGAGGGGTCGGTCTACTCCGGCGGCTCCGGGCGCCCGTACCTCGTCGAGGGTGTCGGCGAGGACTTCTGGCCGACGGCGTACGACCGTGACGTCGCCGACGAGATCGTCGCCGTGTCCGACAAGGACTCGTTCCAGATGACGCGGCGGCTCGCGAAGGAGGAGGGGCTGCTCGTCGGCGGCTCCTGCGGCATGGCCGTCGTCGCCGCCCTGCGCGTCGCCGAGCGGCTCGGCCCGGACGACGTCGTCGTCGTGCTGCTGCCGGACAGCGGGCGCGGGTACCTCAGCAAGATCTTCAACGATGAGTGGATGGCCGACTACGGGTTCCTCGACGACTCCGGGTCGAGCGCCCGCGTCGGCGACGTGCTCAAGCACAAGGACGGCGGCGCGCTGCCCGAACTCGTCCACATGCACCCCGAGGAGACGGTCGGTCAGGCCATCGACGTGCTGCGCGAGTACGGCGTCTCGCAGATGCCGATCGTGAAGCCGGGCGCCGGACACCCGGACGTGATGGCCGCCGAGGTCATCGGGTCGGTCGTGGAGCGCGAGCTGCTCGACGCCCTGTTCGCCCAACGCGCCTCCCTGCACGACCCGTTGGAGAAGCACATGTCGGCGCCGCTGCCGCAGGTCGGCTCCGGTGAGCCGGTGGCGGACCTGATGAGTGTGCTCGGCGCGGCCGACGCGGCGATCGTGCTGGTCGAGGGCAAGCCGACCGGTGTGGTGAGCCGTCAGGACCTGCTGGCCTTCCTGGCGAAGAGCAGCGCCAAGTAGGTTCGCGAAAACGGTACGAGCGCGTCACGTGCGCGCAGCACCCGCTTAACACGGGTCCGGCAGATTAGGGGATGTCGGAAGGGGCGGGAGCGGCTCCCCGCCTCGGACGGCACAGAGCGGCGTCAAGGACAACCGGAGCGGCTCCCGGACCTCCATGGACGCCCAGGACGTGGCACCTGGCCCTGACCCGGTGCGCGTCCCTCGCGGGGACCGCCGTCGTCCCGCCCCCCGTAACAGGGGGTGCGGCGGTCCCCGCGCAACTCTCTCTCCCGCGCGACTTCCTTCCGCTGTGCCGGAGTCACTCCACGAAGAGGCCGCGCTCCGCCGCCCGTACGTCGAACTCCTCAAGGCGTGCCTGGGCCTGCGGCAGTTCGTCGCACATCGCTTCCAGGAGGACCCGGCCGAGCAGCATCGGCGCGCACGCCGTGTCGAAGGCGAGGCCGGTGCCGACCGCCGCGGGCAGCAGCAGGTCCGAGTGCCCGGCCACCGGGGCGAAGGCCGAGTCGGCGACGGTGACCACGGTCAGGCCCGCCGACTTGGCGTACGCGAGCGCGTCGACGACCTCGCGCGGGTGGCGGGGGAGCGCGAAGCAGAGCAGCGCCGTCGCCCCGGCGCGGACCGCCGCGTCGATCCGGTCGGCGAGCATCGTGCCGCCCTCGTCGAGCAGTCGCACGTCCGGGTGGACCTTCGCCGCGAAGTACGAGAATCCGTACGCCTGCGAGGCTGCCGCGCGCAGGCCGATGACGGGCAGGGTCGGGGACGCGGCGAGGAGCCGGCCCGCGCGCTCGACCGGTGCCGGGTCGGCGAGCAGGTCGGCGAGATGGCGCAGGTTGGCGATCTCGGCCTCGACGGCCTGCTGGTACTCGTTGGCCTTGGTGGCCGCGGTCGGTTCGGCCGGGGTGACCTCGCGCAGGTGCTTGCGCAGGGCCGGGTAGCCGTCGAAGCCGAGGGCGACCGCGAACCGGGTCACGGACGGCTGGCTGACCCCGGCGAGCTCCGCCAGCTCCACCGAGGACAGGAACGGCACGTCGGCCGCCCGGCGGACCATGCAGTGCGCGATCCGGCGCTGGGTGGGCGTGAGGCGGTGCCCCTCGAAGAGGTGCTGGAGGCGGCCGGCGGGGCTGTGCCCGCTCTGCCCGGCCGCGCCCCCGGTCGCCGTGTTCGTGTGCTCGCGCTCGCTCATGGTCTCCCCGTCCCGGCGGTCCATTCATGGGCGCCGATTCGTGCATGAGTTTATTCAGGCGGAGGGTGGGGCGCCAGGGGTGGGATTGCTACGTTGCCGGGATGGGGTTTCTGGACAAGCTGACCGGTACGAAGCGTCCCGCCGCCGGGGTCGCGCCGCGCTCCGCCCAGGAGGTGCGGGACGCGCTGCTCGCGCAGGGCGGGGGTGACGTGCCCTGGGCCGTGCGTGGCGCGGAGCCCGGTGAGAAGGCGGAGTTCGTCGCCGAGTGGCGGATGCGGGAGCCGGCCTGGCGGGGGTTCTTCCTCAGTCGCAGCCGGCACCTGGACCGCACCGTCAGGATCCGGATGCGGCTCGTCCCGGAGGAGCGCGTGGTGCGGGCTGTCCAGGAGCAGTGGGAGGTCACCTGGGTCGACGGGACGCCCCGGTTCGCCCGGTCGCGCGAGTACGGGCGGGGGCAGGGGCGCACCGTCAGCAAGCAGTGGACGTTCGGGCGGGACGGGAACGGCGGGCGCCGCCTGGAGGAGACGTTCAGCTTCGACTCGGCCGAACTCACCGGACCGCTGCGGGATGCGGTGCTCAAGGCCGGGTGGACGTGGCGGGCCGTGACGTTCGGGAAGCTCTAGCCCCGACTGCCTTACGGCTTAAGGCTTGCGGCTTGCGGTTTATGGCTCATGGCTTGCGGCGCAGGGTGCGGCGGGCGCGGGCCACCGTGACGAGCGTGGCGCGGGCCGTGCGGCGGGGGTGCGGGGCGGGCCGGGTGACGTCCCGGCGGCGGGGAAGTGGCGGCGTTCGCGGTAGGAGACGGTGCCGCCGATGCCGCCGGCCGCGGCCAGGAGGACGCCGGCGGAGATCAGGCCGTCGTTGACGTCGTTGCCGGTCGAGCCCTCCCAGTCCGCGTTGTACAGATCGCCCTTCCAGGGCCCGTACGAGACGACCCAGCCGTATTCGAGGTCCGGTATCAGCGCGTCCCGGTGGCCCTCGCAGATGAACGAGGCCGTGCGGTGTTCGTGGGTCAGCGGGTCCTTGAAGCCGACGCGGCAGGGGCCCGGCTTCGTCGTGTGGTCGATGACCTTCAGTTCGACCATGGGGTCGTGGTCGGCCGCCTCCGAGCCCGCGATGCCGAGGCCGCCCACGACTAGGCCGAGCAGCAGCACCCAGCGGTAGCGGGCGCGGCGGCCGCCGAGCGGGCGGACCCAGGTGAGGGCGGTGCCGCCCGGCGCGGACACGACGCCGCCGTGTTCGGGGGTGCCGGCCCACCACAGCGGGCCGTTCTCCGTCGGGCAGGTGGGATTGATCCGGGGGTGCTTCAGGTGGAGCACGGTGTCCGACTCCGGGTCGCGCAGGAGGATCACGCGGTCGTCGCGCACCTCGGCGAGGCGGCGGGTCCAGGGGTGCGTCTCCAGGGCGCGGCGCATGCGGTGGGCGGTGAGCAGGGTCAGCAGGCTGCGGATGATCAGGGCCGCGCCCGCGCAGTACGGGCCCGGCGACAGGTCGAGGACGGACAGGAACTTGAGTGCCGCGCACACCAGGATCAGCGCCGAGCCGAACGCCGCGGGCCAGATCGACGACGACCGGAAGTCGTCCAGTGCGCGCCGCGTCGGCTCGGCTCCCAGCGCCGGAGACTGCTGCTCCGGCAACTTCACGATGTCCATCGCGCCCCCAATGCCCAAGAGAACAAGGGTAGTTGCTCAGTCCCCCAAGCGCTCCAGCAATGACGCCGCCCGCGCGACATCCGCCGTGAGCGGGCGGTCCGCCAGGTCCGGGGAGAGTTCCGCGGCCGCGAGGTCGAAGGCGCGGCCCACCGGCAGGTCCGGGTCGGGGCGCAGGTCGCGCTGGCGCAACGCCCGTACCGCCGCGACCAGTTCACACCCGACGACCTGCCGGTACGCCGTGCACAGGCGCAGCGTCTGGCGGGCCGCGAGGGAGGCGAAGCTGGCCTGTTCCTCGACGCCGCGGGAGAGGACCGCGTGGCCGAGCGAGGCGGGGGCGGAGAAGGCGCGCAGGTCGCCGAGGGCGGCGCCCGCCGCGTATTCGAGGATCATCACGCCCGACGACGCCGGCTCGCCGTCCGCGAGGAACGGGCGCAGACGCGTGTACGCCGGTTCGTTGAGGGTCGACAGGCGGGACGTCGAGAGGCGGGCCACCTGGGTGACGGACAGTCTGAAGTGGTCGAGTGCCAGGGCGAGTTGGGCCATGTAGAAGCCGCCGTGGTGGTACGCCGCCATGTCGGCGGGCGAGATGAGCGGGTTCTCGGCGGCCGCGTTGATCTCGACGGTGAGGACGTCCTCCAGGGCGTCCGCCGCGTCGGCGGCCGGGCCGTGGATCTGGGGCACGCAGCGGAAGCCGTACGGGTCCTGGATCCGGCCGAGCGGCGGCGTGGGCCGGTCGGGGGCGCCCAGGATCTCGCGCATCCGGGCCGCGACGTCGTACGAGCCCTTGTGGCGGCGGGCCTCGTGCACCGGGAGCGCGTACGCCTCGTAGGAGCCGTCCGTCGCCAACAGGCTGAGGGCGGCGACGAGTTGGGTCGCCGACAGGAGCGTGCGCAGCTCGTGCAGGGCGAGCGCGGACTGGCCGAGGGTGAGCGCGTTGGAGGAGATCAGCGCCAGTGCGTCGTTGTTGTCGAGCGGCTGGGCCTCGGGGGGTGCGCCCTTGCCGCGCCACGGGTGTTCGCCCGCGAGCGCGAGGCCCATCTGGGCCAGCGGCGCGATGTCGCCGGTGCCGACCGAGCCGTGTTCGTTGACCGCGGGGTGCGCGCCGTTCTCCAGGGCCTCGCACAGCGCGGTGACGACGGTGGGGCGCAGGCCCGCGCCGCCGGCCAGGAGCTGGTTGGCGCGGACGGCGAGCATGGCCCGTACCTCGCGCTCGGGCAGTTCGGCGCCGATCGCGCCCGCGTGGCTGCGCAGCAGGCGCAGGCCGTGGTCGGCGGCGGCCTCGGTGGGGACGTCCTCGCTGCGGTTGGCGCCGACGCCGGTGGAGCGGCCGTAGACGCGGCCCCACGCGGCGATCTCGCGGGCCGCGTTCCAGGACTCCTCCACGCGCTTCATGGCGTCCGTGCCGGGGACCGGGCGGGCGGTCCCTTCGGCGAGGCGGACCACGTCGGCGGCCGGGAGGCCGTGGCCGTCGAGCACGACGACCGGGTGGGGCACCATGCGCTGTTCCTCCTCGAAAGGTGGCGAAGGCGACAAAAAGCCGCCAAGGGGGCGTCCGCGTCTCAGAGTTCGGTACCGGGGTGGGGATTTACCGGTGATTTACGCGGGAGGATTGACAAGTTATTCACGCACCGAGAACTCTGCATGACGATATGCAGGACGGGCAAGAGGACTCCAGAGGCGCTCCATGATCCAGTTCGAAGCGGTCCACAAACGATTCCCGAACGGCACGACAGCGGTGCACGACCTCTCGCTCGACATGCCGGAGGGCGGTGTGACCGTCTTCGTCGGATCCTCCGGCTGCGGCAAGACGACCAGCCTCCGCATGATCAACCGGATGGTCGAGCCCACCTCGGGCACCATCCGGGTCGGCGGGCGTGACGTCCTCGACCAGGACGCGGCCGAGCTGCGGCGCTCCATCGGCTACGTCATCCAGCAGGCCGGCCTGTTCCCGCACCGCACCGTCCTCGACAACATCGCCACCGTGCCGCTGCTGCTCGGCTGGGGCCGCAAGAAGGCGCGGGCCGCGGCCGGTGACCTCCTGGAGCGGGTCGGGCTCTCCGCCGAGATGGGCAAGCGCTACCCGCACCAGCTCTCCGGCGGGCAGCAGCAGCGCGTCGGTGTCGCGCGGGCGCTCGCGGCGGATCCGCCGGTGCTGCTCATGGACGAGCCGTTCGGTGCCGTCGACCCCGTCGTGCGGACCCAGCTCCAGGACGAACTGCTGCGTCTCCAGACCCAGTTGAACAAGACCATCGTCTTCGTCACGCACGACATCGACGAGGCGGTGCGCCTCGGCGACCGAATAGCCGTGTTCCGCGAGGGCGGGCACCTGGTGCAGTGCGCTCCGCCGGCCGAGCTGCTCGCGCGGCCCGCCGAAGACTTCGTCGCGGACTTCCTGGGGGCCGAGCGGGGGCTCAAGCTGCTGTCGCTCTCGACGCTGGGGGACGTGCCGCGGGGTGCTGTTCCCGAGGGCGGCGAGTGGGAGCTCGTGCTGGATTCGGGGCGGCGGGCTGTCGCGTGGCGGCGGGGGGACGTGGAGATGCCGGTGCGGGCTCTGCGGGACTCGGATTCGCTGTTGTCGGCGCTGAACGAGTCTCTGGCCTCGCCGGTGGGGCTTGTGGTGCGGGTGGACGACGACGGCGTCGTGACCGGGGTTTCTTCTCGGGACGACATCCATGAGCGGGCGGGAGCTGCTCACGCTGAAGCCTTGTCGAGCGTGCCGTCTCGGGGCTCTGCCCCGGACCCCGCTGCTCAACCGCCGCAGGGGCTTGATTTGGGCACCGGTGCTTCGAAGGGTGCGGCATGACCATCGACTGGGCCTGGATCGGGGAGCACAAGAGTGATCTCGCCACCCTCACCGTCTCGCATCTCCAAGCCGCCCTCACCGCCGTGCTGTTCGGGCTGCTGATCTCGTTGCCGCTCGCCGTCGTCGCGCACCGGGTGCGTCCCCTGCGCGGGTTTCTGCTCGGGCTTTCGAACGTCCTGTTCACCATCCCGTCCATCGCGATCTTCGTGCTGCTGCTCCCGGTGTCCGGGCTCACCCGCACCACCACCGTCATCGGCCTGACGGTCTACACGCTCGTCGTGCTGCTGCGGAACACCGTCGAGGGACTCGACTCCGTACCGCACAAGACGAAGGAAGCCGCCAAGGCCATGGGTACGCGGCCGCTGCGCACGCTGCTCACCGTCGAGCTGCCGCTCGCGCTGCCCGTCATCATGGCCGGGGTCCGGATCGCGACCGTGATGGCCATCTCCCTCGTCTCCGTGGCCACTTACATCGGCGACGGCGGGCTCGGCCAGCTGTTCACCGACGGGTTCCAGCGGAACTTCCCGACCCCGGTCGTCGTCGGCGTCGTCCTCACGCTGCTGCTCGCGCTCGTCGCCGACGCGCTGCTCGTCGGCGTGCAGCGGCTGCTGACGCCGTGGGCCCGCACCCGGACCCGTACTCGGAAGGCCTGACCGCCATGTACGAACTCTTCAAGAACCTCGGATCGTGGCTGGTCAGCGGCGAGCAGTGGACCGGGTCCGACGGCATCGGGCACCGGCTCGCCGAGCACCTCCAGTACTCGCTGCTCGCCACGCTCATCGCCGCCGCCATCGCGCTGCCCGTCGGCCTGCTCATCGGGCACACCGGGCGCGGCGCCTTCCTCGCCATCAACCTGTCGTCGTTCGGGCGCGCGCTGCCCACCGTCGGGCTCGTGGTGCTGGTGTTCCTCGCGAGCGGCCTGTCGATGTGGCCCGTCTACATCGCCCTCGTCGCGCTCGCCGTGCCGTCCATCGTGACGAACACGTACGCGGGGATGACCGCCGTCGACGCCGAGGTGCGGGACGCGGCGCGCGGCCAGGGGATGCGGGCCCACCAGGTCCTGTTCCAGGTCGAGTTGCCGCTCGCGCTGCCGCTCATCATGACCGGCCTGCGGCTCGCCCTCATCCAGGTCGTCGCGACCGCCACCATCGCCGCGTACGTCTCCTTCGGCGGGCTCGGCCGCTACGTCTTCGACGGGCTCGCCCAGCGCGACCTCGTGCAGGTGCTCGGCGGCGCCGTCCTCGTCGCGGTCGTCGCCGTCGTCCTCGACCTCGCACTCTCCGGCCTCCAGCGCCTCCTGTTCCGTCACCGCCCCACCGGCTCCGCCGCTCTCAAGTCCGCCTAGGAGAAGCCCAGATGAACCGACGTACTCTCCTCGGCGGCCTGTTCGCCGCGGCCGCAGTCCCCGCCGTCGCCGCCTGCTCCGGCGGCATCACCTCCCTTGACGGGAGCGGGAGTTCGGGCGGATCGGGCGCCGGCTCCAGCAAGGGCGGCGTCACCATCGGCACCGCCAACTTCACCGAGAACCAGGTCCTCGGGTATCTGTACGCCGCGGTGCTCGGCGCGGCCGGGGTGAAGACCACCGTGCGGCCCAACCTCGGCACCCGCGAGATCCTCATCCCCGCCCTCAAGGGCGGCGACATCGACCTGCTGCCCGAGTACCAGGGCGCCCTTCTGCACTACCTCGACGCCAAGGCGACGGCCACCGAGGAGGGCGAGATGCAGAACGCGCTCGCGATGGCGCTCCCCGCCGGGCTCCAGATCCTCCCGTACGGGATGGCCGAGGACTCGGACGCGTTCGTCGTCACGCGGGAGACGGCGAAGAAGTACCACCTCACGTCCCTCGCCGATCTGGCGGAGCACAACGGCGAGCTCGTCATCGGCGCCGCCCCCGAGGTCAAGAAGCGGCAGGTCGGCGCCGTCGGCCTGAAGGACGTGTACGGCGTCGAGTTCAAGGAGTTCAAGTCCCTCGATTCGTCGGGTCCGTTGGTGAAGGGCGCCCTGAAGAAGGGCGATGTCGACGTCGCGAACCTCTTCACCACCGACACCGACATCGTCGCCAACGACTGGGTCGTCCTCACCGACCCGAAGAACCTCGTCCCCGGCCAGCACGTCGTCCCGCTGATCGCCGACCGCAAGGCCGACTCGACGGTGCGCAAGGCCCTCGCGCGCCTCGGCAACGTCCTGACGACCGAGCAGCTCACCGAGCTCAACCGGCTCGTCGACAAGGACAAGAAGGACCCCGAGGACGTCGCGAACGACTACGCCCGCAAGCACGGGCTCACCAAGAAGTAGGAGGCCACGACCATGGCAGCGGTAGTGGAGAAGCACTCCATCGACGTCGTCCCCGACAGCGAGCGGCACGGGCGCGCCTTCAACCAGTTCACGCTCTGGCTCGGCGCGAACCTCCAGATCACGGCCGTCGTCACCGGCGCGCTCGCCGTCGTCTTCGGCGGCGACGTGGTCTGGTCGCTCGTCGGCCTCGTCCTCGGCAACCTGCTCGGCGGCGCCGTCATGGCGCTGCACTCCGCGCAGGGCCCCAAGCTCGGCCTGCCGCAGATGATCCAGTCGCGGGCCCAGTTCGGCGTCAAGGGCGCCGTCGTACCGCTGCTCCTCGTGATCCTCATGTACGTTGGGTTCTTCGCGTCCGGCAGCGTCCTCGCCGGGCAGGCGACGGCCGAGCTGACGCACACGAACGACACCACCGGCATCGTCCTCTTCGCCGTCGTCACCGCCGTCACGGCGGCCGTGGGCTACCGCGTCATCCACGTACTCGGCCGCGTCGCGAGCGTGATCTGCGCGCTCGCCTTCGTCTACCTGGGCATACGCCTCCTCGACCGCGTCGACCTCGGCGATCTGCTGGGCAACGCGCACTTCTCCTTCCCCATGTTCCTGCTCGCCGTCTCCCTGTCGGCGTCGTGGCAGCTCGCCTTCGGCCCGTACGTCGCCGACTACTCGCGCTATCTGCCGCGCGACACCAGCGCCCGGGCGACGTTCTGGTGGACGCTGTCGGGGTCGGCGATCGGCTCGCAGTGGTCGATGACGTTCGGCGTGCTCGTCGCGGCCTCGTCCGGCGGCGCGTTCCTCGACAACCAGGTCGGATACGTCGTCTCGCTCGGCGGCGCCGGTCTCGTCGCGTCGTTCTTCTACTTCGTGATCGCGCTCGGCAAGCTCACCATCAACGTGCTCAACACGTACGGCGGCTTCATGTCGATGGTGACCGGCATCAGCGGGTTCCGCGGGCAGCGCGCACTGTCGCAGCGCGGCCGCGCCGTCTACATCGCGATCATCATGGTGGCGGGCACGGCGGTGGCGCTGCTCGGCAAGGACAGCTTCCTCGCCTCGTTCAAGGACTTCCTGCTGTTCCTGCTGACGTTCTTCACGCCCTGGTCAGCGGTGAACCTCGTCGACTACTACCTGATCTCCAAGGAGCGCTACGACATCCCGGCCCTCGCCGACCCCCGCGGCCGGTACGGGGCCTGGCGCTGGGACGCGCTCGTCGTCTACGCGGTCGGCGTCCTCGCTCAGCTGCCGTTCCTGGCCACGCACTTCTACACGGGCCCGCTCGTCGAGCCGCTCGGCGGCGCCGACGTGTCGTGGATCGTCGGCCTGGTCGTCCCTGCCGTCCTGTACTGGGCGCTCGCCCGCCGCGACACCTCGCACGTGCCGGAGCGCACGGTCCTGGGGACCGGGGACGAGTCGGACAAGAGGGGGGCTAGCCCCACTGTCACGGGCGCCGGTGCTGCGTAACGTGAAGCGGTATGGAAGCCCGCGAACAGGCACGTGACGCCGAACTGAAGAAGGAACTCGACGCCACCCTGCACGCCCGCAGGGAGCTCGGTGAGGAGTACGAGTCCGCGCTCGTGGACTCCTTCGTCGACAAGGTCGAGCAGCGCCTCGACTCGGTCGTGGACCGTCGGGTGCGCCGGCAGCTGGCCGAGCAGCAGATGGTCGTCGCCCGCGGCAGCCGCGGCGGCCAGGACCCCGGCGCCGACAGCTGGGGCGAGCGCTTCGGCTTCGCCGTCGTCTCCCTCGTCCTCGCCATCCCGCTCTCCGCGATCGCCGCGGTCAACGGCGGCCGCGCCGGGCTGCTCATCGCCTGGTTCGGCATCGTCGGCGTGAACGCCCTGCACACCCTGCGCTGGGCCCCGGCCCGCCGCGCCCGGCGGGAGTCCGACTGGGAGGAGTGACCGGCTCCTGAGGGAGCTCTCACCGAGCCCTCAGCCTTCCCTCAGAATCCGGCGCTAGCGTTCCGCGCCGACGGAGGGAGACGCGGCGTGACGCGCGGAGCACAGGGGCTGGTCAGGACGGCAGTGGTGGTGCGGGCCGGAGCCGCGCCGCTGTGGTGGCTCGGGCTGCTCGCGGCCGGGATCGGGCTGCTGCCCGGCGGGTTCACGGGGCGCCGGATCGGGGTGCTCACGGGCGCCGTCCTCTTCCTCGTGGCCGCGGCGGCGGTGGCGTACAGCCGCAGGAAGCGGTACGAGCGGCTGACCCGCGCGGCCTCGCGCGCCGGCAGGTTCGACGTGCTCCAGGACCGCGCCGTCACCGTACGGAACTGGCGGCGCGGGCACCGCTGGTGGCTGGTCCTCGCCTTCCTCGCCGCGCTCGGCTCGGCCTCTGCCGTGCCCGCGGCCGGCGGTATGGCCCTGGCGGGCGCGGGGGTCGGGCTGTGGCTGAAGGCGGTCTGGCTGGGGCGGCGCGAGCACCGTGACGGATCCCTGGTGTGGCTGCGCGTCGACTGGCTCGGCCCGCGTGCGGGCGCCCCCGTCGGCAAGCAGGCCAAGGGGTACCGCGTCACCGGCACGGCAGCGGGCGACGCCGCGCCCGGCGGGGCACGGCGTCGCTGACGGGGCCTGGCCGGGGCTCAGACCTCCAGCTCGGCCTCGATCTTCTTCAGCTGGTGGCGGGCCATCGCCAGGTTGGCCCGGGACGAGTCAAGGACCAGGTACAGGAACAAGCCGTTGCCGCCGCGGCCCTTGAGCAGCCGGATCAGGTGGTACTGGGTGCCCAGCGTGATCAGGATGTCCTCGATCTCGTCCTTGAGGCCGAGGTGCTCCATGGTGCGCAGCTTGGAGCGCACGACATCGGTGTTGCCCGCCGCCGCGACCTCCAGGTCGAAGCTCTTGGAGCCGCCGATGGTGCCGAGGGCCATGCCGCTCGTGTAGTCGACGAGTGCGGCGGCCGAGGCGCCTTCGATGGAGGCGAGGGCGTCTTTGAGGGCGGTTTCTGTGTTGGCCATGGTGGGTCCTTTCCTGGATTTCTGCGTTGCTGATCGTTACTGGTCGGTGCTGTGCGGTGGGTACGGCCTCAATGGGCCGTGCCCGCCTGCGGGTTGGGCTGTTCGGGCACCACGGGCGTCTTGGGGGTGCGCACCGGGAGCGCGGGCGTCGCGGGCGTCGTGCGGGCGCGGGCCCGGCCCCTGGCCCGTAGAGCGGACTCCTTGGCCGCTTCGGTACGGGCCGCGGTCGTGACGAGCTCGCCGATCCGCGTCCCGGCCCTGCGCCCCTCCAGATGGAGCCGGCCCACGTTCACCCGGTCCTCGGCGAGCAGGGTGAGAACGGCGGTGTCCCCGGCGGCGTACGTGGCGACGTACCCCTCCGTGCCGCGCACCAGGAGCTCCCGGAAGGCCCCCTGCGCGGTGGCGTCGGCCAGGCGCTGGGCGACGCCGAGCGCGGCGGCGGTCAGCGCGGCGACGCCCTCCGGTTCGACGCCGGGGGTGTCCTGGGCGAGGACGAGTCCGTCGACGCTGGCCGCGAGCGCCCCGGTCAGCTGGGGCACACGGACTCTCAACCGCTGGAGTTCGGCGAGGAGTTCGGCCTCGTCGACCATGGGTGGTCTCCTTTCGGAAGGCTCGGAAGGCTCGGAAGGGCCGGAAGACGCGAAGGGCAGGGAAGGCAGGGAAGGCTTTCGCGAAGGCCGCGAGGCGCCCAGGCGGCGGCGTATCACAGCGCCTCCAGGGCGGCCCGCAGCCGGCGCAGCAGGGCCACATCGGGGTCGTCGACGTCGGCGTGCTGCGTGATCCAGTCCGGTACGGCGGCGGCTTCGGGGGCGGCGGGGGAGATCAGGCCGCCGGAGGCGAGGCGGCGCAGGTCGACCAGGGTGTGGAACGCGGGGCGGCCGAGGGCGAGCGCGATCTGGGAGGCGGTGCGCGCCCCGTCGACCTGGTCGAGGACGAGCCGCCGCCGCGCCGGCACCGGCAGGTCCGCGTCGCTGGTACGGGTCAGGGGCGCCGTGTCGGTGTCCGGTTCGGGCCAGATCCGCTGGAGCAGGTCCCTGCGGCGCAGCGTCTCCCGCTCCACCGCCTCGACGGGCACCGGCCGCACCGTCCCGAACCAGTGCGCCACCCCGTAGCGGAACCGGGTCGGCCCGCTGCTGGGCGCGAGCGTGAAGTACGCGGCGTCGAACACGGCCCCCAGGTGGCACAGTTCGAGCGCGCCGTCGGACAGCCGCCCCCGCTCCACGAGATAGCGGCCGACGCGGCGGCCCGCACCCGCCTGGTCGACCGCCTCCCACCAGCCGTCGGCGGGTATCACGCCGTTGGCGGTGAGCAGGACGTCCATGCCGGGCGTCGCGGGCGACTCGGCGTGCACGACGCGCCCGTCCTCCAGGTAGAGCGTGCCGTGTTCGCGGATCAGCGCCCCGGTCGCCCGCTCGGCGGCCAGCCGGTGCAGCATGGGGGAGACGCCGGCCCGGGTGGTCATCCCAGCACCAGCCGGTCGGCGAGGTCGCCGAGGCGCAGCCGGGCGAGCGCGAGGTTGCCGTCGGAGCGGTCCAGCCACAGGTGCAGGAAGACGCTGCTGTCGAAGCTGGTCCGTACGAAACGCAGCAGGTGGTAGCCGTCCCGGCTGGTGATGATGACGTCCTCGACGGGCGGCTCCGCGCCGTTGGCCGTCCAGTCCGCGCCGTCGGCGGGCGCGAACGCGCGGTGCTCGGCGGTGAGCCGGGCGACCTCGGCGGCCTCGGCGGCGGTGGCCTCGTGGTCGCCGTTGGGCGAGTCGCCGACGGTGCCGAGGGCCAGCCCGCTGGTCCAGTCGACCACCGAGGCGCCTCGTGCTCCGGGCAGCCGCATGGCTTCGAGGAGACACTCGTCGATTCCGGGCACGCCTGAATCCCCCACCTTGTACGTCACATCCGTGCATCCTTGGTGCACGTGTGACGCAGACGCTACGCACCGTACGGAATGCTGGTGAGCGTTCTGGCATTTTCCAGTGGAACATGCGTGCAGAGGACTAGAATCCGCCAACCGGCGGGAAAGTCACGGCAGTTACCTCTCTTCCCGTGGGTCACTCCTCGCTGCGCGCCTTCATCACCAGCTTGTTCACCGCCCACAGGCCGATGCCGATGGCGACGAGGACGCCGGCCCGGATGTAAACCTCGGCGGGCCGGTCGGCGAGCGGGCTCGCCAGGATCAGCGCGGTCAGCGCGCCGAGCACCGGCAGGATCGTCGGCGTACGGAAGTGCGGGTGGCCGACCGGGTCGCGGCGCAGCACGAGCACGGCGACGTTGACGACGGCGAAGACGCACAGCAGCAGGAACGCCGTGGTGTCGCCGAGCCCCTCGATCTCGCCGGTCGACACGAGGCCGATCGCGAGCAGCGACACGAAGACGATGCCGACGACGGGCGTGCGGCGCGCGGGCAGCACCCGGCCCATGGCGCGCGGCAGGATCCGTTCGTTGGCCATGCCGTAGCAGAGCCGCGAGGCCATCATGATGTTGATCAGCGCGGAGTTGGTGACCGCGAACAGGGCGATGAGCGCGAAGAGTTCGTGCGGGAAGTCGAGCCCGCCCGCCTTCACGACCTCAAGGAGCGGACCGCTCGACGACTCCAGCGTCTTGTGGTCGACGAGCAGTGACGACACGAGCGCGACGAGGACGTAGATGGTCCCGGTGACGGCGACGCCGATGAAGATGGCGCGCGGGAAGGTCCGGGTCGGATCCCTGGTCTCCTCCGCCATGTTGACCGAGTCCTCGAACCCGACGAACGCGAAGAAGCCGAGCGCGGTCGCCCCCAACACCCCGGTCATCAGGGCGAATCCGGACCCGCCCGCCTCGAACTCGGTGAGCCGGGACGGTTCCCCGTCGCCCGTCAGTACGGCGTACGCGCCGATGGCCAGGATGATCAGGAGCCCGCTCAGCTCGACCAGGGTCAGCACGACGTTCGCCTTCACGGACTCGCTCACACCGCGCAGGTTGAGGGCGGCGAGCGCGAGGACGAAGAGGATCGCGATCAGCGTCGGCGGCAGCGCGTCGTTCGTCAGCTCGCCGAGGTAGTCGCCGCTGAAGGCGCGGGCGGCGGCGCTCGCGGACGAGAGCCCCGAGCACATCACCATGAACGCGACGATGAAGGTCAGGAACGGGACCTTGAACGCCTTCTGCGTGTAGAGCGCCGCCCCCGCCGCCTTCGGATACTTCCCGACGAGTTCCACGTACGAGGCCGCGGTCAGGATCGCCACGACGAACCCGATCGCGAACGGCAGCCACAGCGCGCCGCCGACCTTCCCCGCGACCTTGCCGGTCGTCGCGTAGATACCGGTGCCGAGGATGTCGCCGATCACGAACAGGATCAGGAGCCTGGGGCCGATGGCGCGGTGCAGCGGGGTGTCGCCGTCGGCGGGTGAGGTGGTGGTGGATGCCGATGAGGTCGTCACGGGTGCCTCCCCCGAGGTGGCTGCTACGGGTACTGCCGCAATTGCCTGAACGCATGCCCGCGATGCGGAGAACCATCCGCCGGGGATTGACTAGGTCTATTCAGAGGGTCAGGATGTGAATAACCAAGGTCATGTGAGCTACAGGAGGCACGCCGATGTCAGGACCCCGCCCCGTACGAGCCCCGCGCGGCACCGAGCTCAACACCCTGGGGTGGCAGCAGGAGGGCGCCCTGCGGATGCTCATGAACAACCTCGACGCCGAGGTGGCCGAGCACCCCGACAAGCTCGTCGTGTACGGCGGCACGGGCAAGGCGGTCCGGTCCTGGGAGGCGTTCGACGCGATCGTGCGCACGCTGAAGACGCTGAAGTCGGACGAGACCCTCCTCGTCCAGTCCGGCAAGCCGGTCGGCGTCCTGCGCACGAGCGAGTGGGCGCCGCGCGTGCTCCTCGCCAACTCCAACCTGGTCGGCGACTGGGCCAACTGGGAGGAGTTCCGCAAGCTGGAGGCCGAGGGCCTCACCATGTACGGCCAGATGACGGCCGGCTCGTGGATCTACATCGGCTCGCAGGGCATCGTCCAGGGCACGTACGAGACGTTCGGCGCGGTCGCCCGCAAGAAGTTCGACGGCACGCTGGCCGGCACGATCACGCTCACGGCGGGCGTAGGCGGCATGGGCGGCGCCCAGCCCCTCGCGGTCACCATGAACGAGGGCGTCGCGATCTGCGTCGACGTCGACGAGACCCGCATCGACCGCCGCATCGGCACCCGCTACCTGGACGTCAAGGCCGACAACCTCGACCACGCCCTGGAGCTGGCGATCAAGGCCCGCGACGAGCGCCGTGGCCTGTCCATCGGCGTCGTCGGCAACGCGGCCGAGATCTTCCCCGAGCTCCTGCGCCGCGACGCCCCGATCGACATCGTCACGGACCAGACCTCGGCCCACGACCCGCTCGCCTACCTCCCCGTCGGCATCTCCGTCGAGGACTGGGACAAGGAGCGCGAGGCGGACCCGGCCGGCTTCACCGAGAAGGCCCGCCAGTCGATGCGCCTGCACGTCGAGGCCATGGTCGGCTTCCTCGACAAGGGCAAGGAGGTCTTCGACTACGGCAACTCCATCCGCGACGAGGCCCGCAAGGCCGGCTACGAGCGCGCCTTCGACTTCCCCGGCTTCGTCCCGGCGCACATCCGCCCGCTCTTCGAGGAGGGCCTCGGCCCGTTCCGCTGGGCGGCGCTCTCCGGTGACCCGGCCGACATCGCGAAGACGGACGCCGCGATCAAGGAACTCTTCCCCGACAACAAGCACCTGCACCGCTGGCTCGACATGGCCGCCGAGCGCATCTCCTTCGAGGGCCTCCCGGCACGCATCTGCTGGCTCGGCTACGGCGAACGCCACCTGGCGGGCCTCAAGTTCAACGAGATGGTCGCGTCCGGCGAGCTCTCGGCCCCGGTCGCCATCGGCCGCGACCACCTCGACTCGGGCTCGGTGGCATCCCCGTACCGCGAGACCGAGGCCATGAAGGACGGCTCGGACGCGATCGCCGACTGGCCGCTCCTGAACGCCCTGGTCAACACGGCCTCCGGCGCGTCCTGGGTCTCCCTGCACCACGGCGGCGGCGTCGGCATGGGCCGCTCCATCCACGCGGGCCAGGTGTGCGTCGCCGACGGCACGGACCTCGCGGCCCAGAAGATCGAGCGCGTCCTCACCAACGACCCGGCGATGGGCGTCATCCGCCACGTCGACGCCGGCTACGAGCACGCGATCGAGGTCGCGGACGAGCGCGGTGTGCGCGTGCCGATGCGGGAGAGCGAGTGACCCGCGAAGCCTCTGAGGAGCGGGGTCCGGGGCAGAGCCCCGCGACCCCGGGTTTCCTGGAAATGTGGCAGGACCTCCTCCCCATCGGCCAGGACAGAGACTCCCGCGGCTACCGCCGCTACGCCTGGACGGAGGCCGACACCGACTGCCGCGCCTGGTTCAAGGCGCAGGCCGAGTCCCGCGGCCTGACCTACGAACTGGACCGCAACGGCAACCAGTGGGCCTGGCTCGGCGACCCCGAGGCGGGCGACGCGGTCGTCACCGGCTCCCACCTGGACTCCGTCCCCGACGGCGGCGCCTTCGACGGCCCCCTCGGCGTCGTCTCGTCCTTCGCCGCGCTCGACGAACTCCGCCACAGGGGCGTGGAGTTCACCAAGCCGCTCGCGATCACCAACTTCGGCGACGAGGAGGGAGCCCGCTTCGGCCTGGCCTGCGTGGGCTCCCGCCTCACGTCGGGTGTCCTCACGCGCGAGCAGGCGTACGAGCTGAAGGACGCCACCGGGACCAGCCTCCCCCAGGCGATGGAGAAGGCCGGCTACGACCCGGAGTCGATCGGCGCGGACCCCGAACGCCTCGCCCGTATCGGCGCGTTCATCGAACTCCACGTCGAGCAGGGCCGCGCCCTGGACCTGTCCGGCGACGCGGTCGGCATCGCCAGCAGCATCTGGCCGCACGGCCGCTGGCGCTTCGACTTCCGCGGCGAGGCCAACCACGCGGGCACCACCCGCCTGGTCGACCGCAGGGACCCGATGCTCACGTACGCGGAGACGGTCCTCGCGGCGCGCCGCGAGGCCCAACTGGCGGGCGCGGTGGCGACGTTCGGCAAAATCTCCGTCGAGCCGAACGGCGTCAACGCGATCCCGTCCCTGGTCCGAGGCTGGCTCGACTCGCGCGCGGCCGACCAGCAGTCCCTGGACGCCACGGTCACCGGCATCGAGAAGGCGGCGCGCGAGTACGCGGACGCGCACGGCATCGACGTATCGCTGACGCGGGAGTCGTTCACGCCGGTCGTCGAGTTCGACCATGCGCTGCGCGACGAGCTGGCCCGCATCCTCGGTACGCGCACCGAGGTGAAGGCGCCCGTCCTGGGCACGGGCGCGGGACACGACGCCGGAATCCTGGCCCAGTCGATCCCCACCGCCATGCTGTTCGTACGCAACCCGACGGGCGTCTCGCACTCCCCGGCCGAGTTCGCGGCCGAGGACGACTGCCTCGCCGGGGTGCGCGCCCTGGCCGACGTACTGGAAGGACTGGCCTGCAAGTGACGTCTGAGCCGATGACGACGTACTGGCTGGAGCACGCCTGGCTCGACCCGACGGTGGAGCCGGGCGTGGTGGTCGAGGTGACGGGCGACCGCGTCACGTCCGTCCGCAAGGACGTCGAGACCCCGCCGCCGGGCGCCACGATCCTGCGCGGCCTGACCCTCCCCGGCCTCGCCAACGCCCACTCCCACGCCTTCCACCGCGCCCTGCGCTCGACCGTCCAGGTCGGCTCGGGCACCTTCTGGACGTGGCGCGAGGTGATGTACGGGGTCGCGGACCGCCTCACCCCGGACAGCTACCACGCGCTCGCGCGGGCGGTGTACGCGGAGATGGCGCTGGCCGGCATCACCGCGGTCGGCGAGTTCCACTACCTGCACCACCAGCCGGGCGGCACCCCGTACGCGGACCCCAACGCGATGGGGGAGGCGCTGATCGCGGCGGCGGACGAGGCGGGCATCCGCATCACGCTCCTCGACACGGCGTACCTGTCGTCGGGGTTCGGCAAGGCGCCGGACCGCCACCAGCAGCGCTTCTCCGACGGCACGGCGGACGCGTGGGCCGAGCGGGCGTCGCTGCTCAAGGAGCGCCCCGGGGTCCGGATCGGGGCGGCCGTCCACTCGGTGCGCGCGGTCCCGGCGGACCAGCTGTCCACGGTCGCCTCCTGGGCGTCGGACCGGCAGGCCCCCCTCCACGTACACCTCTCCGAACAGACGGCGGAGAACGACGCGTGCCAGGCCGCCCACGGCTGCACGCCGACCCAACTCCTGGCGGACGCGGGGGTGTTGGGCGTGCGCACGACCGGTGTTCACAACACGCACCTCACGGACGCCGACATCGCGCTGCTCGGCGGTTCGAGTACGGGCACCTGCATGTGCCCCACCACGGAACGCGACCTGGCGGACGGCATCGGCCCTGCGACGGCCCTCCAGAAGGCGGGCTCGCCCCTCTCCCTCGGCTCGGACAGCCACGCGGTCATCGACCTCTTCGAAGAGGCCCGCGCGATGGAACTGAACGAACGCCTGCGCTCGCGCACCCGCGGCCACTGGACGGCGGCGGCCCTGCTCCGCGCGGCCTCCGCCGACGGCCACGCGGCCCTCGGCTGGACCGACGCGGGCGTCCTGGAGTCGGGCGCCCTCGCCGACCTGGTCACGATCACCCTCGACTCGGTCCGCACCGCGGGCGCGCTGCCGCGCCTGGGGGCGGAGACGGCGGTGTTCGCGGCGACTGCGGCGGATGTCACGCACGTGGTCTCGGGCGGCCGGGTCGTCGTACGGGACGGGGAGCATGTGGGCGTCGGCGATGTGGCCGGGGCCCTACGGGACGCGATCGCGGCGCTGCACTGACCGTTCAGCCCCTCCGGCGCTTGAGGAGCGGGGCCCGGGGCGGAGCCCCGCGCCCTAAGGAAGTCTCAGGAAGAGGAACCATGCCGATGCCCACCACGGCCATCACCAACATCGCCACCCTGGTCACGAACAACCCGGAGACGGGCGAGGGCCCCCTCGGCCAGATCCACGACGCCGCACTCGTCATCGAGGGCGACAAGATCGCCTGGGTGGGCCCGACGGCGAAGGTCCCCGCGACGGACGAGCGCCACGACGCGGCGGGCCGGGCCGTGATCCCCGGCTTCGTCGACTCCCACTCCCACCTGGTCTTCGCAGGCGACCGCACGGCGGAGTTCAACGCCCGTATGGAAGGCCGCAGTTACTCGGCAGGCGGCATCCGCACCACGGTCGCGGCGACGCGCGCGGCAACGGAGGAGGCCCTCGAAGCGAACCTCACCCGCTACCTCTCCGAGGCCCTCCGCCAGGGCACGACGACCTTCGAGACGAAGTCCGGCTACGGCCTGACGACGGCCGACGAAGAGCGAGCCCTGCGCATCGCGTCGGCCCACACGGACGAGGTCACCTACCTCGGCGCGCACATCGTCTCGCCCGACTACGCGGACGACCCGGCGGCGTACGTGTCCCTGGTGACGGGCGAGATGCTGGACGCGTGCGCACCCCACGCCCGCTGGATCGACGTCTTCTGCGAGAAGGGCGCGTTCGACGGCGACCAGGCCCGCGCCATCCTCACTGCGGGCAAGGCGAAGGGCCTCCACCCCCGCATCCACGCGAACCAGCTCAGCTACGGCCCCGGAGTCCAACTGGCCGTGGAACTGGACGCCGCGTCGGCCGACCACTGCACCCACCTCACGGACGCGGACGTCGACGCACTGGCTCAGGGCGACACGGTGGCAACGCTGCTCCCCGGAGCGGAGTTCTCCACCCGAGCGGACTGGCCGAACGCCCGCCGTTTGATCGACGCCGGCGCGACGGTGGCCCTCTCCACGGACTGCAACCCGGGCTCGTCCTTCACGTCCTCCGTCCCCTTCTGCATCGCCCTCGCGGTACGGGACATGGGCATGACCCCCGACGAGGCCCTCTGGTCGGCGACAGCGGGCGGCGCGAAGGCGCTCCGCCGCACGGACGTGGGCCACCTGTCCCCGGGCGCGCGGGCGGACCTGGCACTCCTCGACGCCCCCAGCCACGTACATCTGGCGTACCGGCCGGGGGTCCCGCTGGTGTCGCAGGTCTGGCGGGCGGGGCAGCGGTCAGCCTGACCCAGCCCTCATAACCTGCCGTACCTGCCGTACCTGTCATGCTCAGCGGCATGATCCTCACCCTGTTGCTCGCGCTGCTGGTGGTCGCCGCGTTCGGGTTCGCGTGTTCCGTATGGGCGGCCCGCGGCGGCCCCCGCTGGACGCGGATCGCGTCGACCGTGACGGTCGGCGCGGCCAACGCGGTGTCCGCCACCGTCAAGTCGAACCGGAACTCCGGGAACCGGAACCAGGGCGACGACGGCGTCTGAGAGCCGGCCGCACCGCCCCGATAGAGTCCGGCCGTGGCGAATCACCAGGACGAGACCAGGGCGGCCTACGACGGGGTCGTCGAGTTGTACGCGTCGCTGTTCGCGGACCGGCTGGAGACGCAGCCGTTCTCCCGGTCCATGATCGGCACCTTCGCCGAACTGGTGCGGGCGACGGGCAACTCCCGCGCGGCGGACGTCGGTTGCGGCCCCGGACACCTGACGGCCATGCTGACCGAAATGGGCCTCGACGCCCACGGATTCGATCTCTCCCCGGGCATGATCGACCACGCCCGGCGAGCCCACCCTTCTCTGCGCTTCCAGGAGGCGCGGATGGAGTCCCTGCCGGTCGAGGACGGCGCGCTGGGCGGCGTGCTCTCCCACTACTCGATGATCCACACCCCGCCGGAGGACCTGCCGACGCTGCTCGCCGAGCAGGTACGCGTCCTGACGCCGGGCGGCCTGCTCCTGGTCTCCTTCTTCGGCACCGAGGAGCCGGAGCCGATCCGCTTCGACCACAAGGTGGCCCCCGCCTACAGCTGGCCGCCGGACCGCCTCGCCGCCCTCCTGACCGACGCCGGCCTGACCCCCTTCGCCCGCCTGCTCCACGACCCTGCCTCCGAACGCGGCTTCCTGGACGCCCACTTGATAGCCCGCCGCGCATGAGCGCCGAGTGCGTAGAGCGAGTCGACGACCACGACGAGGTGCTGTCCGTGGTCACCAGAGCCGACGCGATCCGCCACCACTGGCTGCACCGCATCGCCACGATCACCTGCCGCGACCCCCAGGGCCGCTACCTCGTCCACCGCCGCCCCGCCACGGCCTCCCGCTTCCCCGGCCACTACAACTGGATGCTCGGCGGCGCGGTAGAGGTCTCCGAGTCCTACGAACAGGCCGCGGCAAGGGAGTTGAAGGAAGAACTCGGCGTCGAGGCCGCCCCGCGCTTCATCTTCAAGTACCGCTGCGAGGGGGCGATCAGCCCGTACTGGCTGGCCCTGCACGAGGCCGTCGTGACGACCCCCCTCACCCCGGACCCGACAGAAATCGCCTGGCACGCCTGGCTGACACCCGCCGAACTCACGCACCTCGTCCAGCACGAGAACTTCGTCCCGGACGCACGCGAGGCCTTCCGGCGCTACCGGGAGTCAGGCGCCGGCGCCGGGTGACTCGACCGGCAGGCCGCGCTCGGTTGCGGCCGCCGCAAGCCGCTTGTCGTACGTGACGAACGCGGTCAGCGCGTGTTCCAGGTACTCCGCACTCGCCAGATGGATCGCGTCGAGGCTGCGCAGATGCTGTAGGGGGAACATCCCGGCGGCCCGCAGCACGGGGTCGGTGACGCGGATCCGCAGCAGTCTGCCGAGCAACTCCTCTGCCGCATCGCCCACTTCGGGGTCGGCCCCTACGCGTACGAGCGTGCGGAACACCTCGGTCTGCGAGAGCGCCGACGTCACATGCCCTTCCGTGGCGCGCGCCGACAGGAACGTGCGCAGGGCGTCCGTCTCGGCTTCCGGCAGGAGAAACTTCAGCAGTGCGCACGAGTCGAGGTAGATCACCGGTCCTCTTCCTCGCGGATCTGGAGCAGTACCTCAGAGAGCTTGGCGGGGGATCCGGGCCGGGCGGGCAGCGGCTGCCAGTCGCCGAGGCCGCGAGCCGATGCCGCGTTGTCGGGATCCACCGTTCCCGTGCGCACCAGGTCCTCCATGACGCGCTGCTCGGGATCGGGAGGGCCCAGGACCGCGATCAGGCGGCCGTTCCGGGTGATCTCGACCCGCTCGCCCGCCGCGACCCGGTCGATGAGTTCGCTGGCGTGCTGCTGGAGCTGCCGGATGGGCACGCGTGTGGTCATGGCCTCACGCTAGGAGCACCGTGCGGCGCTTTCCAGGATCGTGCGGCGTTTTCACCCGGCCGAGCGAGGCCCGGGCTCCGTCAGCAGCGCCCACACCAGCTTCCCGTCCCGCGTCGGCAGGACGCCCCACAGGTCGGCCGTCGCCGCGATGAGGAACATCCCGCGCCCGCACTCCGCCTCCCAGTCGGGCTCGGCGTGCGGCATCGGCAGCGCGGGGGAGCGGTCGGCCACGGACACCTGCACCGCGCCGTCCTCCGGCAGCGCACGCAGCCGCACCTCGCGCTCGGGGACAGCCACGTGCCGGTGCACGTTCGCCAGCCTGACCCCGGGTGACTCCGCGAAGTTGATCAAGCAGATTGCAGGGGAGCTATGCCCCAACCTCGCATGGTTCAAGCCCAGTTACAGCGGAGCTGAAGGCTGCGACTGCGTAGAGGTCGCCCACGCCTCCGCCATTCACATCCGCGACTCCAAGAACACCGACGGCCCCAACTCCGGCCCCACGCTGGCCATTTCGCCGGACAGCTGGACCGCATTCGTAAACTTCGCCGCCAACTCCGCGCTACAGTAACCGCGTCATCACGTTCCGTGCGCGAACACGGAGCGGCCCCCAGCGGTGCGCCAACACCGATCTGAGGGCCTTCACCGACGACTGGAATACAGGTCCATCGCGATGCTCAAGCATGCTATCCCGCCTGCCCGCTTCTTCTCTCAGATCCCGAACGAGATCATCAGGCATCCCCGCCTGAACGGCACGGCCGTGCGCCTCCTCAGCTGGGCGCTCTCCCTCCCGGAGGGCTCGCGGGAAACCGTCCAGTCCCTCGGCGAGAAGATGCCGGAAGGGCGTATCGCCGTACGCAAGGCCAGGCGGCAGCTGGAGGAGGAGGGGTACCTGCATACGCGGCGTACGCAGGACCCGGAGACGGGGCAGTGGACGACTCAAGTCCTGGTCTCCAACGTGCCGTTGACGTCACCTGAAGAGATCGCCGACGCGTTCGGCCCGGGTGACCGGAACCCGGCAGCCGGTGACGCGACGGGGCAGGCCGTCGGCTCATACCCCTTGGGCGAAACCCCCGAGGACAACACCCCCGACCCGGCCCCCGTCGAGCCGGACGCGGCGGAGCGCGCAGCGGCGGCGGACTTCCTGGTCCGGCTCGGTGACCGCGCCCCCGAACTCCGCCTCGCCGCCCGTGACATCGAGCACCTCGCACCTCTCGCCGTCCGCTGGCTGGCCGCCGGTGTCACCGAAGCCGATCTCCGCCAGGTCCTGACCGCAGACCTGCCCCGCCCGGTGCGCGCCCCCGCCGCCCTCGTCCGGTACCGCCTGGAGAACCGAACTCCCGCGCCGAGCAGGCGAGTCCAGGCGGTGCGCTCCCTCGGGGAGTGCGCCGAGTGCCGCGACCCGCTGCCGCGCGGTGCGGGCAGGGGTATCTGCCGACGCTGCGCCGGGCTGGAGTCCAGTAAGACCTCGGTGCCCGCCCCCGCCCGCACCATGCGGGAAGCGATCGACCTGGTGAGGGCCGCGCTGCGTCCCGTCGACGCGGGGGCCTGAGCGCGCCGCGGATCGTCACCGCCGCCCCAGATAAACCCCCACAGCCCGCTGTAGCGCCCGCCCCCGCGCCCCCACCGGGATCTCCCACTCCCCGAGGTACTCGACCGCCCTCCCGCCCGTGCCCGTCTTGAAGCGGAGGCGGCCCAGAAGGCGGTTCGGGTCGGTCAGGAGCGGGGTGATCGCGCGGAGGTCGTAGGTGGTCGCGCCGGACGCGTGGGCGTCGGTGAGCATGCGCCACAACAGGGCGTTGCTGGGGCGCAGTTCGCGGCCCTTGGGGGCGGACGCGGCGTAGGAGTGCCAGACGTGGGAGCCGACCGTGATCATCAGTGCGGCGGAGAGGGTCTCGCCGTCGTGTTCGGCGAGGTAGAGGCGCAGACGGTCGTCGTCCTGCGCGTTCAGGGCCTGCCACATGCGCTGGAAGTAGGCCAGGGGGCGGGCCTTGAAGCCGTCGCGGGCCGCTGTCGCCGCGTACAGGCGGTGGAAGTCGGGGAGGTCGGCGGGGGTGCCCCAGGTGACGCGGACGCCGGCCAGTTCGGAGGCGCGCAGGGACTGGGACCAGTGCAGGATCAGGCCGTCGCGGAGGTCCTGCGTCGAGCGGCCGGCCAGGGGGACGCGGCAGCCGTAGCGGGGCTGGCCGACCCCGAACCCGGTGTCGTCCCCGTCCGCGCACGGCTGCCATCCGAGCCGCCGCAGCCGCTCGGCGACCTCCAGGGCGGACCCGTCGAGCGCGTCGGCGGACATGCCGTGCAGATGCCGTACGCCGGGGTCGGCGATGCCCTCCGCGACCGTACGGGCCGACCATTCGCGGACGATGAGGGGCGGGCCCATGCGGAGCGAGAAGGCGCCCTGGTCAGCCACGTGCGCACGCAACGGGTCCAGCCAGCGTTCCAGGCGCGGGGACGTCCAGTCGATCGACGGCCCTTCGGGGACGTAGGCCAACGAGCGGCGGGTGCCCGGGAGTTGGCGGTAGAGGACGAGCGCCGCGGCCACCATCAACGGCTCCGCCGCACCCGGCCGCTCCTCGAACCAGCCCACGCTCCGCGCCGTCCAGTCGGGCTTCACCCCGGCCCACTCGGGGATCTGGAGGTGGCTCGCCTCGGGGTGCAGGGCGAGGTGGGCCAAGTGGGTCTCGCGGGATATCTCCCGCAGGACGAGAGGGGCGGAGGCGGACGGGCTGGTCATGGCGGGCAGGGCTCCTGTCTCGGCGGCGGCCACCCTAAGCCGCAGATCACGCCGCTGGTCAAGGGACCGGAGGTATTCCCCAGGTGTACGTTCGGCGCACGTGGACCCTGGCTGAGGAGACGGTGGACATGACGACGACAGCCGCACGCTTCGACGCGCACGAACGCCGCATGTGGGCCGGGCGCGCCGCCGCCTTCCGCCGCACCGCCGAGCGGCTGTGCGCCCACCCCGTGCCCGATCTGCTCGACGCGGCAGGGGTCGAAGCGGGCGTCGCACATCTGGACGTCGGCTCGGGGACGGGCAGTGTCGTCGAGGCGGCCGCGCTGAGAGGGGCGCACGTCACCGCCGTGGACGCCGAGCCGGACATGGTGGCGGCCACCCGGGCGCGGGTGCCCGAGGCCCGCACGGAGCCGGCCGTGCTGCCCCAACTCCCGTTCGGAGACGGGGTGTTCGACGCCGTCACCGCCAACTTCGTCCTGAATCATGTGGGGGACCCCGTCGCCGCACTGACCGAGATGCGGCGCGTCCTGCGGCCGGGCGGGCGGCTCGCCGTCACGCTCTGGCGCAACCCCAACGCCGCAGGTCAGACCCTGCTCGGCCGGGCCATGGGAGCGGCGGGAGCGGTGCGCCCCGACGGGATGCCGCGCCCCGGCGTGGACTTCGAGCGGACCGGTGACGGGGTCGCCGGACTGCTGCGCGAGGCCGGACTCGCCGGCGTGCGCGGCGACGAGATCGCCTGGGACCACCGGGCCGGGCTCGACGAGTGGTGGAACGGGTTCACGGGCGTGGGGGTGGGCAGCGTGGGGGTGCTGCTGAGTTCGCTGTCCGTCGAGGGGCGCGCTGATGCCCGTACGCACTACGAGCGTCTCGCCGCCGAACTGGCCCGCCCCGACGGGCTGTTGGCGCTTCCGCACGTCGCCGTCCTCGCGAGTGGAAGCCGCCCCTGAACCGCGCTACGCGTACGGGCCCGCCTCCCGGGGATCAGGGAGGCGGGCCCGTACGCGTACAAGGGGCGGGTCGGCTCACTCCTCGACCGTGAGCCCCTGTCGCAGTCGCACGAGGGTGCGCGACAGGAGCCGCGACACGTGCATCTGCGAGATTCCCAGCTCGTCGCCGATCTCCGACTGCGTCATGTTCGCCACGAAGCGCAGTGACAGGATCTTGCGGTCGCGCGGCGGGAGCTCGGCGATCAGCGGCTTGAGGGACTCGACGTACTCGATGCCCTCCAGGCCGTGGTCCTCGTAGCCGATGCGGTCGGCCAGGGCACCTTCGGAGTCGTCCTCCTCCGGCTGGGCGTCCAGGGACGAGGCGGTGTACGCGTTCGACGCCGCCATGCCCTCCACGACCTCGTCGTTCGTGATGCCCAGGCGCTCGGCGAGCTCGCCCACCGTGGGGGCGCGGTCGAGCTGCTGGGCGAGCTCGTCGCCCGCCTTGGCAAGGTCGAGACGGAGCTCCTGCAGGCGGCGCGGAACGCGCACCGACCAGGACGTGTCGCGGAAGAATCGCTTGATCTCGCCGACGATGGTCGGCATCGCGAAGGTGGGGAACTCGACGCCGCGGCTCAGTTCGAACCGGTCGATCGCCTTGATCAGGCCGATGGTGCCGACCTGGATGATGTCCTCCATCGGTTCGCTGCGGGAGCGGAACCGGGAGGCCGCGAACTTCACCAGGGCGAGATTGAGCTCGACCAGGGTGTTGCGGACGTAGGAGTACTCGTGGGTGCCTTCCTCGAGCGACTCGAGGCGCTCGAAGAGGGTCTTGGAAAGGGCTCGCGCGTCGAGCGGTCCGACCTCGTCGAACGGAGGGATCTCCGGAAGGCCTTCGAGGCCCTCGAGAGTGTCGGACGCATTCTCGGGTACGTCGTCGACAGGGGGTTCCGGGGGGAGAGTCGACGACGCCTGGTCAGTACGCGATTCGTCGAGCCGGGGTGACATGTGTCCTCCATCGTTCTCGGCATATGGCTGCCGATGCCGATACGTGCACTGCGGTGTGCGGCGCCTCCAAAGCCGGTCGTGTCGAATGCTGTCCTTACTAGGCCTACCCGCTTTCCTCACCGGGCCGCAAGTGCGGTCTGGTGGTAAATGTCCGATTTCTAGAGGTTGTTCGGGTACCGGGGGGCGTGGAGAAGGCGTAGTGTTCGAGGGCGTCAATCGGCACGTCGAAGGCAGCGAGAGAGAGACGTCATGGACCGCGGGACAGTCGGCAGCGCGCATCTGGGCCGGCTTCTGGTCGAGGTGCGACACGAGGGCTCCAGTGCCGTCGTGACCCCGGCCGGTGAGTTGGATCACCACACCGCCGATCTCTTGCGCGAACCCCTCGATGAATGCCTTGCGGACGGCCTGTCCCGCCTGGTCATCGACTGTTCGCGGCTCGAGTTCTGCGACTCCACCGGGCTGAACGTCCTGCTGGGCGCCCGCCTCAAGGCCGAGGCCGCCGGCGGCGGGGTCCACCTGGCGGGAATGCTTCCCGTGGTGGCCCGGGTCTTCGAGATCACCGGCGCCGAGGCCGTCTTCACGGTGCATGACTCTCTGGAAGCGGCGCTCGCCACCGAGTGACCAGGTGGCCCCGCGATCACGCAGCGTAGAAGTTACGCTCCAGTTGTCACCGCGTGATCGAGGCGTTACCAGCGTCACAGGCGCCGGACGGAATTCGTGGGTGTTCCCGCCGTCCGCCCGGGCAGGAGACACCCGACCACCCCTGTGGCCCGCATCACGACCGGGCGGCCACGACGACCATGACGACCATGACGACCGCGACGACCGCGACGACCGCGACCATCGCGACACGAACCACGACATCCTGAAGCTGAATTGGTGAATCGGTGAGGTGAAGTGCTGATGAGCACCACCCGGCCTTACTCGCCGGGCGACCACGGCCCCGAGCCCGGCGATCCGCCGGCTGCCACGGGCCGTCAGGTCCGCAGGCTGAGCCTCGACGGGGCGAGCGGCATCGTGCCGCTCGCCCGCGACTTCACCCGCGACGCGCTCCATGCCTGGGGCTGGCTGCCCGCGGCGACCGCGGACCGGCGTGCCGCGGCCGAGGATGTCCTGCTGGTCGTCTCCGAGCTGGTCACCAACGCCTGCCTGCACGCGGAGGGTCCCGACGAGCTGATCGTCTCCCTCGACAACAAGGTGCTGCGCCTGGAGGTCGCCGACCGCGGCGCCGGACAGCCCGCGCCGCGCACCCCGCACCGGGCGGGGCGCCCGGGCGGCCATGGCATGTTCATCGTCCAACGCCTCTGTCTGGACTGGGGAGTTGTGCGCACGCCGGGTGTCACGGGCAAGACCGTGTGGGCGGAGCTGGGCGCTCCCGCCTGAGCCGTTCTGTGTGTGTTTCGTGCGCGTCGGATCGTCTTCGATCCGGCGCGCACTTTGTCTTCCCTCGGCAAGGTCCCGGGCGTACCTTGAGCCACCCGCATCTGATGAACCGTCAGTAACCGTCGGCTCGAAGGGATTCTCGAGGTGTCGTACCGGACGTACCAGAAACGAACCGCCGCGTTCGCGCTCAGCGCGGCCCTGGCCGGCTCGGCGGTGCTGATGGCCGCCCCCAGCGCTTCGGCCACGGTGCAGGACGTCAACTACCAGTGCAAGACGCCGATCGGCAACAAGGGCGCCGTCTCCCCGATCGACATGAAGTCGGTCAGGAGCGGCAGCGGATACAAGATCACGATGTCCTTCCAGAAGGGCGTCTCGTCCAGCCCCGTCGAGCTCGGCAAGGGTGCGATGAGCCCCAGCGCCGTGATCCAGCTGGGCGGCGCGGAGAGCGGCACGCTGCCGGTGTCCGGGCCGCCGAACGCCGAGGCGATCCCCGCCAACACCCCCATCAAGATCAGTGACTTGAGCGGGACGTACACGCCGAAGAAGAGCGGGCACGTGACGTTCACCGCCGGTGTCCTCACCATCAAGGCGCTCGGTACGACGACGACGTGCACGCCGTCGAACAAGCCGAAGCCGTCCCTGGAGCTGGATGTGAAGGGGGCCGGAGGTTCCGGGGGCTCCGCGGGTTCCGGGTCCACGGGAGGCTCGCAGTCGGCGCCTTCCGGTGGGGGTGAGCTGCCGCAGACCGGGCCCGAGGACTCGGCGATCGCGCTGGGGACGCTGGGCGGCACGGTGCTGCTGGCCGGTGCGGCCGGCACCCTGTGGCTCACCCGTCGCCGTCAGGGTTCGCCCCGCTGAGGGGCGCGGGGAACTGCGCGGGCAACCAGAGATGACGCTGCACCCGCCGACGAAGGATCAGCCCCTACGGCGCGCGGGCCACGGGGCTCCGCCCCGGACCCCGCTGCTCGATCGCCGCAGGGGCTTGAACGGCTTGATCGGAGCCGCGCTGCTCGTGGCGTGCTGCGCAGCCCCCGCCGCGGCGGACCGCGCCACCTGGTCGATCACGCCCTCCGCCGGCGGCTCCGCGCGCCCGTACATCTACGCGGAGGGCACCCCCGGCACCACCCTGGAGGACAAGGTGGCCGTCACCAATCCGACCGCCGAGCCCCTGCGGGTGGCGCTGCGCGGCGCCGACGCCGACAACCGGGCCGACGGCGCGCTCGGCGTGCGGGCCAAGGCGCGGGACACCGGTGCCTGGATCACGTTCGCCGAGAAGTCCGTGAAGGTACCGGCCCGCACCCGCGCCGAGATCCCGTTCACGGTGACCGTCCCGGCGGGCGCGACACCCGGCGACCACCCGGGCGCGATCGTGGCGAGCGCCGGGGGACGGCAGGCCGGGGTCAGCGTGCACCTGCGGGTGAGCGGGCCCACCCTGTCGGCGCTCACCGTGGAGCACGTACAGGTCGGCGGGGACGCGATCACGTACGACGTCGTGAACCGCGGCAACACGACGCTCAGCCCGCGCCTCACCGTCCGGGCCGACGGCGTCTTCGGCTCCGTGCTCGACCGGCCCGCGCGCACGCTGCCGGTGGAACTGCTGCCGGGGCGCCGGGCCAGTCTCACCGAACCCTGGGGGGACGCGCCGGCGCTCGACGCCGTCGACGTGAAGGTGACGGTCACGGCGGGCGGCGGCGCGGCGGACTCGGCGACGGCGAGCGCCCGGTTCGTGCCGTGGGGAGCGCTCGCGGGGGCCCTCGCCGTGCTCGCGGGGGCGGGCGCCGCTCTCACCATCCACGTACGCCGACGCAGGCAAGGACAAGGGAGTACGCCATGAACCGCCGCAGCGCCCGCGCCCCGCGGCTGCTGACCGTCCTCGTCCTCGCGGCGGCCCTGCTCGCGGGCACCGCGCCGTGGGCCGCAGCCGCCGACAAGCCGACCGTCACCCTCTCCAAGTCCCAGGCGGGGACCGGGGGTTCGATCACCGTGAAGGGCGCGGACTGGCGGCCGAAGGCGCTGCTGATGCTGCTGATCTGCGGGCAGTCGAGCCCGCAGCGCGGTGTCATCGGCGGCACCAACTCCTGCGCCAACGCCGACGGGCTCGCCGTCACCACCGACGCCCACGGCACGTTCCGCAAGAAACTGCCCGTCGCCGAGCCGCCGAAGGCGTGCCCGTGCGTCGTCCACGTGGCGACGGTGATGGGGGAGAAGGCGGCCGTGGACGCCGCGTTCACCGTCGCCGGGCACCCGGTGAAACCGCTGCCCGCCGCGTCCGGCAACGGACGCCTCGCCATGGTCACCGACACCCGGCTCGACGGCTCCAGCGGCCTGCTCACCTGGTTCGGCGCCCCGCCCGCGCGCACCTTCACGTTCACCGTGGGCAACGTCGGCTCGACCCCGGTCAAGAACCCGGTCTTCCACGTGGGCACCTCCCACGGGGTGTTCGCGCCCGAGTGGGAGGAACAGCAGTGGCGCGGCACGATCGCGCCCGGCCGCAAGGCGCAGATCAAGCTGCCCGTGGAGCTGACGGCGGGCGCGAGCGGCAGCTATCTCGTCTCCCTCAAGTACGAGGGCAAGGTCCTCGCCGAACAGCCGTGGGGCGTGGGCCGGCCCTGGGGTGTGACGCTGTTCTGGATCCTGCTCTGCGTCGTCGTGCCGGCCGCAGTCTTCCGGATCGGCATGGCGGTCGTCGACCGGCTGCGCCCGCGCGACCGGTACGCGACCGGACGCCACCGCGGCAGCCAGCGCCTCGCCGAACTCACCGTGCGGCTCCCGAAGTTGACGTTCACGCAGCGGCCGCGCGACCCCGATCCGGGTCCGGCGCCGAGCGGCCCGCCGTCGGGACGCACGAACGGCGACACCGGCGCCTCCACGACCACCCTGCCCTGGTTCACCCCGGACACCGGTCCGGGCGGACCCGCGGCCGGACAGCTCTCCGCACCGCCCGACAACAGTCAGACGACGAAAGGACATTCGTGAGCACGCAACGGAGGGCCGGTGCGGCCGGTTGTGCCCTGATCCTGTCCGGCGCGGGGCTGTGGCTCGCCGCGGCGCCGGTGCACGCGGCCGAGTCCAGCTTCAAGACGGAGTGCATCCCGCCCTCCATCTCGGGGCTGCCCCCGGTCGAGGGAACCACCGTGGCCGACATCACCGCCCCGGCGACCGCGAAGGTCGGCGACGAGATCGACGTGGTCTGGAAGACGACCCAGGCCGCGTCGAAGAACCCGGACGTCCTCGACCTCGCCGCCGACACCGTCCAGCCGTCCGGCACCGTGAAGGTGGGCGGCGCCCAGACCGGTGACCTCAAGGTGCAGGGGCCCCGCAAGAACCCGGCGATCAAGAAGAACAGCCCGATGGTCCTGTCCGACATGACGGGCAAGCTGAAACTGACCAAGGCCGGGGACGTGACGCTGACCCCGGACGCGTACACCATCAACGTCAGCAAGCCGGTCTCCACCGACACCAAGTGCACGCCGAAGGAGACGGTCAAGCCGGCGGTGACCATCAAGGTCACGGACGGCGGAGGCGGGTCGTCGTCGACGGGCGGCTCCACGACCTCGACGGGCGGCTCCACGACCTCGACGGGCGGTACGACGTCCGGCGGTGGGACGACGTCCGGCGGCGGGTCGAGCAGTACGAGTACGGGCGGCACCGCCGGCGGATCAAGCACGACCGGCGGTGGCGGAGGCGGCCAGAGCGACTTCACCGGCAAGGAGGTCGAGATCCCGTACGCCTGCAAGACCCCCATCGGCGACAAGAACGCGACGTCCCCGGTGCAGATCAACGCCAAGAAGGACGGCGGGAACTACGCCCTGACGGTCAAGTTCAAGAAGTCGGTGATGGACAGCCCCGCCGACATCCCGGCCGACTCGGTCAAGCCGTCGATGGCGGTCCAGCTCGGCGGCGCCGACAAGGGCACCGTCGCCGTCGAGGGCCCGACCAACAAGGAGCCGATCAAGTCCGGCGACCCGATGACCATCCCCGACCTGACCGGCACCTACAAGCCGGGCGCCGACGGCAAGTCGACGCTGTCGCCGGGCGTCCTCACGGTGAAGGCGCTGGGCACCACGACGACGTGCACCCCGACCAAGACGGCGGTCTCCCTGGAGATCGACACCACGGCGGTGGAGGGCGGCGCGACCGGCTCGGGTTCGGGCTCCGGCTCCGGCTCCGGCTCCGGCTCCGCGGGAGGCTCGGCAAGCGGATCGGCAGGGGGCGGTGACGCCACCGGCGGCGGCCTCGCCGAGACCGGCGCCTCGAACGACGGCGCCCTGCGCGCCCTCGGCCTCGTGGCCGGCACGGTGATCCTGCTCGGCGGGGCGGTGTTCACGTTCCTGCCGCGGGCACGGCGGGCCGCCCTCAGGAGGTAGTGGTCGTACGAAGGTCAGGGCGCGGGGTGCGAGGGGCGGCGCGGGCCGTTCCTCGCACCCCGCGCCGGTCCCGCCGGTTCTCAAGTTCCTTGCAGGTGAAGGCAGTTATGATGTGCGGATGCAGATCGGACTCGCCGACGCCCTCAAGGCGCTCCGCGGTGAACTCGCCGAGGCGGCGCTGGCCGCGGACGGCGATCCCGTACGACTCCTGGTCGAGTCGGTCGACCTCGAACTCCAGGTGGCCGTGACCGACACCGCGGAGGCGGGCGGCGGCGTGAAGTTCTGGGTGGTCTCCGCCGACGGCAAGATCTCCGGCTCCACGGCCGTCACGCACACCGTGAAACTGCAGCTCGCCGCCGAGAGCGCGAGCGGCGACCGGGTGCGCACCGGCTCGGGACGCGACGGCCGCACGCCGGTGGCGGACGACTGACCCGGCCCGGACGGGGACGGACGGCGAGCGATGGGCGAAACCCTCGACCGCGCGGTGCAGATCCGGGGTCTGCGCCCGGACGGGCAGGTCTACTTCGAGGGCTCGGGCTTCCTCCTCGCCGGTGAGCTGGTGCTCACGGCCGCGCACGTCGTCGCGGACCCGGACATCCGCTACGAGGCGGTCCGGCGCCTCGCCGACGACACCGTCGTACGGGCCGCCGTGGTCGCCGTCGTGCCGCACGCCGACCGTGACCTTGCGCTGCTCCGGCTGGCCGAACCCGTCGGCCGGCCCTCACCGCCCCCGGTTCCCCTCGCTCAACTCCCGTACGGCTGGGGCCAGATCGAGGTGCACACGGTCGGCTACCCCGGTTTCACCGAGGAGCGGGCGCGGCCGCGCAGCCATCAGGCCGACGGCACCATCCAGCTCGCCTCGGACCGGGTGGGGCACCAGTTCCAGATCGCCGTCCACAGCAGCGACCCGCTGCCCGCGGGCCCCGGCGCCTCGCCGTGGCAGGGGTTCTCGGGCGCCGGGGTGCTCACCAAGGCCGAGGGGCTGCTCGCCGGAGTCGTCACGAGCCACCGCCCCGCCGAGGGCGGCCGGACGCTGACGGCGACGGATCTGGCCGGGCTCGACGACCCGGCGTTCCTGCGGGCGCTGGCCGACGGCGGGGTCGGCGTCGCCGGGGCCTGGCTGCCCGGTCCCGTGCGCAAGCTCCTCGCCCGGCAGCGGGTCGACCTGGACGACCTGCCCCTGCGCTCCCGCGAGGACCGGCGCACCCGCCGGCTGACCGCCGTCTACATCCGGCAGGTCCTCAGCCGCTCCGCCCCGGACGCCGACCCGCCGCCGGACGCCGACCAACAGGGCCTCGCCGATGATGAGTTGACGCAGGCCGCCGTGCTCAACGAGAAGATCAATGAGCAGATCAAGGAGAAGTTCAAGGAACAGCTCAAGGAACAGCTCAAGGAGCAGCTCAAGGAGCAGCTCAAAGAACAGCTCAGGGGGCAGGAGGCGGCAGGCCCTCCGCGCCAACTCCGCGAAGTTCTCGACGAGTTGCTGAGCACATCGGAACCCGGCGCCGGCGGCCACCTGATCGTCGAGGCGGGCCCCGGCGCGGGCAAGTCGACACTCCTGTACAGCTGCGCCCTCGACTACGGCCGAGACGTCGAGAACGCGGCCGGGCCCCTGGGGCAGGTGATTCCCCTGTGGACCACTGCCTCCCAACTCGCGGGCGACGGACACTCGTTGGTGAGCGCCGTCGCGGCGGCCGCCGGACTCGACACCGGTGACGGGACGCTGCCCGCCCTGCCGCAGGGCGCGCGCTGGCTGCTGCTCGTCGACGCCCTCGACGAGGTGCCGTACGACCAGCGCAGCCGCCTCATCCACCGGCTCGCCGACGGCGCGGGCGACCCCTCGCTGTGCATCCTGCTGACCACACGCCCCGACCAGGACGCCCGCTCCGAACTCGGCAGGGCGGGCTTTCGCCACTACGCCCTCGACCCCTTCGACCGGCCCCGCCTGGAGCAGTTCGTCCGCACCTGGTTCGAGGACTCGGGCCGCCCCGGCCTCGCCGTGGAGTTCCTGCGGCAGATGGACGACACCGACCTCGGGGAGCTGCTGCGCAACCCGCTCCTGGCCACCGTCACCGCCATCGTCCACGGCAACGCCCCCGACCGCCCGCTGCCCGACAGCCGCTGGGCGCTGTACGAGCAGTACCGGGCGCACCTCCTGGAGGCCAAGCGCGACCAGGCCGAACGCCTGTGGCAGGAACTGGAGGCGCGGGCCGGCCGGGACCCGCGCGGACGTGCGGCCGTGGCGTACCTCCAGCGGCACCTGACGACGCTGCTCTCCCACCTCGCCTACGCACAGGCCGTGGAGGAGACCGACGACCTGGCCGCCGCCGCGGACCGCTGGTGGCAGCGGACCGCCGTCGACGACCAGGGCCGCCTCTTCGGCGCGGCGCCGCCGCTGGAAGGCTTCGCGCGGGCGATCGCCGACGCGCTCCTCGTCACCGGACTCCTGGTGCGGCGCGGACGCCGACTCCAGTTCCTGCACACGACGTTCGCCGAGCACCTGGCGGCCGAGCGCCTCGTGGAGCAGTGGCCGGACACCTTCGACCCGGAGCGCCTTGAATGGCGTACGGCACTGCTCACCGCGACCGGAGTCACCGGCTCGCCCCTGACGCACCTGTACCGCATCGCCCTCGTCCACTACGGGCACCGCCGCGCCGAAGGCGGCCGGCTGGTCCTCGACTGGCTCCAACAGGGCACGCACGCCGACCAGTTGCTCGCCGGCGAACTCCTCGGGGCACGCTGCCCGGCGGACGAGCGGCACTACCGCAAGCTGATGGAGGTGGCGCTCTCGCGGCGCAGCGAGGACGTCGAGCCGCTGATCCGGCAGCTCGGCACCGTCCGCTACGACCTGGTGAAGGACCAGATGCGCCGGATCACGGACGACCTGCGGTCCCCGTACTGGAGCACGGGCCTGCTCGCGCTCGCGGCGCACGAGCCGGGGGCGGCGGCGGAACTCCTCGAACGGGTCGCGGCCGATCCGGACGCGGCGCCGGGGCAGCTGTACCGGGCGGCGACGGGCCTCGAAGAGGCGCACCCCGGGCACCGGGAGGCGATCACCACGGCGCTGCGGGCGGTGGCGCTGCATCCCCGGACCGAATCCTTCGACCGGGAGGCGGCGGCCGACGCCCTCGCGGAGGCGGGCGGCGAGCACACCGCGGCGGCCGCGTGGGCGTACCGGGAACTGGCCCGCAGCGGAGCGCCGTTCGAGCAGATCCGCCATGCCGAGGCGCTGGTGCGGCTCGGCGGTCCCCACGTCGCCGCGGCGGCGGCCGTGCTGCGTGCCGCACTCACCGGCGACGGCGCCGGGTGGATGTACCTGGGGAACGTGGCCCGCGCCCTGGCCGAGCTGGGAGCCCCGTACGACGAACAGGCCGCCGAAGCGCTGCTGGCGCTCATCGGCGACCCGGACCAGGACTCGATCACCGTCCGGCATGCCGTCGAGGCGTTGATGGAGCTCGGGGACAGCCACCGGGGCCGCGCCGCGGACCAGCTGCGGGCGGCTGTCGAGGCACGGAAGACCTTCGACTTCGACCGGGAGGCCGCGGCGCGCCTGCTGTCGTGGCTGGGCCCGCTCCACGAGACGCGCGTGGCCGAGGTGTGGCGGCGCGTCCTCCACGACGAGGGCGCCGCCCCCACCGCCCGGATCACGGCGGCCCTCGGCCTGTCGGGTCTGGGCGCGCTGACGCCGGAGACCCAGGACTTCCTGCGCCGGCTCACGGACCGACCCGGGTTCCCGCGCAGACAGCGCTCCCGGGCCCGGCATCTCCTGGGCGGCGCTGTCCCGTTCGAGCTCCGGCCCGAGCGCGACGAGGCGGCGATGCTGGGGGAGGTCCTGCGCGACGCGGCCTTCCTGCGCTCGGGCCGTGCCGCCCGCAGGCTCCGGCGGAGGGCCCGCAAGGACCCGGTCAGGGCCGTCATCGCCGCCCTGGGGGACCGGGACGCCGACCAGTACGACGTGAGGAACCTGCTCTCCCGTCTGCACCGGACCACGGGATCGACGGACTACGTCGTGCGGGCGATCACGGAGGTGCTCGGCGCACCCGACGCCGGATCGCAGGCCTTCCGCGAGAACGCGCTGCGGGCCCTCCTCCGCCTGGAGCCGGACGACTTGCCCACCATCCCTGACGCCCCGGAGCTGCTGCGCGCCCTGCTGCTCGACCCGGATTCCGGGGTCGGCAAGGCCGGCGTGACGGCGCTCCAGCGGCTGGACGCGGCGGGGCAGGAGTCGGCGCTGGCCGGCCTGCGCCGGCTCCTGCGCGCCGAGGACGCCGGGCAGCTGGAACGCAGACACGCGGCGGACACCCTGCGCTTCCTGGGCGCGGCCGAGACCGCGGTGGCCGAGCTGCGCGCGACCGCGGCGGCCGACGCGGAACCCGCCGAGCGGATGTGCGCCGCACGCGGGCTGCTCGCACTCGACAGCAGGCACGTCCCCATGGACGTGGCCGTCCTGCGCCTCGTGGCGGCGGACGAGAACACGGGCCCCGACGAGCGCGTCCTGACCTGTCAGATCCTGGTGGGCCTCGACCGGAGCCTGCTGCCCGAGGCCGCCGCCGAGCTGAAGCGCGTCGTGCTGAGCGCCCCCGCGGCCTACGGCGCCGCGGACAAGGCCGCCACGGCACTCGCCGACTTCGGCGGCCCCTACGTCGACCAGGCGGCACAGGCCGTACGCGAAGTGGCGGCGCGCCGGTCCACCTACGTCGGGGAGGTCCCGGCCCTTGCCGGGCTCCTGGCCCAGTGGGGCCCGGCCCACACCCGCGCGGCGACGGACCTGCTGTGCCGTCGCGTCCTGTCCCGCCGGTCCGCGCGGGCGCAGTGGGCAGGGGCCGTGCCGCTGGTGGCCGACCTGGGCAGCCCGCACACCGACGAGGCCGCGGCGGCCCTGCGCAAGGCGGTCGCGGTCCGCTGGGCCGGCGATGCCGCACGGCGCGAGGCGGCCAGGCTGCTGCTCACCCTGGGCCATGTCCGCCCCGCCGCCGAGATCCTGTGCGGGGTCGTCACCCGCTGGGGCACGGCGGAGTGCGCGGCGGCCCTCAGCGACCTCGGCGAGGAGTACGCGGACAGGGCCCTGGAGGCCTACCGCGCGGGAGCCGGGAAGGGGGGCCGGTACCGACGGGGACGGCACGCCCTGGCGATGGCCGACTTCCTCATCGCCCGCGGCGGCCCGCACCGCACCGAGGCGGCGGCCGTCCTGCGCGGACTTCTCGACGGGTCGAGGGTCGACCCCGCCCATCGCCGTGAGGCAGAGGACAAGCTCCGCGCTCTCTGACAACCAGAAGACCCCGCCGCACCGAAGTGCGACGGGGTCCTTCAGGGCGCAGGGCCGACGTGTCAGTGCACGTCGCCCATGAGCTCCTTGACCTTGTTGCGGTACATGTAGATCGCACCACCGGCGATGACCGCGAGCGCGGCCTCCAGGGCGACGACACCCGTACCGTTCAGATCCACGCCGTAGGTGGAGATCAGGCCGGTGACCGCGTCACCCGCCGTCACGGCGAGGAACCAGACACCCATCATCTGGGAGCCGTACTTCGCCGGGGCCATCTTGGTCGTGACCGAGAGGCCGACCGGGGAGAGCGTCAGCTCACCGACGGTCTGGCAGAAGTAGATCAGGACGAGCCACCACGGGCTGACCTTGCCGTCACCGGCGGCCGTGAGCGGCAGCAGGAAGACGAAGAAGGAGATGCCGACGAGGACCAGACCGAGCGCGAACTTGACGACGGTGCTCGGCTCCTTGCCCTTGCGGGCGAGCGCCAGCCAGATGGTCGCGGCGACCGGCGCGAGCGCCATGATCAGGACCGGGTTGACGGACTGGAACCAGGAGACCGGGAACTCCCAGCCGAACACGCTGGTGTTGACGCTGCTGTCCGCGAAGATCGACAGGGTGGAGCCACCCTGGTCGTAGATCATCCAGAAGACGGCGGCGGCGACGAAGAACCAGATGTAGCCGGAGACCTTCGTCTGCTCGGTGGCGGTCAGCTCCTTGTCGCGCTTGATGCGCGCCAGGACCATGATCGGGACGACCAGACCGATGATCATCAGCGGGACCATGACCCAGTTCAGGGTGTAGGTGCCGGTGCCGACGACGATGGCGTAGAAGACGGCCGCGATGAGCAGCCAGATCATCGACTTCTTCAGCGTGGCGGCGCGCTCGGCGGCGTTCAGCGGCTTGGGGACCTCGCTGGAGACCGGGCTCAGGTGGCGCGTGCCGAGCAGGAACTGGACCAGACCGAAGCCCATGCCGAGCGCGGCGAGGGCGAAGCCCAGGTGCCAGTTCACGTTCTGGCCGACCGTGCCGATGATCAGCGGGGCGGCGAAGGCGCCGAGGTTGATGCCCATGTAGAAGACGGTGAAGCCACCGTCACGACGCGGGTCGTCCGGGCCGTCGTAGAGCTGTCCGACCATCGTGGAGATGTTGGACTTCAGCAGACCCGAGCCGACCGCCACGAAGAGCAGACCGACGTAGAAGATCGCGTCCGACGGGATCGCGAGGAGCAGGTGGCCCGCCATGATGATCGCGCCGGCGATCGCCGTGGTCTTGCGCGGCCCCCAGACGCGGTCGCCGAACCAGCCGCCGGGCATGGCGAGCAGGTACACCGTCGAGACGTAGACGGAGTAGATGGCGATCGCAGTACCGGCGTCGAGGCCGAGCCCTGCGGGCGCGACCAGGTACAGCGGGAGAAGAGCGCGCATGCCGTAGTAGGAGAATCGCTCCCACATCTCGGTCATGAACAGAGTGGCCAGTCCGCGGGGGTGGCCGAAGAAGGTCTTCTCGGAGCCGGGGGTACCGGCCGAGTCCTTCGTCAGGCTGGACGCCATGGTCGTTCCTCGTGGGGTGTCGGGACGCACGTGCGCAGAGCGGTTGCGCGCCCGGTGGGGCGGCCGGCACCGGAGTCCTACCGTCCTCCCCACGCCCGGGGGTTGGGGTACGGCGGACCCGAGATCCACACCTCGCACGCGTCTTCACGCGCGGGGCCCGGCCACAGGTCATTCCTTTCAAAGCTGACGGACGTCAGCCGCACATAAAAGGGACCTTCGGCGGTATTACGCTCCGAAGGTCCCCCGGTAGTGCATCAGGCGTTCGGTCACCATACGACACGACAGTGCGGCATATGGAAGGACTTGAGAGATGGATCACAGGGCTCCGTGGAACCACCGCGCTGATTCGAAGGCCGCTTCCAGGATCGCACCCCACACTTGGAGGGTGTAACCGCGGAGGCAAAGATTCCGTTTCATTGCCCGGGCGGCGCCGGGACCGCTGTTGCCGATCACCCGGCAGTCCTCGTACGGCGCGGACTACCATCACCCCATGACCCGTGTACTGCTCGCCGAGGACGACGCGTCCATCTCGGAGCCGCTGGCCCGCGCCCTGCGCAGGGAGGGTTACGAGGTCGAGGTCCGCGAGGACGGCCCCACCGCCCTCGAAGCCGGACTGCAGGGAAACATCGATCTCGTCGTACTCGACCTGGGCCTGCCCGGGATGGACGGCCTGGAGGTGGCCCGGCGGCTGCGTGCCGAGGGGCACACGGTGCCGATCCTGATCCTCACCGCCCGCGCCGACGAGGTGGACACGGTGGTCGGCCTCGACGCCGGCGCCGACGACTACGTGACGAAGCCCTTCCGCCTCGCCGAACTCCTCGCCCGCGTCCGGGCCCTGCTGCGGCGTGGCGCCGCCGAGCCCAAGGAGGCGCCCGCGACGCACGGCGTGCGTATCGACGTCGAGTCGCACCGGGCCTGGATGGGCGAGGAGGAACTCCAGCTCACGGCGAAGGAGTTCGACCTGCTGCGGGTGCTCGTGCGCGACGCGGGCCGGGTCGTCACGCGCGACCAGCTGATGCGCGAGGTCTGGGACACGACGTGGTGGTCGTCGACCAAGACGCTGGACATGCACATCTCCTGGCTCAGGAAGAAGCTCGGCGACGACGCGGCCAACCCGCGCTACATCGCGACGGTGCGCGGGGTCGGCTTCCGCTTCGAGAAGAGCTGAGCAGATCAAGCCTTTGCCGGGGCCCCTCCCAGCGTTGGCTGGGGGAGATTGAGCAGCGGGGTCCGGGGCGGAGCGCCGTGGCCTTCGCGCCGTAGGGGCTGATGATTCGTTCGCGGCTGCGGCACCGTCGTGGTTGCTCGCGCGGTTCCCCGCGCCCCTGAGGGGGCGCGCCCGCGTATCCGGGACACTAAAGGGATGCGCCGCCGACTGATCAACAGCACGCTCGCCGTCGTCCTGGTCGTGATCGCCGTGTTCGGGGTCTCCCTCGTCATCGTGGAGACCCGGACCATCACCAACAGCGCCCAGGAACGCGTCGAGTCCGAAGCCGTGCGGCTCGCCTCCATCGTGGACAGCAGGCTGCTCAGCGAGGAGCAGATCACCGGCGACATCCTCAGGGACCAGGTCGCCGCCGAGCGGTACGCGGTCATCGAGATGCCGGACCGTGCCCCGATCCACATCGGTGCGAAGCCCGACGGCGACGTCATCAAGTACACCGCCACCGGCGAACAGGGCGAGAAGGTCACCGTCGAGGAGCCCCGCTCGACCGTCACCCGCGAGGTCGGCCGCACCCTGCTGATCATCGCGGGTGTCGCGCTGCTCGCGGTCGTCGCCGCCGTCCTGCTCGCCGTACGGCAGGCCAACCGCCTCGCGTCCCCCCTCACCGACCTGGCCTCCACCGCGGAGCGCCTCGGCTCCGGCGACCCGCGCCCGCGGCACAAGCGCTACGGCGTCCCCGAGCTGGACCGCGTCGCCGACGTCCTCGACGGTTCGGCGGAGCGCATCGCGCGCATGCTCACGGCCGAGCGGCGCCTCGCCGCCGACGCCTCGCACCAGCTGCGCACGCCGCTGACCGCGCTCTCCATGCGTCTCGAAGAGATCACCATGACCGACGACCTGAACGAGGTGAAGGAGGAGGCGACCATCGCGCTCGCGCAGGTCGAGCGGCTCACCGACGTCGTCGAGCGGCTGCTCACCAACTCCCGTGACCCGCGCACCGGTTCGGCCGTCACCTTCGACCTCGACGAGGTGATCAAGCAGCAGCTGGAGGAGTGGCGCCCCGCCTACCGCGGCGAAGGGCGCGCCATCGTCTCGTCCGGCAAGCGCCACCTCACGGCGGTCGGCACCCCCGGCGCGGTCGCCCAGGTGCTCGCGGCGCTGATCGAGAACTCCCTGATGCACGGCGGCGGCACGGTCGCCCTGCGCACCCGCGTCACCGGCAACCAGGCCGTCATCGAGGTCACCGACGAAGGCCCCGGCGTCCCGTCCGAACTGGGCTCGCGGATCTTCGAGCGGACCATCAGCGGCCGGAACTCGACGGGCATCGGCCTCGCCGTCGCCCGCGACCTCGCCGAGGCCGACGGCGGCCGCCTCGAAATGCTCCAGGCCGCACCGCCCGTCTTCGGCCTGTTCCTGTCCCGTACGCCGATGAAGAAGCCGTCGGACGACGACGAGGGCCAGATGATCAGGTAGCTCAGCCGGTCAGGCGGCTCGGCCGGCGCGGGTCACTTCGGCGGCCGGCTCGTCGAGGAACGATTCCGCACTCGCGACGGCCTCCCGCGCGGGCAGCGCCTTGAACACCCACGAGCGGTACGACCAGAAGCGGAACAGGGTCGCGAGACCCATGCCGAGGAACTTGAAGACGTTCGACTGAAGCGGGCTGTCCCAGCCGAAGCCGTACGTCGCCGCGTACAGGACACCGTTCTCGATCACGAGCCCGACGACGCTGAACAGCAGGAACAGGGTGAGTTCCTTGGCGCGGCCGCTCTTGTCGCGGTCGCGGTACGTGAAGTAGCGGAACCCCACGTAGTTGAAGGCGATGGCGACGACCGTCGCGATCACGCTGGCGCGCACGACCTGGAGGTCGGTGCCGTGCCGCATGAGGTTGAACACCGCGAAGTTCACGAGCACGCCGAGCGCGCCCACGACGCCGAACTTGGCGATCTCCCTGGCCAGCGCGTCGAAGCGCAGCCGCAGCGCGGCAAGGCGGGAGGGGGTGGGAGGGGTGTGCGGGCCGCTGGTCCCTGTCATGGTGGTCGCCTCAGCCCCCGTCGTCCCCGTCGTATGGTCAGCCGGTCCGCTCCCGCATCCGCGGAGCGACCGACCCAGCCATGCTAACCAGGGCTCCTCTGCGGCGCCTGTGCGCGGACCGGCCGGATGGGCCGTATGGACTTTCGTACGAGAAGAGGCCCGTGCGGGAACCGGTCAATTGGCCGATACCCTGAGGGAGTGACGTTCCCGGTAGTCGGCATGGTCGGCGGTGGCCAGCTCGCTCGTATGACACACGAGGCAGGCATCCCGCTCGGCATCAGGTTCAAGCTCCTCAGTGACACTCCTCAGGATTCCGCGGCGCAGGTCGTCGGCGATGTCGTCGTGGGCGACTATCGCGACCTCGAGACGCTGCGTGAGTTCGCGCGCGGCTGTGACGTGATCACCTTCGATCACGAGCACGTGCCGACCGAGCACCTGCGGGCCCTGGAGGCGGACGGCATCCCCGTGCGCCCCGGCCCCGACGCTCTGCTCTACGCCCAGGACAAGGGCGAGATGCGCGCGAAGCTCACGTCGCTCGGCGTGCCGTGCCCGCGCCACCGCATCGTGAGCGATGCGGCGGACGTGGCGGCCTTCGCGGCCGAGGGCGACGGGTTTCCCGTCATCCTCAAGACCGTGCGCGGTGGCTACGACGGCAAGGGCGTGTGGTTCGTGCGCTCCGAGGAAGACCTCGCAAACACAGCTGAGCCGTTCAAGGCCGGTGTGGCGGTCCTCGCCGAGGAGAAGGTCGACTTCGTACGGGAGCTGGCGGCCAACGTCGTGCGCTCCCCGCACGGCCAGGCGGTCGCGTACCCCGTCGTCGAGTCCCAGCAGGTCGACGGCGTCTGCGACACGGTGATCGCGCCCGCGCCCGACCTCGACGAGACGCTCGCGGGCGAGGCCCAGGAGCTGGCGCTGCGCGTCGCCAAGGAACTCGGCGTCGTCGGCCACCTCGCCGTCGAGCTGTTCGAGACCCGCGACGGCCGCATCCTCGTCAACGAACTGGCGATGCGCCCCCACAACTCCGGCCACTGGACGCAGGACGGGGCGATCACGTCCCAGTTCGCCAATCACGTCCGCGCCGTCCTCGACCTGCCGCTCGGCGACCCCCGCCCGCGCGCCCCGTGGACCGTGATGTGCAATGTCCTGGGCGGCGACTTCCCGGACATGTACAGCGCGTACCTGCACTGCATGGCCCGCGACCCGCAGCTCAAGATCCACATGTACGGCAAGGACGTGAAGCCCGGCCGCAAGGTCGGTCACGTGAACACCTACGGTGACGATCTGGACGAGGTCCTGGACCGCGCCCGGCACGCCGCCGGGTACCTGAGAGGCACGATCACCGAATGAGTCCTGTGGTTGGAATCGTCATGGGGTCGGACTCCGACTGGCCCGTCATGGAGGCCGCGGCGAAGGCCCTCGACGAGTTCGAGATCCCGTACGAGGTCGACGTCGTCTCCGCGCACCGGATGCCGCACGAGATGATCGCGTACGGGGAGCAGGCCGCCGAGCGCGGGCTCAAGGCGATCATCGCCGGCGCGGGCGGCGCCGCCCACCTGCCCGGCATGCTCGCGTCCGTGACGCCGCTGCCGGTCATCGGCGTCCCCGTGCCGCTGAAGTACCTCGACGGCATGGACTCGCTGCTCTCCATCGTGCAGATGCCGGCCGGTGTCCCGGTCGCCACGGTCTCCGTCGGCGGCGCGCGCAACGCCGGTCTGCTCGCGGCCCGCATGCTCGCCGCCCACGACGAGGAACTCCTCGGCCGTATGCGGGAGTTCCAGCAGGACCTGAACGACCAGGCCACCGAGAAGGGCAAGCGGCTGCGCGCCAAGGTCGAGGGCGCGGGCGGCGGCTTCGGCTTCGGGACCGGCTCGGGTTCGGGGAAGTGAGCGGCGTGCAGGACCGGGTGGCACAGGCCCGCGAACTCCTCGCCGAGTTCCCCGTCGTCGACGGGCACAACGACCTGCCGTGGGCGCTGCGCGAGCAGGTCACGTACGACATCGACGCGCGCGACATCGCCGCCGACCAGAGCGCCCATCTCCACACGGACCTGCGGCGGTTGCGGGCCGGAGGCGTGGGCGCGCAGTTCTGGTCCGTGTACGTCCGTACGGATCTGACGGGTGACGCGGCGGTCAGCGCCACGCTCGAACAGATCGACTGCGTCGACCAGTTGATCGCGCGGTACGCCGGTGACCTGCGCGAGGCGCGGACGGCGGCCGACATGGAAGCGGCGCGCCGCGAAGGCCGTATCGCGTCGCTGAAGGGCGCCGAGGGCGGCCACTCCATCAACAACTCCCTCGCCACGCTACGGGCGTTGTACGCGCTGGGCGTGCGCTACATGACGCTCACGCACAACGACAACATCGCGTGGGCGGACTCGGCGACCGACGAGCCCGGCGTCGGCGGCCTCTCCGCCTTCGGCCGCGAGGTCGTACGCGAGATGAACCGCGAGGGCATGCTCGTCGACCTGTCGCACGTCGCCGCCACGACGATGCGCGCGGCCCTCGACGTCACCGAGGCGCCGGTGATCTTCTCGCACTCGTCCGCGCGGGCGGTGTGCGACCACCCGCGCAACATCCCGGACGACGTCCTGGAACGGCTGCCCGGGAACGGGGGAGTGGCCATGGCCACCTTCGTCCCGAAGTTCGTCCTCCAGGCGGCGGTCGACTGGACGGCGGCCGCCGACGAGAACCTGCGCGCGCACGGCTTCCACCACCTCGACACGTCCCCCGAGGCGATGAAGCTGCACCGCGCCTTCGAGGACGCGCACCCGCGCCCGGTCGCGACGGTCTCCACGGTCGCCGACCACCTCGACCACATGCGCGAGGTGGCGGGCGTCGACCACATCGGCATCGGCGGCGACTACGACGGCACGGCGTTCCTGCCGGAGGGCCTCGGCGACGTCTCCGGTTACCCGAACCTGATCGCGGAGCTCCTCGACCGCTCCTGGTCCCGCGAGGATCTGGCGAAGCTGACGTGGGGCAATGCGGTGCGGGTCCTTGGGGACGCGGAATCCGTGGCCCGGGATCTTCAGGGGCGGCGCGGGCCGTCGAACGCGACGTTGGGGCAGTTGGACGGGTGACGCGGCTGCGGCTTTCGTCGTGGCTGGTCGCGCAGTTCCCCGCGCCCCTGAGATGCGCACCTTCGGTGCGGCATCTCCCCGATGAAGGCTGAGCGGCGAAGCCGCTCGCCTTCAGGGGCGCGGGGAACTGCGCGACCAGCCCCCACTCACCCGCACCCGACGACGAAACACCCCACCTCGTACCCCCGAACGCCCCGCCCACCGAGAAGCCCGGCGCAGCCCGTGGGACGGTGGTCCGAACGCCGCCCCACCGACGTCCGGAGCCTTGCCATGGCCGACCTACAGGACGAACTGCACGCCCCCGCCGAAGCGGGCGTAGTCGACACCCCGGCACAGGCCGTCGACGTACCCCCGGGCGCACCCGACCCGGCCGCCGCCCGCGACCTGCTCGCCCGGCACCCGGTCGCGGACGGCTACTGCGGCCTGCCGGAGACGCTGCGGACCCTGCCGTGGCACGACCTCGAACTCGGTGAGAGCGCCGTCGAGACCGACCTGCCCCGGCTGCGCGCCGGCAGCACCGGGGCCCTGCTCTGGGCGCTGCACGTCGACCCCGAGCACCCGGTCACCACGGCCCTGGAACAGATCGACCTCGTCAACAACGTCGTCGCCCGCTACCCGGACGGCCTGCGCCTGGCCCGCTCCGCGTCCGAGACCGCCGACGCCCGCGCGCACGGCCGCGTCGCCGTCGTCATCGGCCCCGCCCCGGCCACCGCGATCGGCGACTCCCTCGGCACGCTGCGCGCCCTGCACGCCCTGGGCCTGCGCGCCCTCACCCTCAGCGGCACCGCATGGGCGTCCGACGCCGGCCTGAGCCGGTTCGGCGAAGAGGTCGTACGGGAGATGAACCGGCTCGGCATGCTCGTCGACCTCACGGGCGCGTCCCCGGCGACCGCCGTCCGCGCCCTCGCCGTCTCCAAGGCCCCGGCCGTCCTCACCCGCTCCGGCGCCCACGCCCTCAACAGCCACCCGGACAACGTCGGCGACGACCTGCTCGCCGCCCTCGGCGCGGGCAAGGGCCTGTGCCTCGTGCCCTGCTCGGTCGCCCGCACCGGGCTCGCGCTGCGCGACGTGGCCGACCATCTCGACCACGTACGCCGGGTCGCGGGCCCCGAGTCGGTCGGCCTCTCCGGGATGTACGACACCGGCGACCCGCACCCCGAGGGCCTCGCCGACGCCTCCGGCTACCCGGCACTCATCTCCGAACTCCTGGACCGCGGCTGGCCCGAGGCGGACATCGCCCTGCTCACCTGGGGGAACGTCCAACGGGCCCTGCGCGGCGCCGAGTTCACGGCCCGCGCCGCCCGGCAGCGCCGCGGCCCGTCGACGGCGACCCCCGACCGGGACAGGCCCTAGGCGTTGGGCCTGATCAGACAGAAGGGGTGGCCGGCCGGGTCCGCGTAGACCCGGAAGTCGCGGGCGCCGCCCTCGTCGTCCAGGTCCAGCGGGCGCGCGCCCAGCGCGAGCACCTGCTTCTCGGCCGTCTCCATGTCGTCGACGTCGAGGTCCAGGTGGAGCTGCTGCGAGTCGTGGTCGGCGGCAGGCCACTGCGGCGGCTTGTGGTCCGGGACGCGCTGGAACGACATCCGCCCGCCCGGCGTGTACAGGTCGTACCAGTCACCCCTGCCCTGGAAGTTCTCGATCCGGCCGCCGAGCATGCCCGCGTAGAACTCGGCCAGGGCGGCCGGGTCGGGGCAGTCCACGGCGACGGTGCAGATCCTCGCGAAGGCCATGACGGGTCACTCCACTTCCTGTTCGCCCGCTTCGGTTCAGCAGGCGCAGAGGCAGAACGGGTGCCCCGCCGGATCGGCGTAAACCCGCCACGTCCGCGACCGGTCCTCCGCGTCGAGCACGGTCGCCCCGAGCGCCAGGACCTCCTTCTCCGCGGCGTCCAGGTCCTCCACCGTCAGGTCGAGATGGAACTGCTGAGAGTCCCGCTCGGCGGCGGGCCAGGCCGGCGCCCGGAACCCGGGGGCCTTCTGGAACGCCAGCGGCCGGGCCCCCGGCACCTCCAGGTCCACCCAGTCCCCGTCGTCCCCGGTGACGCGGCCGTCGAGCACCGCCCCGTAGAACTCGGCGAGTGTGCGCGGCTCGGGACAGTCCAGGACGACGACGCCCAGTTTCGCGATGGCCATGACTCCTCCTCGGGGTTACCCCTATACGGGGTCTACGGGTAACAACGGCGTTACCGCATGGTCCCGCACAAGCGGTAACGTCGCAACCATGAACGCACGCGAGCCCGCACCCGGCGGCCTGGCCCTGATCGAGGCCCTGGTGAACACGCTGCTCGACATCACGACCGGCGAGGACGCGCTGGACAGCGCCGAGGTCCGCGAGCGCTTCGGCGTCACGAAGTCCGGCCTGGACGACGCCCGCGCCCTGCGCGAGTCGCTCCGCGCGGTCTGCCTGGCCCACGCCGGCCACCCGCCGCACCGCGCGGTGACCCCGCTCGGCGACCTCCTCGCCGACGCGCCGCTACGGGTGGCCGTCGACGACCGGGACGGCTCCGCGACCCTCGTCCCCGTGGACGACGCCCCGCTCGCCTCCCGTGTGGCCGCCGCCATCGCCGACGCCCGCGCCGCCGGCACCTGGTCCCGTCTCAAGGCCTGCGAGGCCGCCGACTGTCACTGGGCCTACTACGACAGAAGCCCCGCAGGCCGCGGTCGCTGGTGCGACATGGCGGTCTGCGGGGCCCGGGCCAAAATGCGCCGTTACAGGGCGAAGTAGCCCGAAAAGAAAGGGGGGTCAGGCCGACGGGCGTCCCATGGCCCGGTACGTCCACCCGGCCTCGCGCCAGACGGCCGGGTCGAGCGCGTTGCGGCCGTCCAGGATCACCCGCTGCGTCGCGGCGGCGCCCAGCTCCGCCGGGTCCAGCTCGCGGAACTCCCGCCACTCCGTGAGGTGCAGCACGACGTCCGCGCCGCGCACCGCCTCCAGCGCCGAGTCGGCGTACCCGAGCGTCGGGAACAGGCGCCGCGCGTTGTCCATGCCCTTCGGGTCGTAGACCGTGACCTGGCCGCCCTGGAGGTGGATCTGCCCGGCGACGTTCAGCGCGGGCGAGTCCCGTACGTCGTCGGAGTCCGGCTTGAAGGTGGCGCCGAGCACGGCGACCCGCTTGCCGAGAAAAGCACCCCCGCCGAGCGCCTCGCGCGCCATCTCGACCATCGCCCCGCGCCGCCGCATGTTCACGGAGTCGATCTCGCGCAGGAACGTCAGCGCCTGGTCCGCGCCCAGCTCGCCGGCGCGCGCCATGAACGCCCGGATGTCCTTCGGCAGGCAGCCGCCGCCGAAGCCGATCCCGGCCCGCAGGAACTTGTGCCCGATGCGGTCGTCGTAGCCGATCGCCTCGGCCAGCTTGGCGACGTCGCCGCCGGCGGCCTCGCAGACCTCGGCCATGGCGTTGATGAAGGAGATCTTCGTGGCCAGGAAGGAGTTCGCGGCCGTCTTGACCAGCTCGGCCGTCGGGAAGTCCGTCACGACGAGCGGCGAGCCCTCCGCGAGCGGGGTCGCGTACACGTCCCGCAGCAGCTTCTCGGCCCGCTCGCTGCCCACGCCGATCACGATCCGGTCCGGGTGCAGCGTGTCGCCCACGGCGAAGCCCTCGCGCAGGAACTCCGGGTTCCACGCCAGTTCCGTGCCCTCGGGCAGCAGCGCGGCGAGCCGGGCCGCGGAGCCGACCGGCACCGTCGACTTGCCCACGACGAGCGCGCCCGGCTTCAGGTGCGGCGCCAGGGAGCCGAAGGCGGCGTCCACGTAACTCATGTCGCACGCGTACTCGCCGTGCCGCTGCGGGGTGTTCACGCACACGAAGTGGACGTCGCCGAACTCCGCGACCTCCTGGAAGTCCATCGTGAAGCGCAGCCGCCCGGTCGAGCCCTCGATCCCGGCGACGTGCTTGCGCAGCAGCTCCTCCAGACCGGGCTCGTACATGGGGACCTCGCCCCGCGTGAGCATCTCGATCTTCTCGGGGACGACGTCCAGACCGAGCACCTCGAAGCCGAGCTCGGCCATGGCCGCGGCGTGCGTGGCGCCGAGGTAGCCGGTGCCGATCACGGTGATCTTGAGGGCCATAGCGGGGCTCCAGAGGTGTGGGTGCTGCGTGCGCTGCCCGAGCATAGTCGGGGCTTCACCGCGCCTCTCACCGGGCAACTTTCCCTCTGTCGCGTAGCTCACGTATCCCCTGGGTGAGCAGACACCTAAAATTCGGGTTACTTAACGGTAATTAGCATCGCTTGGAGCGTGAGACACCTTGGCCGGATCGGCTTCCACCCCGGAGTTCGACCTGTACCGCCCGTCCGAGGAGCACGATCTGCTCCGGGAGACCGTGCGTGCGCTGGCCGACGCGAAGATCGCCCCGCACGCCGCGGCGGTCGACGAGGACGCCCGCTTCCCGCAGGAGGCCCTCGACGCGCTCGTCGCCGCCGAGCTCGCCGCGGTGCACGTGCCGGAGGAGTACGGCGGCGCCGGCGCCGACGCGCTCGCCACCGTCATCGTGATCGAGGAGGTCGCCCGCGCCTGCGTCTCGTCCTCCCTCATCCCGGCCGTGAACAAGCTCGGCTCCCTGCCCGTCATCCTCTCCGGCTCCGAGGAGCTGAAGAAGAAGTACCTCGGCCCGCTGGCCAAGGGCGACGCGATGTTCTCGTACTGCCTGAGCGAGCCGGACGCCGGTTCGGACGCGGCCGGCATGAAGACGCGCGCGGTCCGCGACGGCGACTTCTGGGTCCTCAACGGCGTGAAGCGCTGGATCACGAACGCGGGCGTCTCCGAGTACTACACCGTCATGGCGGTCACCGACCCCGAGAAGCGCTCGAAGGGCATCTCCGCCTTCGTCGTCGAGAAGTCCGACCCGGGCGTCTCCTTCGGCGCCCCCGAGAAGAAGCTCGGCATCAAGGGCTCGCCGACCCGCGAGGTCTACCTCGACAACGTCCGCATCCCCGCCGACCGCATGATCGGCGCCGAGGGCACCGGCTTCGCCACCGCGATGAAGACCCTCGACCACACCCGCATCACGATCGCCGCCCAGGCGCTCGGCGTCGCGCAGGGCGCCCTCGACTACGCCAAGGGCTACGTCCAGGAGCGCAAGCAGTTCGGCAAGGCCATCGCCGACTTCCAGGGCATCCAGTTCATGCTCGCCGACATGGCGATGAAGATCGCCGCCGCCCGCCAGCTCACGTACGCGGCGGCCGCCGCCTCCGAGCGCGGCGACAAGGACCTCACCTTCCAGGGCGCCGCCGCCAAGTGCTTCGCCTCGGACGTCGCGATGGAGGTCACGACGGACGCCGTCCAGCTCCTCGGCGGCTACGGCTACACCCGCGACTACCCGGTCGAGCGCATGATGCGCGACGCCAAGATCACGCAGATCTACGAGGGCACGAACCAGGTCCAGCGCATCGTCATGGCGCGCAACCTGCCGTGACCCCGCGCCTCGTCCGCCTGGTCCCGCTCACCGCAGGACCAGGCAGACGAAGCCGAAGCAGTCCCGGTACGTCCGGAGCCATTCCGTGCGGCGCAGCCCGGCCGTCGCCAGCGCCTCGGCGCTGTCCGGGTGCTCCGGGCGGTCCAGGGCCCAGCCCGCCAGCGACCCCCAGCACGCCCACTCGTACGCGTCCAGCTCCTGCCGCGTACTGATGTGGCCGTGGACCGGCGTCCAGCCGTCGCCCGTGACCTGCTCCACGGTGTCGGCCAGGGGCGCGAGATCCCCGAGCATGTCGATCGCCTCGGGGGAGGGGTCCTGCCCCCAGAACCCGTCGCCGACCAGGACCCGGCCGCCGGGCGCCAGATGCGCGCGGGCCGCCGCGAGGGTCGGCAGCAGCCCGCCGAACGCGTGGGCCGCACCGACGCTGATCACCAGGTCGAACGCCTCGTCCGCCGCGAACTCCGCCGCCGGCCGCTGGTGCAGGGTGAGCCGGCCCTCCACCGCGCGCCCCTTCGCCGCGGACCTCGCCTGCGCCAGCGCGTCCGCCGAAATGTCCACGCCCTCGGCGCGCACCCCCGGATGCGTCTCCAAGGCGCGCAGCAGCCACTCGGCGCTGCCGCACCCGAGGTCGAGGACGCGCTCGTCACCGCGCGGCAGCGCGTGCCGCAGCAGGTCGCGTACGGAGTCGTCGCCGAGCGGCGCCTTGATCGGGTGACCGGAGTGGGCGATACGGGACATCTCTTCTCGCTGCATCGGCGCAGCGTGTCAGCGCCGCGGCTCGCCCGCATCCCCTTTACCGGCCTCCGGCACATGCACCTCGGGCAGCACCGCGAGCGACCCGCCGTCGACCGGCAGGCAGACCCCGTTGACGTACGAGGACGAAGGCCCGGCCAGGAAGGCGACGACCTCGGCGATCTCCCGCGGGGTGCAGATCCGGTCCAGCGGGTACGCGGCCCGGACGCGGGCGCGTTCGGCGGGGTCCCGCCACCGGTGGGCGTTGCGCTCGATGGCGACGAACCCGGGCTCGACGACGTTCGTCCGCACCCCGAGCGGCCCCCACTCGGCGGCCGCCGCCCGCGCCAGCGCCCCGAGCCCGGCCTTCGCCACGGCGTACGCGCCACATCCCGGCGCGGCCCCGCGCGCGTGCACCGAGCCGACGAAAACGATCGAGGCGGGCCCGTCGCCCTTGCGCCGTACGAGCTCCGTGGCGGCCTGCCAGGCGGACACGAGCCCCACGTCGAGCACCCGGTGCCACTGATGCGGCGTCAACTCGCCCAGCGGTGAACGCAGTTCCCACAGCAGCGCGTGCACGAGGACCGACGGTGTCTCGGGCGCCGCGTCGAAAGCCCGGGCGAGCACGGCTGGTTCGGTGGCGTCGCCTTCCAACGCCGCGGCCACGCCCGGGAGTTGGCGCACCCCCGGTTTCAGGTCCACGGCGACGACGCCGACACCGTCAGAGGCCAGCCGCTCCACGACGGCGCGGCCGATGCCACCGGCGGCGCCGAGCACGAGTGCGGTGGTCATCGCCGGAGCCTTCCGTCAGTCGCTGGTGACCGTGACCTTCTCGTCGTTGTTGAACTGCTCGACGAGCTGCTTGACCTTCGTCTTGTCCCAGAGCAGGTTGCCGCCGACCGAGCCGGCCGTCGGCATGTTCATGGACTTGCCGTCACCGCCGGAGACCGACTTCATCGCGAGGAACATCGAGCCGAGGTCCCACAGGCTCATGTCCTTGTCGACGACGAGCGAGTCCAGGCCCGCGCCGAGCGTCGGGTAGAGCTTGAACGGGTTCATGACGGTCGTCGGGGACGCCACCTTGTGGGCGAGCGCCGCGAGGAACGCCTGCTGGTTCTTGGTGCGCTGAAGGTCGGACGCGGCGAAGGCGTGGCGCGTACGGACGAAGGCGAGCGCCTGCTGCCCGTTGAGCGTCTGCTTGCCCGCCTTGAAGTCGGCCCCGGACCACTTGTCCTTGAAGCCGTCCTTCAGGTTCATCTCGACGCCGCCGACCGCGTCCACGATGCTCGCGAAGCCGCCGAAGCCGATCTCCGCGTAGTGGTCGATGTGCAGCCCGGTGTTGGACTCGACGGTGCGCACGAGCAGCGTCGGGCCGTCCTCCGCGTACGTGGCGTTCAGCTTCGTCTGGCGGCCGGTGCCCGGGTACGTCTTGCCGGACTCGGCGCCCTTGTACGTGGGGATCGTCACGTTCGAGTCGCGCGGCAGGGAGACGAGCGTGTCGCCGTTGTCCCCGACGTGCAGGATCATCATCGTGTCCGTGCGCTTGCCCTTGGCGGAGCCGGTGTGCAGCTCCTTCTTCTGGGCGTCGGACATGCCCTCGCGGCTGTCGGTGCCGACGATCAGGTAGTTCGTGCCGTCGCCCGCCTCGGGCCGGTCGATGACCTTGGACAGGTCGACGTCCCGGTGGAGCTTGGAGTCGGCCCAGAAGTACGTGCCGATCGACGTCACGACGAGCACCGAGACCACGGTGATCGCGGTCCACTTGATGCGCTTGCGCCAGTTCGGCGTACGCGCCGGACGCCCGGTCGGCGGCCCGAAGTCGTCACCGCCGCCGGACCCCTGGCCCCGGGCGGGCTGCCCGTAGACCTGGCCCGTGTTGTAGCCGCTGTCGTACCCCGGCTGCGCGGGCTCGCGGCGGTACAGGTCGTCGTACGCGTCGTCGTACGAGGACGGCGGCTGCTGCTGCGGGACGGGGCGCTGCACGTGCGGCATGACACGGGCACCTTCGGGGCGTGCGCTCGCGCTGCCACGGCCGTAGCCGCCGCGGCCGACGCCGCCCTGCCTGTCGCTCCGCCCCTCGGGCCAATCGCTCATTGAGCCAGTGTGCCGTGCTCGGCTGTGTGCCTTACAAGGGCAGGTGGGAAATCGGGCCAGGGCTGTTGCAGAGCTGACACAATCGCGCCGCGCATATGGTGGGTGCCATGACAGACCAGGCCCACGGCACGGAATCAGATATTCCGGGCAAGCCGACTTCCGCTTCCCGCACGACGTTGTCGCACATCATGACGCACAACGACACCAACCTCCTGGGTACGGTGCACGGCGGCGTGATCATGAAACTGGTGGACGACGCGGCGGGCGCCGTGGCAGGCCGGCACTCGGGCGGACCCGCGGTCACCGCGTCCATGGACGAGATGGCGTTCCTGGAGCCGGTCCGCGTCGGCGACCTCGTCCACGTAAAAGCCCAGGTCAACTGGACGGGCCGCACCTCGATGGAGGTCGGTGTCCGGGTCCTGGCCGAGCGCTGGAACGAGTCGACCCCCGCCCAGCAGGTCGGCTCCGCCTACCTGGTCTTCGCCGCGGTCGACGCGGACGGCAAGCCCCGCACCGTCCCCCCGGTCCTCCCGGAAACGGACCGCGACCGCCGCCGCTACCAGGAGGCCCAGATCCGCCGCCAGCACCGCCTGGCCCGCCGCCGCGCGATCAAGGAACTGAGGGCGCAATCGCAGCCCAAATCAAGCCCCTCCGGCGATTGAGGAGCGGGGTCCGGGGCAGAGCCCCGCGACCTCAGCTACATCTCAGGGACACACGACCTGGTCCCCAGTAACGGCCCCGAACTCCCCCTGATACGCATCCTCGGCCCGCACCGCCCGAACCCCCTTGAAGTCCGCCCCGGCAACGACCTTGAGCACAGCCCCCTGCCCCTTCACCGCCTTCAGCTGAGCCCCGGGCAACGCCGTGACCAGCGACTTGGCCGACCGATCCCAGCGCGGGTCATAAAGAACCACCGTCCGCCCGGCGCTACGCCGCTCCGCGTTGACCGGCGCCCCCGTCGTACGGAAGCCGGTCTTCCGCAGCGCCGAGTCGACCTTCTTCCCGAGCCCCGCCGTCATCGTCCCGTTCTGCACCTGGACCCGGATCTGCTGCGGTGAGACCCCGACGACGGTCGCCTTCTTCCTCGGGCGGTGCGCGGCGAGCGGCTTGTCGTCGCGCAGCGCCCGGAAGAGCTTCTCGGACTTCTTCGGGTCCCACTTCACGGTCGACCCGATGCCCTTGACCGGGAAGCTGATGTCCCCGATCGGCACGGTCGTGAACTCCGACGAGGACGGCGTGAAACTGCGCATGGCGCGCGCCAGGTCGACCATCTCGTCCGTCCCGAACCCCTTGTCGGCACGGACCGAGCTGAGCAGCGTACGGGCGACGTCGCGGAACCTGACCGGGTTGAGGAGCACCCCCGACGACGTCGTCTTCGCGATCAGGGACGCCATGAACCGCTGCTGGCGCTGCATCCGGCCCAGGTCGCCGGCGCCGTCGACGTGCCGCGCCCGTACGTACTGAAGCGCCTGCCCGCCGTCCAACTGGTGCGTGCCCACGGACAGGTCGAGGCCGGTGTTGGGGTCCTTGAGCGGGCGGGCCGTGCAGACCTCGACGCCGCCGAGCACGTCGACCGTCTTCATGAAGCTGGTGAAGTCGACCTCCAGATAGTGGTCGATCTTCACGTGCGTCATGTTCTCGACGGTACGGACGGTCAGCTGCGGGCCGCCCTCCGCGTACGCCGCGTTGATCTTCACGGGGTGCTCGTGGTGCTTCTCGCCGCTGTTCTGGTCGGTGTGCGGCGGCATCATCGCGTACGAGTCGCGGGGCAGGGAGACGACGGACGCGCGCTCGTGGTCGTCCGAGATGTGCACGATCATGATCGTGTCCGTGCAGTGGCAGGGGGCGCCGCCGAGCCGGTACTTCTTCTTCTCCTCGGCGGAGATCTTGTCGCGGCCGTCGGTGCCGACGAGCAGCACGTTCATGCCGTGCCCGGCGGCGGGACGGTTCTTCATGTCCTTGAAGGGGTCGATCCGGTCGATGCCGGTGTCGAGCCCCGTGACGAGCGCGTGCCCGATCCCGGCCGCGGCGAGGACCGTGACGGAGAACGTGGTCGCGACCCGCATGGCCCACCGGGGCTTCTTCCTGCGCGGCGGACCCGCCGGGCGGCGGCCCTGCCCCGGCTCCTGGGGACGGCTCGGACGAGGGGGACGGGCAGGGGAGCGGGGCGGCGTGGACACGAGGGGGACACCTCCGCGGCGGCGGGCGTGGGACAGGCCCTGGCACCGTAGGCCGATACGATCTCCTGCCCGCGGTAGCGACCCGGGCGGGGCGCGCTGGTGTCCCCCATTAGCGGTAACGTGACCACCGATGAACGCCAACGCCAACACCGCCGAGCCGCTGCCCGCCGTCTCCGTGATCATGCCCATCCTCAATGAGGAGCGGCACCTGCGCGAGGCCGTGGAAGCGATCCTGGCGCAGGAGTACGACGGCGAGATGGAGGTCGTGCTCGCGCTCGGCCCGTCCAGCGACCGTACGGACGAGATCGCCGCGCAGCTCGTCGCCGAGCACCCCAGCGTCCACACGGTCCCGAACCCGACCGGCCGTACGCCCGCCGCCCTGAACGCCGCGATCAAGGCCTCCCGCCACCCGGTCGTCGTCCGTGTCGACGGGCACGCCGCGCTCTCCGCCGGCTACATCGCGACCGCGGTACGGCTCCTGGACGAGACCGGCGCGATGAACGTCGGCGGGATCATGCACGCCGAGGGGACGAACGCCTGGGAGCAGGCCGTCGCCGCCGCCATGACGTCGAAGATCGGCGTGGGCAACGCGGTCTTCCACACCGGCGGCGAGGCGCAGGAAGCCCTCACGGTCTACCTCGGCGTCTTCCGCCGCGAGGCGCTGGAGCAGCAGGGCGGGTACAACGAGGAGTTCATCCGCGCCCAGGACTGGGAGCTGAACTTCCGGATCCGCGAGGCCGGCGGCCTCATCTGGTTCTCGCCCGACCTGAAGGTCTCGTACCGCCCGCGGCCGACCGTGAAGGCGCTCGCCAAGCAGTACAAGGACTACGGCCGCTGGCGCCACGTCGTCGCGCGCTACCACGCGGGCTCCATCAACCTGCGCTACCTCGCCCCGCCGGCCGCCGTCCTCGGCATCGCCGCGGGCCTCGTGGCCGGCGCGGCCCTCACCCCGTGGGGCTTCGTGATCCCCGGCGGCTACCTCGCGGCGATCGTCGCGGGCTCCGTCCCGGCGGGCAAGGGGCTGCCGCTCAAGGCACGCGCCCAGATCCCCGTCGCCCTCGCCACGATGCACATGTCGTGGGGCTGGGGCTTCCTCACGAGCCCGAAGTCGCTCGCGAAGAAGGTCATCGCGTCGCGCAGGCCCGCGGTTCTGGCGTCCAACTAGCGTGCCGGGCGCGGGAGTTCACCTCCCGCGCCCTCGTTCACGTACGACGCGTGCGGGCTACCAGGTGTAACCCTGCTGCACCTTCATGCACGTGGAGTCGTCGGCGCCGTTCTGCGTCTGCTCCTTGTCCAGGGCCTTGCTCGGGTCGTCCTCGGCCGCGCCCTTCGGGTAGGCGGTGCCGGTCTTCCAGTCGGCGCCGACGGTCAGCGTCACGCTCTTCACGTCCGCCGACTTCTTCACCGAACTCACCGGAATCCCGAGGGACTTGGCGACCGCCCGCGCGTCGCCCGCCAGATCGTCGGACGGGTAGCTGATGACCGTCCTGTCTGCGACGAGCGACTGCGCCTGATCGGCGACCGCCTGCGTGAAGCCCTTGCCGGTGAGGACGCGCGCCACGTCCGAAGCCCGGCCGGGCACCGCCGCGGTCGTCGCCGTGCGCGTGCCGTTGCGCACCTGCACCGCGATCTCGCCGTCGGCCGCCGCCGGATCGTCCGACGCCTCGGCCGTCGGCTTCTTCTTCTTGTCCTTGCCGTCCAGCGCCTCGTCCTCGCGGAGCATGCGCCACAGCGTGTCGGCCTGCGGCGTCGCCTCCACGCGCGCACCCACGTACCGGAACGGCATGGTCGTCATCGTGATCCGGTCCGGGTTGGGCTTCTTCAGCTCGTTGCTCAGGTCGTACAGCTTCTTGATGGTGTCGAGGCCCTCGTCGACCTTGAGCGCGTCCGTCGCCTTCTCGGCGAGCTGGCGCAGCTTGTTGGGGTGGCTGAACGTCGCGTTCTTGCGCAGCTCGCGCACCATCGCGCTCATGTACATGTGCTGCGCCTTGGCGCGCGCGATGTCGGAGCCGTCCTCGAAACCGTGCCGGGTGCGCAGCCATTGCAGGGCCTGCTCGCCCTTGACGTACGTCGTGCCCTTCTCCAGCTTCAGGCTGGTGCCCTCGCCGTTGCTGCTGCGCCCGGAGAAGTTGGCCTTGACGCAGACCGGCACACCGCCGACGGCGTCCGCCATCGACACCACACCGGCGAAGTCGACCATCATGTAGTGGTCGATGTGGATGTCGGTGATCGCCTCCCACATGGCGACCGTGCAGCCCGCGCCGCCGCGCGTCAGCGACTCGTTCACCATCCTCCGGTTGACCGTCGCCTCGTACACCTCGCCGCTCTTCGGGTCGGTGCACTTGGGCAGCACACTGAGGGTGTCGCGCGGCATGCTCACCACCGACATGTTGGTGCGGTCCGCCGACAGGTGCAGCAGCATCTGCACGTCGGCCAGCGGGGCCGCGCCCACGCTCGCCTTGTGGCCGCCGAGCTTCAGGTTCTCCTTGCTGTTCCGGTCGTCGGAGCCGATCAGCAGGATGTTGAGCGGGGTCTGCCCGGCCGCGTTCGGCTTGGCCTTCGGGGCCTTGTGCTCGCCGAGGTTGAGCTTGCCCGTCGTGATGTTGCCGTTCAGATGGCGGTAGTAGAGATAGCCCGCGCCGGCCGTGCCGAGCACGAGGACCGCGAGAACACCCGCGATCCAGCCCAGTATTCGGTGTCTGCGCCGCCTCGGACGACTGCCCTTGCGCCGGTGTCCCCGGGCAGGCCGGTCCGCCGGATCGCCGCCGTCACCGGCCGGCGCGTCCTCGTACAGGGTCTCGTCCCACCCCAGATCACCGGCGCGGGCCGACGTGCCCCCGCTGCCGCCCGGCTGTGAACGCTCCCCGCGCACACCGCTACGCCCCATGTCCTGCCCCACCCTCCCCGCCCCTTGGCCATGACTCGGCCGCCCCGCTGTCACATGGTTAGACAGTCGAGAGGCGGCCGAGGTTGGTCACTGAGCACACACAGACTTGTCCGCTGTTTGTTTGTCGACGGTCGGCGCCTTCGCCGAGGCACCGTCGATGGGTGTCCCCGCACCCTTGAAGTCCTTGCCGAGGATCAGCACGATCGCCGGAAGGCCCTGGTCGTTCGTCTCGCTCTTGCCTTCCTTCATCGCGGAGGCGGGAAGCCCCATGATGTCCGCGAGCCGCCGGGCCTGGTCGGCCTGGTCGGGCGAGTACTCCAGCGTCGTCCTCGCCTGCGTCGGCTTGTTGCCGAGCTGCGCGGACTTGGTGACGCCCTCGCTGTTCTGGAGCCAGGTCAGGGTCGCCTGCGCGGCGCCGACCTGCTCGCTGCCGTTGTACACGTCGACGCGCACCTCGGAGGCGGCCGACTTGGAGCCCTTGAGCTTCGCGGCCTGCGCGGCCTTCTGCTTCTTCTTCGTCTCCGTCAACGACACGTCGTTCTTGATGGCGTTGAAGACCGGCGGCGCGGCCGTCTCGTTCACGACGACGGTGGCGTGCACCTTCTCCGCCGGGTTGTCGATGACGGGCACGGTGACGAACGACAGGTTCTTCGGCGGCACCTTCTTGAGCTCGAGGGCCACGTCCTTGAGCTTCGTCAGACTCCCTATGCCCTGGTCGACCGTGAGCGCCTTCGTAGCCGCTTCGGCGAGACCGGTCAGCTTGCGCGGACTGGTGAGCGTGTCACTCGAACTCATCTTGCGGGCAAGGGAACCGAGGAACTGCTGCTGCACCTTGATCCGGTCCAGGTCGCCCTGGTTGCCGAAGCTGTGCCGCGTCCGCAGGAACGCGAGGGCCTCCTCGCCCGCCAAGGTGTGGTGGCCCTTGGAGAGTTTGAGATGCGAGTCAGGATCGTCGACGTTCTTGGCGACACACACATCCACCCCACCGACGGCGCTGGTCAGCGTCTTCACGGCGTTGAAGTCGGCCATCATGAAGTGATCGGGGGTGATCCCGGTGACGGCCTTGACCGTCTTCATGGTGCAGCCGGCGTCACGCCCGTCCTGCCCGAGACTGGTGTTGAACCGCACCTGACTGGTCCCGGCGATGACGTTGCCGTCGGCGTCCTGACAGTCCGGGACGTCCACGATGAGGTCGCGCGGAATGCTCAACGCGGTCGCGTTCGTACGGTCCTTGGAGACGTGCAGCAGGATGTTGGTGTCGGCGTGACCGACGCTGCCCTTGTCGCCGTACCCCTCGTTCCCCTTACCGGTCCGCTTGTCGGTGCCGATGATGAGGATGTTGAAGGCGTCGCCCTTGCTGAAGCTGTTCTTCGCCTCAGGGGTGTTCGTGACGGTGATGTTGCCGTTCAGGTGCTCGTAGTAGAGATAACCGCCGACCGCAGTGAGCAGCACCACGAAGGACAGCCCACCGGTCGACCACAGCAGCACCTTCTTGGCCGTGGACTTCTTCTTGGGCTTCGAGCGCCGCCGCCCGGGCCCGGAGGCCGGTTCCTGCGCCTCGCGCCGGCGCCGCTGCGGCGGCACGTCCTGCGACTGTCGCCTCGAGGCACCCCGACGGGGACCGGGCACCTGCGACTGCCCAGCGGAGGGGCTCAGTCGCAGTTCGTAGTCACCGGTCTGCGGGTTCAGTACCCACTGGTCTGCGGGGTCGACATTCTCCGCCCGCCCACGGCCTTGCGCGTCCACGGTTTTTTGAGTCCTCCGTCGGGGCCACGCGGCGCCCCACCCCCCTCAAAGCGGGCGCCCGATCAGTCGGTGTGCAGTGCGCGACCGCCCCAACGCAACAGGGCCGGGTGCACCGGATCGCTCACACTATCCGCCCAGTTCAGCGTCGAGCGACGACGGTGACAAATTCCACTCCCCTACAACTGGGCAATCCGGACCATTCCTTTGAACCTCCGGGGCCACTGACAGCTTCTGATGACTTCTTCTTTACCCACAGCTGTCCTGGGCGGCCGTGTTGCCCCGGAAAGTGGGCGCGGGGGAGGGGCTCCCACCGCTCGACGGAGCCCCCGCTTTCCCGTCACTCCACTCGTCGCCCCCGTCCTCATAGCCGTATTCCTCGCCCTCACTCTCACTCTCACTCTCGGCGACGGTGGCCGGCGCGGCGGGAGCCTTCTCGGACACCACGACGGGGGCATCGGTCCGCAGCCGGGTGAAGAGCTCATCGGCGGCGGGCTGCACGAGCTGGTCGCGGTTGGCGTTGTAGACGTACGACTCGCGCGGCACGGTCAGGAACTGCAAGCGGTCGGTGGAGATGCCGCGCAGCCCGCGCACCAGGTCGTACAGGCCGCGCAGGCTGGCGAGCCCGGGGTCGGTGGTGAGCGACGACGTGGCGGCGTCGAGCACGGGATAGAGCCGGGCGGGGTTCAGGAGCACGCCGTTGCTCTGCACCTTCTCGACGAGCGCGCCGAGGAACTGCTGCTGCCGGTCCATCCGATCGGTGTCGCTGCCGTTGCCAAGAGTCTTACGGGCCCGCACATACCCCAGAGCCTGCTCACCATCCAGCAGATGCCGCCCAGCCCCCAGCCGCAGATGCGAATCAGGATCATCAATCGCCTTGTCGAGACACACCTCAACCCCACCCACGGCATCGACCATGCTCTTGAACCCCTGAAAATCAACGACCAAATGATGGTCGATCCGCACCCCGGTCATCTTCTCGACCGTGCGGATGGTGCAGGCCGAACCGCCCACCTCGAAGGCGTAGTTGAACATCGCGAACATGGGTTCGGTGCGCGACCCGTCCGAGGTGCGGCAGGACGGCACGTCCACCATCAGATCGCGGGGGAAGGAGACGGCGGTCGCGCTCTTCCGGTCGGCGGCGACGTGCAGCAGGATCGTGGTGTCCGAGCGCTGGGTGCCGTCGTTGTGGCCGTACTTGCCGTTGTCACCGGCGCGCGAGTCGGACCCGATGAGCAGCAGGTTCTGCGCGCCGTCGACGAGGACGGTGGGCCGCTCCTTCTCGTAGCGCGCGAGCTCCGATGCGGTGTCCGTGTCCTCGTGGATGTTCCCGTTGAGCTTCTCGTACGCGGCCCAGCCCACCCCGCCCACGACGAGCACGAGGAAAGCGGCCCCGATCGCCGTGTAGCGCAGCCATCTCCTACGGCGCCGGGTGCGGCCGGCGCCGGTGGGCGAGGAGCCGTTGCCCGGCCCGAGCACGCCTGCGGAGTCGGACACGTACGTTCCCCCTCATGGTCGAGACATCCGGGCCTCCGACGAAAGAGGACCTCTCTATGACCATGGACTCCCCACCGGCGGGGGGCCGGGAGAGCTGGGCCGAACGGGTGGCTACCGGGCCGTTGCGGTGACCCGCTCGGCCTCGATGCGCTTGGCGAGCGCTTCCTCGCCCACCTGATCGAGCCGCGGACACAACACCACAGACCCCCCGGTCGCCAGAGGCGCGTACAACCCGGCGCTCAGCCCGCGCCAACTCCCGTAAGGAAGACCGGAGAGCAGCCGGGAACCCGGCCCGACAAGCCCCAGCCCCTCGGCATCACCGGCGGCCTTCTCCACCACCTCGGCCCCGGTCCACTCGGCACCGGCGACGACCAGCGCGAGCGTGTCCGGATCGACAGGAGCGAACGGAGCGAACCGATCCCCTTGCCCCGGCACCTCCACGGCGTAATCGACAAACCCGGAGGGCACCTGCGGAAACCGCCCCCCGAGCGGCCGCAACGCCAAAGCAACCCGCTCCCCGGAACAAGCCCGAGCAGCATCAAGCGACTCAGGCCCACTGACCACCACATCGGCAGCGCCAGCATCCCCACCCACATCGGCAACAACCCCGACCGCCGAACAGGCGAGCAGCCACACAGCACTCTGCCAATGGGCGGGCAGCAACAGGGCGAGCCGGTCACCGGGTTCGGCGCCCAGATCCCCCTGGAGCAGATTCGCGGTCTTGGCCACCCAGTTGGAGAACGTGGCAACGGACAGCTCCACACGCTCCCCGGTGGAGTCGTCGTAGAAGGTCACGAGAGGCCGCCCCGGATCAGCGGCGAGAGCGGCGTTCAGCAGAGCGGCGGGGGTACGGGGCGCGGCATTCACGCCCCCAGCGTATGTCTCCGGGGAAACCCACCACGCACCCGCGGTCGCAAGTCAACGGGAGGGGACGTGTCGGGGTGCCCCGCAGGACACCGCAGGCACTCAGCTCGCCCGAACCGACATTGGTCGTCCGGAGACGAGGACACCAATCCGGCCGAGGAGGTACCCCGACACGTCCCCGCCCCGCCCACCGACCGACGGCGAACGACGGCCCCCGACCCCCGACACCCCGTCACCCCCCAACACACGCCCACGACTTCCGGCGGGCACCCGTATGACCCACTCCGATGGCCGGACAGGACCCCATATGCCCACGATCGTGGGCATGCGTGGATTCCTTGCTTCCTCGATCGGCGTCACCTGCGCGGCCGCCCTGGCCCTCCCGCTCACCCTCCCCACAACGTCGCACGCCGCCCCGACCGTGGCGCAGGACGTGCTCCCGGGCAGCACCCAGTCGCTCCCCCTCACCAACCTCACCGCCACCCGAGCCGCGGGCGCGCCCCAGGAACAGGGCCTGCCGCAGCGCGACGTGCGCCCGTTCTCCCTGGTAGGCGTCGTCTGGGACGACCCGAACGTCGAACTCGACGGCCACGTACAGGTCCGCACCCGCACCACGGGCACCACCACCTGGTCCGCCTGGCAGGACGTGGAGTCCCACAACGACGACGCCCCCGACCCGGACACCCCCGAGCGCACCTCGGGCCACGTCCGCGGCTCCACCGCCCCGCTCTGGGTCGGCGACTCGGACGGCGTGGAAGTACGCGTCAAAGCAGAGACCACCCGAGCGGCCCCGCAAGGGGAAGGCGCGGTACTCCCCGAGGGCCTGCGCCTGGAACTGGTCGACCCGGGCGACGAACCCTCGCAGGGCGCCCCCGCCGACGGCCCCCGTGGTGCGGCGCTCACCGCAGAATCCGCCGCCGCCTCCGCCGTGAACGCCGAACTCGCCCCGCTGGGCGCCACCGCCATCCCCGCCCTCACGAAGAAGTCCACCGAGGACGAACTGATCGAGGCCCGCGGCGGCGAACCCGACGCGACCAAGGTCCGCCCCTACGTAGGGGCGCGCCCGCGCATCGTCACGCGCAAGGGCTGGGGCGCGAACGAGAAGCTCCGCGAGCGCGACTTCGTCTACACGAAGACGGTCAAGGCGGCCTTCGTCCACCACAGCGCATCGGGCAACAACTACCGCTGCTCACAAGCGCCTTCAGTCATTCGCAGTATCTACCGCTACCACGTCAAGAGCAGTGGTTGGCGAGACGTGGGCTACAACTTCCTCGTCGACAAGTGCGGCACCATCTACGAAGGCCGCGCGGGCGGGGTCGCCAGGCCGGTCATGGGCGCGCACACCCTCGGCTTCAACACCAACAGCATGGGCATCGCGGTCCTGGGCACGTTCGGCCGCTCCAACCCGCCCAAGGCCGCGCTCAACGCCATCGCGAAGCTCACCGCCTGGAAGCTCGGTCTGTACGGGGCAAATCCGCGCGGTACGACATATCTCAAGTCGGGCGGTGGCAATCTCTACCGCAAGGGAAAGAATGTGCGACTGCATGTAATCTCCGGCCACCGGGACGGGTTCGCAACCGAATGCCCGGGACGCCGTCTCTACAACAAGCTCGGCAAGGCCCGTACCAGCTCCGCCCGCCTCCAGGGCCGCTGAGACCGGCCGGCCCGGGCGCCTCGCACGGTCTGCATACACTGGCCGGCCGAAAGAAAGTTCGGCCGGCCCCAGCAGGAAGCAGAGACGACAGGTGACAGAAGCGATCCTCCTGGTCGGCGGCAAGGGCACCAGACTGCGCCCGCTCACGGTGAACACACCGAAGCCGATGGTGCCGGCGGCGGGCGTGCCGTTCCTCACGCACCAACTGGCCCGCGCCAAGGCGGCCGGGGTCGACCACATCGTCCTCGCCACGTCGTACCTGGCGGAGGTCTTCGAGCCGTACTTCGGCGACGGCTCCCGCCTCGGCCTCCACCTCGAGTACGTCACCGAGGCCGAACCCCTCGGCACCGGCGGCGCGATCCGCAACGTCGCCGAGCGCCTCCACTCCGGCCCCGACGACCCGGTCCTGATCTTCAACGGCGACATCCTGACGGGCCTCGACATCAAGGCGCTCGTCCACGAGCACGAGACGACCGGCGCGGACGTCTCCCTGCACCTGTCCCGCGTCGAGGACCCGAGGGCGTACGGCCTGGTCCCCACGGACGCGACCGGCCGCGTCCAGGCCTTCCTGGAGAAGCCGCAGACGCCCGAAGAGATCGTCACGGACCAGATCAACGCGGGGGCGTACGTCTTCCGCCGCTCGGTCATCGACACGATCCCCACGGGCCGCCCGGTCTCGGTCGAGCGCGAGACGTTCCCGGACCTCCTCGCCTCCGGCGCCCACCTCCAGGGCATGGTCGACTCGACGTACTGGCTGGACCTCGGCACCCCGCAGGCGTTCGTCCGCGGCTCGGCCGACCTGGTCCTGGGCCGCGCACCGTCCCCCGCGGTGCCCGGCCGCTGCGGCGACCGCCTGGTCCTGCCGACGGCGACGGTCGCGCCCGACGCGAAACTCACCGGCGGCACGGTCGTCGGCGACAACGCGCGCGTCGGCGAGGGCGCCAGGATCGCGGGCTCCACGATCCTGTCCGGCGCCGTGATCGAACCCGGCGCGGTCATCACGGACTCCCTGATCGGCAAGGACGCCCACATCGGCGCCAGGACGATCCTCAACGGCGCGGTGATCGGCGACGGCGCGCACGTGGGCGCCGACAACGAACTCCAGACCGGCGTCCGCGTCTGGTGCGAGGCGACGCTCCCCGCGGGCTCGGTCCGCTTCTCGTCGGACCAGTGATTCCGGGCCGGGAAGGGGCGGCCGAGGGGAAGGAACCCCTACCCTCGAACCACACACCCGCCCCACCCGCTCTACCCGCCCCACCCCCCGAAGGACCCCGTGGCAGGCCGCCGATACGTCCCGCGTACGCAGACACCCCCCACCCGCACCACGGTGCGCGGCGGCGATGTCCGCACGCCCGCGGCAGCGGTACCTCCCCAGGCCACGCCCACCACGACGCACACGCGGACGTACACGCACACCCCCGCAACCCCCCTTCACCTGGGCCTGACCCTCGGCCCCCTGCGCAGGGGGCCCGCGGACCCCACCTTCCGCACCACCCCCGACGGCTCCGTCTGGCGGGCGAGCCGCACCCCGGACGGCCCGGCCACCCTGCGCGTCACCGAGCACGGCGACACGGTCCGCGCGCAGGCCTGGGGCCCGGGGGCCGACTGGTTCCTGGCCCGTCTGCCGCACCTGCTGGGCGAGACGGACGACGCGACCCCGTTCGAACCCCGCCACCGCCTCGTCGCCCAGACCGCCCGCCGCCGCCCCGGCCTGCGGCTGACCCGCACGGGCCTGGTCCTGGAGTCGCTGATCCCGTCGATCCTGGAGCAGAAGATCACGACGGACGAGGCGTACCGCGCCTGGCGTCGGCTCCTGCACGCGTACGGTGAACCGGCCCCGGGCCCGGCCGGCCAGGAGCTGCGGATGCGCGTCATGCCCGACCCGCGCACCTGGTCCCTGATCCCGTCCTGGGAATGGCACCGGGCAGGCGTCGACAACAAGCGCGCGTCCACGATCCTGCGCGCGGTCAAGGTGGCCCGCCGCCTGGAGGAGGCGGCGGACATGGCCCCGGCGGCCGCCCGCACCCGCCTCGAACTCGTCCCCGGCATCGGCCCCTGGACCTCCGCCGAGACGGTGCAGCGCACGCACGGCGCGGCCGACGAGGTCACCACGGGCGACCTGCACCTGCCGGGCATCGTCGGCTACGCCCTCGCGGGCAACCGCGACGCGACCGACGACGACATGCTGGAGCTCCTCGCCCCGTACGCGGGCCAGCGCCACCGCGCGGCCCGCCTGATCCTCCTCAGCGGCGTCTCACCGCAGCGCAGGCAGCCGAAAATGCGCAGGGTCGACATCGCGAACTGGTGAAACCCACCGACAGAGAACTCACCGGCAGAGTCCCGACCGGCAGAGAACTCACCGGCAGAAGGCCCACCGGCGGTAGGCCGACCGGCAGAGTCCCGACCGGCAGAGAACTCACCGGCGGTAGGCCCACCGGCGGTAGGCCGACCGGCAGAGTCCCGACCGGCAGAGAACTCACCGGCGGTAGGCCCACCGGCGGAGAACTCACCGGCGGTAGGCCCACCGGCAGAGTCCCGACCGGCAGAACTCACCGGCAGAAGGCCCACCGGCAGAGTCCCGACCGGCAGAAGGCCCACCGGCAAAGACTCCCCACAGAGACCCCCGACAGAGAACCCACCGGCGGAAGGCCCACCGGCGGAAGACCCCCCGGCATCAGCCCCCGTCACCGAACCTCGACGAAGTCCTCCACAACCCGCTCCGGCCGCACCCCAGGCTCCGCCGCCGCATGCCCCACGGCGACGGCCCCCATCGGATCCCAGGTCTCCGGCAGCTCCAGCACGTCCCGGACGACATCGCGGCAGAACATGGTCGACGACACCCACGCGGACCCGAGCCGCTCACCGGCCAGCGCGACCAGGAAGTTCTGCACCCCGGCCCCGGTGGCGACGACGAACATCTCCCGCTCGGCGGCGTCCCGCCGCGGATCCCCGTACGTGTGCGACCCGTCCATCACCAGACAGGGCACGACCAGATACGGCGCGTTGCGCAGCACGTCCCCGCGCCGCACCCGCTTCGCGATCGACTCCTCGCTCTTCCCGTCCCGCCGCAGATCCGCGACCCACGCGTCCCGCATCGCGTCGAGCAGCCGTACGCGCGACTCCTCCGACTCGAGCAGCACGAACCGCCACGGCGTCGTGTGATGGGGGGCGGGCGCGGTGACGGCGGCGGCGACCGCGCGGCGCACGGCCCCGGGATCGACCGGCTCGTCGGTGAAGGCCCGCACGGTACGCCGCTGCGTCACGGCCTCCCGCACCGCCTCCGACGTCCCGAGCCGGAACATGTCGTCCCGCGCGCTGCGCACCAACTCCCGCGCGGAGCCGTCCTGTCGCACGACCACGGCCTCGCCGAGCCCCCGAACGACGGCAACCGGCAGCCCCCCGGACTTGCCCTTCACGAGATCCCCGGCGGCGGCCAGCTCGTCGGCGGTCGCCACGACGGTCGCGCTCAGCGGATTGCCGTACGCGTCCACGCCGCCGCGCAGATCGTCGAGGACCCGCACACCGGCGGCGCCGATGGCCACATCCGTCAGTCCGTTGCGCCAGGGCCGGCCGAAGGTGTCGGTCACGACGACGCCGACCTCGACGCCCAGCGCGTCCCGTACGCCGTCCCGGATCGCCGCCGCCGAGGCGTCGGGGTCCTCCGGCAGCAACAGCACGGTCCCGGCGGGGGTGTTGGACGCGTCGACCCCGGCCGCGGCCATGACCAGGCCCAGCTTGTTCTCGACGATGCGCAGCGTCCCGCGCCGCGCCACGACCCGTACGGTCTCGGCGTCGATCGCGGCCTCCCGGTCGTCCGCACGGACGATCCGGCCCTCGGCCTTGCTGACGATCTTCGAGGTGACGAGGAGGACGTCCCCGTCGGCCAGACCCGGCTCGGCGGCGACGATCAGCTTGGCGAGGTCGTCGCCCTCGCGGACCTCGGGGATCCCGGCGACGGCCCACGCGCGAAAGGACGGAGCGTCCGAGGACGTCACGCGGCCCGCACCTCCTCGGCGAGCTGGAGCGCCGCACGCGCCATGTCGGCGGCGGCGGTGCCCACTTCGGGGTCCGTCATCATCAGCGGCACGGCCCGGCAGCGGATCCCGGCGCTCTCGACGCGCTCCACGACCCCGGCGTCCACCGTGTCGACGAGCCACCCGTCGAGCAGCCCCGAACCGTAGTGCTCGGCGACGGCGGCGGCGCTGGACTCGACGCCCACGGCGGCGAGCACCTTGTCGGCCATGCCGCGCACCGGAGCGTCGCCCACGATCGGCGAGAGCCCGACCACGGGCACACCCGCCTCGGCGATGGCCTCCCGGATCCCGGGCACGGCGAGGATGGTCCCGACGCTGACCACGGGGTTCGACGGCGGGAAGAGGATCACGTCGGCCTCCGCGATGGCCTCGAGCACGCCCGGCGCGGGCTTGGCCTGCTCGGCGCCGACGGGCACCACGGCCTGCGCGTCCACGGAGGCCCGCAGCTTCACCCAGTACTCCTGGAAGTGCACGGCCTTGCGCTCGCCGTCCACGTCGACGGCGACATGCGTCTCCACGCGGTCGTCGGACATGGGAAGGAGCCGCACGCCCGGCTTCCAGCGCTCGCACAGCGCCTCGGTCACGGCGCTGAGCGGGAAGCCCGCCGCCAGCATCTGCGTACGGACGATGTGGGTCGCGAAGTCCCGGTCGCCGAGCCCGAACCACTCGGGCCCGACCCCGTACGCCGCGAGCTCCTCCTTCACCGTGAAGGACTCGTCCGTACGACCCCAGCCCTGCTCCTCGTTGATGCCGCCGCCCAGCGTGTACATCACCGTGTCGAGGTCGGGACAGACCTTCAGACCGAAGAGGTGGATGTCGTCCCCGGTGTTGCCGATGACCGTGATGTCCGCGTCCGGGGCGGCCAGCTTGAGACCGCGAAGGAACCGGGCACCACCGATGCCGCCTGCCAGAACCACAATGCGCATGTGCCCAGCATCGCAGGCACCTCTGACAACGCGTCGGCCGGTCTCAGACAGTGACCTCGTCGGCGACCGCGCAGGCGGCGCTGTGCATCGGCATCTCGGTCAGGCCTGGGTAGTACACGTGGAGGCTGACGGCCGGCTCCAGGGAGTCGTTCACGACCTCGTGGACGTAGCCGGGCGCGAACACGCGCTGGGCGCCGGTGGCGAGGGCGAGGCTGCCGTGCTCCGTACGCTCCGTCAGTTCGCCTTCCAGGAGGGTCAGTACGCCGGAGGAGCGGCCGTGGTCGTGCAGCCCGCTGCCCTGACCCGGCACCCAGGAGAGCAGCCACACCTCGTAGCCGGGGCCGGTGCGCAGCCGGTGGTACCAGCGCGTGGTGGCGTCGTACTCGACGAGGTGCTCCCACTGGGAGCGGTCGGCGGCGATGGCGCGGGCCAGGCCCACGAACTCGGCCACGGTCTCGGGGTGTTCCCGGGCGGGCTGGAGCAGGTGCGGTACTTCGAGGATGTCGCCGGCGATCTGGAGGTCGCTGTCGCTGTTCATCGGGTGTGGGGTTCCTCGGCGGAGAGTGCGGTGCGGAATGCCCGTGAACAGAGGCGTCAGGGGCAGAGGGCCGTACAGAAGAGGAGACGCTCGTCGGTCGGAGCTCGCAGGCTCAACGACTCAACAGCTGGAACAGCAACAGCTGTGGTGCTCGCGGGCAGCGCAGACGGACCCGGCGGTGCGGGTCGTCGTCGGTGCCAAGTTCGCGAGCATGCCCACCAGAACACCGGTTCATGCCTGAGCTGTCAACTCGCTGTCCGGATTGTGGGATATGTTTCACCTCATCCGGTATCTCTGCCAGGCGAAAGGTTTGTTCACCGCCTGACCCGGACATGTGGCGCATCAACCCGGTGCGCAAACGCCGTTGCGATCCCGTGATCCGAATGTGATCCGCTTCGCTTCCGTAGGCGCACAGGAACGAGATCAAACTCCGCGGCGTCCTTCCATGTAGCGGTTTGCGACGGGCAGGACACCCAGATGGGCCGCTGGCAAGTGTCACGGTTTTTGCCGATTTGAACACTTTCCGCATAGCCTTGGTTCCGCAGAGTGAATAAGGGGCCCAATAGCAGATCTCGGCTTGACTGCCCCGGATCGGCACACTTGTAATTTCACTCGTGTCGTTCAGCCGAAATCGGTAACGGCAACATCACGGGGACGCACGGACAGACGAGGGGCGCACTATGACCGAGTCGTTTCAGGATCTGCTGGTCGAGGACGCGGAAGAGGAACTCGGCTGGCAGGAGCGCGCGCTGTGCGCCCAGACCGACCCCGAGTCGTTCTTTCCCGAGAAGGGCGGTTCCACCCGGGAGGCCAAGAAGGTCTGCCTCGCGTGCGAGGTCCGCTCCGAGTGCCTCGAGTACGCACTCGCCAACGACGAGCGCTTCGGCATCTGGGGCGGCCTGTCGGAGCGTGAGCGCCGCCGCCTGAAGAAGGCGGCTGTCTAGTCCCCAATACGCGCAGTACGCAAGGCCCGTCGCGGGTGGGTTGTCCACAGGCGGCGGGCCGCTCTTGTTGGCAGCCGTTAGTGTGGGGCCCCGTCCGAGACGCCACCGCGCCCCCACCGGGCACAGGCGTCCACCGCAGTCCAACGAACCGGGGCCCGTACCTCGATGTCCGTGCACAGCCACTCGGCAGGCCAATTCGGCGCTGCCGCCGCCGCGTTCAACCCGGGGCACGCCGCAGGGCTCGACCCCGGCAGCGCCCCCGAGTTCCCCAGGCATGTCGTCACCGCCGTCGTCGTCTCGCACGACGGAGCGCGCTGGCTGCCCGACGTCCTGTCAGGACTGCTCGGCCAGGAGCGCCCCGTGCAGAACGCCATGGCGGCCGACACCGGCAGCGCCGACGACTCCGCGGCCCTGCTCGCCGGGTCCCTCGGTGACGAGCGCGTCCTGCACCTCGCCCGCCGCACCGGCTTCGGCCAGGCCGTCGAGGAAGCCGTGCGCGGCGCCGGGGTCCTCACCCCGGAAGAGCTGCCCTACTTGAAGCGGCCCAGCGGCTGGGACCCCGTCAGCCGCTCCTGGCGCGACGACGCGTACGACCTTCCCGACCTGCCGCACGGCGAGCCCGAGCAGTGGCTGTGGCTGCTTCACGACGACTGCGCGCCCGAGCCCGACGCGCTCGCCCAGATGCTGCGCGTCGTCGAGATGGAGCGCGAGGCGGGGTCCGCCGTCGCCGTCGTCGGACCCAAGCTGCGCGGCTGGTACGACCGCAGGCAGCTCCTGGAGGTCGGCGTCTCCATCGCCAACTCCGGGCGCCGCTGGACCGGCCTCGACCGCCGCGAGCAGGACCAGGGCCAGCACGACCACGTGCGGCCCGTCCTGTCCGTGTCCACCGCCGGCATGCTGATCCGGCGTGATGTCTTCGAGCAGCTCGGCGGCTTCGACCGCAGGCTGCCCCTGATGCGTGACGACGTCGACCTGTGCTGGCGCGCCCAGGCCGCAGGACACCGCGTCGTCGTCGCCCCCGACGCCGTCGTGCGGCACGCCGAGGCCTCCTCGCGCGAGCGCCGCACCGTCGACTGCGTGGGCCGCACCGCCTCGTCGCCGCACAAGGTCGACAAGGCGGGCGCCGTCTACACCCTGCTCGTCAACGCGCGCGCGGCGGTCCTCCCGTGGGTCCTCGTCCGCCTCGTGCTCGGCACCCTGTTGCGCACGATCGCCTACCTGGTCGGCAAGGTGCCCGGGCAGGCCTTCGACGAGATCGCCGGCCTGATGGCGACGCTGCTGCGGCCGGGCCGGATCCTCTCGGCCCGTAAGCAGCGCGGCAAGGGCACCGTCGATCCCAAGGAACTGCGGCCGCTGTTCCCGCCGCCCGGCGCGACCGTGCGGCTCACCGTCGAGCAGGTCGCGGGGAACCTCTTCGGGGCCGCCGACCCCGAGACCACCACGGCCGGGCGGCACGGCGGCGGCGGTCTGGAGTCCGGAGACGACGCCGAGTTCATCCGGGTCGAGCGGTACGCCCGCCTCAAGCGCATCGCCCGCAACCCCGGCCCGATGCTCTTCGTCGTCCTGCTCTTCGTCTCCCTCATCGCCTGCCGGGCGCTGATGGGCGGCGGCGCGCTCGCGGGCGGAGCGCTGCTCCCGGCCCCCGGCGACGCCTCCGACCTGTGGTCGCGCTACCTGGACGCCTGGCACGCCACCAGCACGGGAAGCACGCAGGCGGCGCCCCCGTACCTCGCGCTCGTCGCCGCGTTCTCGACCGTCCTGTTCGGCTCCACCGGCCTCGCGATCACCGTGCTGCTGGTCGGCTCGGTGCCGCTCGCGGGCTTCGCCGCGTACTTCGCCTCCAGGCCGCTCGTCGAGTCACGGCTGCTGCGCGCCTGGGCCGCCGTCGCCTACGCGTTCCTGCCCGCCGCCACCGGCGCCCTCGCGGGCGGCCGCGTGGGCACGTCGGTCCTCGCGATCCTGCTGCCGCTCATCGCGCGCGCGGGCCTGTCCGCCTCCGGCCTGATGAACGACCGGGGTGCGCGCGGCAGTTGGCGTGCCACCTGGGCGTACGCGCTCCTGCTCACGCTCGCGACGGCCTTCACGCCCATCGTGTGGCCGATCGCCCTCGTCCTCGGAATCGCACTCCTTGTAGTGCGCCGCGGCGACATCACCGCATACGGGCTGCGTTTTCTCGCCGCTCTCGGTACGCCGCTGCTGATGCTCGCGCCGTGGTCCCTCACGCTGCTGCCGTTCGGCTTCTTCCAGGAGGCCGGACTGCCGTACGGGAAGGGCGCCGCGACCGCGCTCGGTCTGCTCGGCGCCTCGCCGGGCGGCTCCGGCACCACCGGCAGCCTGCTGCTCATCGGCATCGTGCTGGCCGCGCTCGCCGCGCTCTTGCGCCAGGAGCGCCGCCTCGCGGTCCTCACCGCGTGGGCCGTCGCCCTGGTGGCGCTGGTCTTCGCGGTCCTGTCGAACCACTCGACGTGGGCCGGCCCCGCCACCCTCGTCTACGGCATCGCGCTGCTCGCCGCCGCCGCGCTCGGCGCCGACGGCGCGCGCTCGCGCGTGGCCGAGCAGAGCTTCGGCTGGCGCCAGCCGGTGGCCGCGCTGATCGCGTTCGCCGCCGCCGCGGGCCCGCTGCTGCTCGCCGCGGGCTGGATGATCGCCGGTGCCGACGGCCCGCTGGAGCGGCGCGACCCGGTCCAGGTGCCCGCGTTCGTCGCCGAAGAGGCCGGCACGCGCGACCAGGCCCGCACCCTCGTCCTGGACGGGAACACGGGCGAGGTCGCGTACTCGCTGGTCCGCGGCGCGGGCGCCCGGCTCGGTGACAGCGAACTGACCGCGGCCGCGGGGGAGAACACCGCGCTCGACAAGGTCGTCGCGAACCTCGTCGCGGGCTCCGGCGCCGACCAGGCCGACCAACTCGGCGGCTTCGCCGTGCGCTACGTCCTCGTACGCGACGGCGCGCCGCGCCAGATGGGCCGCGTCCTCGACGCGACGCCCGGTCTGACCCGGCTCAGCCAGCAGGACGGGACCGCGCTGTGGCGCGTCGACCGGCAGGTCGCGCGGGCGGTCATCCTGCCCACCGCCGACGCCGGTTCGACCTCCGAGCAGGCCAGGGCGGTCGCCGCGGGCCCCGTCGACATCCACACGCAGGTGCCCGCGGGCGGCGACGGCCGCGTGCTGCGCCTCGCCGACCACACCGCCGAGGGCTGGACCGCCACGCTCGACGGCGCGCCCCTGACGAAGACCACCGTCGACGGCTGGGCGCAGGGCTTCGAACTGCCCGCGTCCGGCGGCACGCTGGACGTCACGTACGACGCTCCGCTCACCCACACCGCATGGCTGTGGGCCCAGGGCGGGCTCGCCCTCGTCCTCGTCGTGCTCGCCCTGCCGGGCCGCCGCCGGGAGATCGACGACGACCTGCCGGAGGAGCCCGTCGTGCCCGCACAGGCCGTCGCGGGCGAGGGCCGCCGCGCCCGCCGGCTGCGCGCCCAGGCCGAGGCCGGACAGACCGCGACCGGCGGCGACGGCGGTGACGTCCCGCCTCCTCCTCCGGAGGAGGCACCGGTCCCGATCCCGCAGCAGGAGACGTACGGCGAGTGGGACCAGCCCAGTTACGCGGGCGCCGAGTACGGCACCTACACGGCGGGGGAGCAGCAGTACCAGGGCGCCCCGTACGGATACGACCCGCAGACCCAGCAGGCCGACCCCTACCAGGCGGGCCAGTACGACCCGTACGCCTACGGGGGCACGTACGAGACGCAGGCCCCGTACGACCCGACGTACGAGCAGCACGGCCAAGGCCACGGCACCGACAGTGAGCGTCCCGACGGGAGCCAGCAGTGAACCGCACGACCCTCTCCCTGATCGCGGCCGCGACCGCCCTGGCCGCCGTCACCGGGTTCGCCGCCGCGTCCCGGCCCGGCGGCGAGGACGACACGACGTCCAAGGCGGCGGCCCATCTGCCCGTCGAGCGCTCCAGCCTGCTGTGCCCGGCGCCCAGCCAGTCCGACCTGGCGGAGACCGCCTACACGTCGTACACGCCCGTCACCAAGGACGCGCAGGACTCCGGCAAGGCCGAGCTCCTGCCGGCGCGGACCGGCGCGAGCGACAGCGGTGACGCGAAGGGGAAGACCAAGACGCCCAAGTCGGTCGTCACCCCGAAGGAGCCCGGCAAGCCCGTCGCGGGCGAGGCCTCGGGAGCCGACGAACCGGCCCTGGTCGGCACCGCGGACGGCAGGCTGGCCCCCGGCTGGACCGTCCAGCAGACCACCACCGTGGAGGCGGGTACGGGCCGCGGCCTGCTCGGCGTGGACTGCTCGGCGCCCGACACCGACTTCTACTTCCCCGGCGCGAGCACCGCGAAGGACCGCACCGACTACATCCACCTCACGAACCCGGACGACGAGGCCGCGGTCGTGGACGTGCAGCTGTACGGGCCCGGCGGCGCCGTGAAGTCCGAGGTCGGCGAGGGCATCCAGGTCGGCCCGCACTCCAGCGTCCCGGTCCTGCTGTCGACGCTGACCGAGAAGGAGTACCCGAACCTGACGCTGCACGTGACCGCGCGCAGCGGCCGGGTCGCGGCCGTCGTGTCCGCCGCCGACGACAAGCTGGGCGGCGACTGGCTGCCGGCGTCCGCCGACCCCGCGGGCTCCCTCGTGCTGCCGGGCATCCCGAAGGACGCCACGAGCGCGCGCCTGGTCGTCTTCGCGCCGGGCCAGGACGACGCCGACCTGAAGGTCCAGCTCGCCACCTCCAGCGGCAAGATCGTGCCCGCCGGGCACGACACGGTGCATGTGAAGTCCGGCATGACCAGCGCGGTCGACCTCGGCGAGGTCACGCGCGGCGACGCGGGTTCGCTGATCCTGACGCCCACCGAGGACTCGGTGCCGGTCGTGGCCGCGCTGCGCGTCACGCGCGGCAAGGGCGCCGACCAGGAGACGGCGTTCATCCCGGCCACCCGCGGCATCGGCGCGCGCGCCACGGTCACCGACAACCGTGCCAAGGGCTCCACCCTCGCCCTGACCGCGCCCGGCGCCACGGGCAAGGTGAAGGTGACGGCGTCGCAGGGCACCGGGGGCGGCACCGCGATCACCAAGGAGTACACCGTCAAGGGCGGTACGACGCTGTCGGTCACCCCGCCGGTGCCGGACGGCCTGAAGGGCACGTACGCGCTGACGGTGGAGCCCGTGTCGGGCGGCTCGGTCTACGGCTCGCGGATGCTGGAGGAGAAGCAGGACGACGTCCCTGCGTTCACGATCCAGCTGCTGCCGGACGACCGGGGCACGGTGTCGGTGCCGCAGGCCGGCGAGGACCTGGCGGTGCTCCAGAAGTAGCCGTTTTCAGGGACGGCGGGGCCCATTCAGGAGCCGGACACCGGCTCTCAGTCCTCGCCGTCCTCGAAGTCCCCGTAGCGCGGATCCACCGTCTCCGGGGTGAGCCCGAGTACCTCCGCGACCTGCTCGACGACCACGTCGTGCACGAGCGCCGCCCGCTCCTCGCGGCCCTTGGTGCGGATCTCCACGGGGCGCCGGTAGACGACCACGCGCGCGGGCGCCCCGTCCCGCGCCGCGATCGTGCCGCCGAGCGGCACCGAGTCGCCGCCCCACGCCTCGTCCTCCGCCGTCAGACGCGGCACCTCGAGAACGAGGAAGTCGATCTCGGCGAGCTGCGGCCAGCGCCGCTCCAGACGCTCCACGGAGTCCTGCACGAGGTCCGCGAAGACCTCGGCGCGGCTCGCGGACAGCGGCACCTGCGGTGGCGCCACGGGGCCGCGCATGCCGCGGCCGTGCCGGTCGCGGCGGCGCGGCGGGCGGGGCTCGCCGGGTGCGGGTGCCGGGGCCGGAGCGGCGGCGTTGTCGGGTTGCGCGGGCCTTTCCATCACCGAGGCAGCGTAGTCCTCCCGTGCGCGCGAGGTGGCCGCGCGCGGTCCGGGGCACGGCATGTCGCTTCCTGACCGATCAAGCCATTCTTCAGCCTGATTCCACATCCCTCCCGGACCGTTGATCTCGCGACTATTGACGGCATTTGCCCCGAGTGGTGACCGCTTTCAACTGTTCAGTGGGGCGCACGACCCCGGGTCGCCGCAGGTCACAAGGGCGCCCGCGCGGGCCGGTGTGCGCCGTCTCACACCACGACACGGTGGGGTGACCTCCGGGAGAGTCGTCGCGGCCCGTTCAAGAGTGCGGTACCGTCCAACGTCGTGAGCCCTGTACGTCGCTGTTCGCGCACCGCTTGCGGCCGTCCCGCCGTCGCGACGCTGACGTACGTCTACGCCGACTCGACCGCGGTCCTCGGCCCCCTCGCCACCTACGCCGAACCCCACTGCTACGACCTGTGCGCCGAGCACTCCGAGCGCCTCACCGCGCCGCGCGGCTGGGAGGTTGTCCGGCTCTCCGACAGCAGCGGCCCGGCACGCCCCAGCAGTGACGACCTCGAGGCGCTCGCCAACGCCGTGCGCGAGGCGGCCCGCCCCCAGGAGCGCGAGGCCGGCGGCTCGGGGGCGCGTACCGCGGACCCGATGGAGGTCGCCCGTCGCGGCCACCTCCGGGTGCTGCGCTCGCCCGACAACTGACGCGCCTTCAACTGAACGCGCCTTCACCGGATCTTCGCGGCCAACTCCGTCCCGCACGTTGACGCGAGTTGTTGAGGACACGACTATTTCGCCACCCCGTCGTTGGGAATCCGGGATTCCGGGAGGCGCTCGTGTTCGTCCAGCAAGTGGAGCCCGTAGGCGGCTCGCTCGGCCTGTCCGCCCTCGTCGCGGCCCTGCCCCTCGTCACCGTCCTCGTCCTGCTCGGCGCAGTCCGCATGAAGGCGCACCTCGCCGGTCCGACCGGCCTCGCCGTCGCCGTCCTCGTCGCCTGGCTCGCCTACGACATGCCGCTCGGCCAGACCCTCTCCAGCGGCGCACAAGGCGTCCTGTTCGGCCTCTTCCCCATCATGTGGATCGTCGTCAACGCCCTGTGGGTGTACCGGATGACGGTGCGCACCCGGCACTTCGACATCCTGCGCCGCTCCTTCGGGCGGCTCTCCGACGATCCGCGCATACAGGCGCTCGTCATCGCGTTCTGCTTCGGCGCGCTTCTTGAGGCGCTCGCCGGGTTCGGCGCGCCGGTCGCGATCTGCTCCGTGATGCTCGTGGCGCTCGGCTTCGATCCCGTGAAGGCCGCCGTGGTGGCTCTCGTGGCCAATACGGCGCCGGTCGCGTTCGGCGCCATGGGCACACCGGTCGTGACGCTCGCTCAGGTCACCGGGTTGCCACTGGACTCCGTCGCGTCCGTGGTGGGCCGTCAGACGCCGCTGCTCGCGCTCGTCGTGCCGCTGGTGCTCGTCGGTCTGGTGGACGGGCGGCGTGGTCTGCGCGAGACGTGGGTGCCCGCACTTGCCTGCGGATCCGCCTTCGCTGTCGCGCAGTTCGTGGCCTCCAACTACGTCTCCGCGCAACTCGCCGACATCGGGGCCGCGTTGGTGGGCGCCGGTGCGCTCGTCGCGGTGCCGCACTCCCGCAGGCCGGCCGCCGAACCCGTACGCGCCGCGGTCCTCACCGGCGTACGCAGCGAGGACCTGGACGGGAAGGACGAGCGCTCCGAAGTGCTGCGCGCCTACGCCCCGTACGCGCTCATCGTCGTCATCTTCTCCGTGGCGCAGATCCCCGCGGTCAAGGACTGGCTGGTGCAGGCCAACCGGGGCTTCGACTGGCCCTTCCTGAATGTCGCCAGTCCGGACGGCGAACCTGTAGGAGGCAACGTCTTCACGCTGCCGCTGGTCTCCACCGGAGGCACGCTCGTGCTCCTCGCGGGGCTGCTCACCGCCGTGGTTCTCGGCGTCCACGCGCGCGTGGCCCTGCGCGAGTGGTTCGCGACCGTGCACGAACTGCGGTTCGCGATCCTGACCGTGACGAGCGTGCTCGCCCTCGCGTACGTCATGAACCTCTCCGGGCAGGCCGCCACCATCGGGCACTCCGTCGCCGCCGCGGGCGCGGGACTCGCCTTCCTGTCACCGGTCCTCGGCTGGTTCGGCGTCGCGGTCTCCGGGTCCGACACGTCGGCCAACGCCCTCTTCGGCGCCCTCCAGGTGACGGCCGCCCAGCAGTCGGGTCTGTCACCGGAACTCCTTGCCGCCGCGAACAGTTCGGGCGGCGTGCTCGGCAAGATGATCTCGCCGCAGAACCTCACGATCGCGTGCGCCGCGGTGGGACTCGCGGGCCGCGAGGGCGACTTGTTGCGCAAGGTGCTGCCGTGGAGCCTGGGACTGCTCCTGGTGATGTGCCTGATCGTCTACGCCCAGAGCACGGTGGTGTTGTCGTGGATGCTGCCGTGACCTGTGATGACGCAGTGGCGTGGGTTCTTTGAGTGGAATGAGGGGTTCAGGGTTCGTTGTCGGTGCGGCCAGGTAGTTTGTGGGGTCCGTGCAGGACTTCAGGAGGGCTGGACCGACCGTGGCTGCTGATCTGTCGACGATCGTCAAGGCGTACGACGTGCGCGGAGTGGTCCCGGACCAGTGGGACGAGGAGCTCGCCGCGCTCTTCGGTGCCGCGTTCGTGCGCGTGACCGGCGCCGACGCGATCGTCGTCGGGCACGACATGCGCCCCTCCTCGCCCGGCCTCACCGGCGCCTTCGCCCGCGGCGCCGCCGCCCTCGGCGCGGACGTCACCGAGATCGGCCTGTGCTCCACCGACCAGCTGTACTACGCGTCGGGCGCGCTGAACCTGCCCGGGGCGATGTTCACGGCCTCGCACAACCCGGCGCAGTACAACGGCATCAAGATGTGCCGGGCGGGCGCCGCCCCGGTCGGCCAGGACACGGGCCTCGCCGAGATCCGCCGCCTCGCCGAGGAGTGGAGCGAGTCGGGCGCCCCCGAGCCCGCGGCGACGCCGGGCACGATCACCCGCCGCGACACCCTGGACGACTACGCGGCGTACCTGCGCGGCCTCGTCGACCTCACCTCGATCCGGCCGCTCAAGGTCGTCGTGGACGCGGGCAACGGCATGGGCGGGCACACCGTCCCGACCGTCTTCGCCGGGCTGCCGCTCGACCTCGTACCGATGTACTTCGAGCTGGACGGCACGTTCCCGAACCACGAGGCGAACCCGCTGGACCCGGCGAACCTCGTCGACCTCCAGGCCCGGGTGCGCGCCGAGAGCGCCGACCTCGGCCTCGCCTTCGACGGCGACGCGGACCGCTGCTTCGTCATCGACGAGAACGGGGACCCGGTCTCCCCGTCCGCGATCACCGCCCTGGTCGCCTCCCGCGAACTCGCGAAGAACGGCGGCAAGGGCACGATCATCCACAACCTGATCACCTCCTGGTCGGTCCCCGAGGTCGTGAAGGAGAACGGCGGCACACCCGTGCGCACGCGCGTGGGCCACTCCTTCATCAAGCAGGAGATGGCCACCACCGGCGCGATCTTCGGCGGCGAGCACTCCGCGCACTACTACTTCCGCGACTTCTGGAACGCGGACACGGGCATGCTCGCCGCCCTGCACGTGCTGGCCGCCCTGGGCGGCCAGGAGGGCCCGCTCTCCGCGCTCGTCTCCTCGTACGACCGCTACGTGGGCTCCGGCGAGATCAACTCCACGGTCGCCGACCAGGCCGACCGCCTCACCGCGATCAAGGCCGCGTACGGCACCCGCGACGGCATCACCCTGGACGAGCTCGACGGCCTCACCGTCAGCGCGGCCGACTGGTGGTTCAACGTCCGCCCGTCGAACACCGAGCCGCTGCTGCGCCTGAACGCGGAGGCGCGGGACGCCGCGACCATGGCGAAGGTGCGGGACGAGGTCCTGGCCGTCATCAGAGCCTGAGAGCCCCACCCGGCCCCTCGCCACCCCAGCCCCCGCCCGGCACCCCGGCGGTAGGCTGACCAGGTCACCCCCAAGATGTCCACAGCCCCGAAGGGAACCCCCATGCCGCTCGAAGCCGGCCTCCTGGAGATCCTCGCCTGCCCGGCCTGCCACGCCCCCCTCAAGGAGGCCGACGCCGAGCTGATCTGCACCGGCAAGGACTGCGGCCTGGCCTACCCGGTCCGCGACGGCATCCCCGTCCTCCTCGTCGACGAGGCCCGCCGCCCCGCGTAACCGCAGCTCCCCGCAAGCAGGAGGCCGTACGCCATGTTCGACGAATCGCTCCTGGACGACCCGGAGGCGCTGGCCAGAGCCGACCGCCGAGGCCTGCTGCGCGGCGCCGCCGAAGCGGGCGCCCGCGTCCGCACGGCCGCCCGGCACGCGACGGAGGCCGGTGTCGCCGAGCTGAAGCCCGACGGCCGCCCGCGCGCGGTGCTCATCGCGGGCCCCGGCACCGCGGCCGTCGGCGTCGCCGAATTCATCGGCCGCCTCGCCGGGGCGTCCTGCCCGGTGGTCCGGCTGCGCCCCACCGGCGTCGCCCCCGCGTCCGGCGCCCTGCGCTGGGACCTGCCCGGCTGGGCGGGCCCCGTCGACCTGCTCCTGATCGCCACCCCGGACGGCTCCGAGCCGAGCCTCTCGCTCCTGGTCGAGCAGGCCTACCGGCGCAGCGTCACGGTCGTCGCCGTCGGCCCGTCCGGCTCCCCGCTGACCGAGTCCGTCGCCGGCGCCCACGGCCTGTTCGTCCCGATGGCGACCGCCCCGTACGAGCAGGACGAACCCGACGCGGCCTCCGCGCCCGGCGCCCTGTGGGCCCTGCTGACCCCGCTGCTCGCGCTCCTCGACCGCACCGGGCTGCTCTCCGCGCCGCCCGAGATCCTGGAGAAGGTCGCCGACCGCCTCGACAAGACCGCCGAGCGCTGCGGCCCGGCCATCGCCACGTACAGCAATCCGGCGAAGACCCTCGCCTCCGAGCTCGCCGAGGCGCTCCCGCTGATCTGGACCGAAGGCGCGGCCGCGGGCCCGGCGGGCCGCCGGTTCGCCGCCGCCATCGCCGAGCTGGCCGGGCGCCCCGCGCTCGCCGCCGACCTGCCCGAGGCGATGCCCGCCCACGGCGCGCTCCTGGTCGGCGACCTCGCCGCCGGCGCCGACCCCGACGACTTCTTCCGCGACCGCGTCGAAGAGGTGCAGATGCTGCGCGCCCGCGTCGTCCTGCTCCGCGACCGGCCGACCGGCGGCCTCTCCGCCGCCCCCGCGGCCCGCGAGCTCGCCCTCTCGCACGACACCGCGATCAGCGAGCTGGAGCCCGAGGAGGGCAGCGACCTGGAGACGCTCGCGGAGCTGATCGCCGTCACGGATTTCGCCGCCGTTTACCTGGGCCTCGCCTCCAGAGCGTGATCTGGACCCCCGCCGCCCACCGCCGCACGGAGTAGAAGACCTCATGGACCGCCTCACCAACACCGTCCGCCCCTACGCCTGGGGCTCCACCACCGCCATCCCGCACCTCCTCGGCACCGAGCCGACCGGCGAACCCCAGGCCGAGATGTGGATGGGCGCGCACCCCGGCGCCCCCTCGCACACCCCGCGCGGTCCGCTGAACGAGGTCATCGACGCGGACCCGGCCGCCGAGCTCGGCCCACCGGCCGTGGAGAAGTTCGGCCCCCGCCTGCCCTTCCTCCTCAAGCTGCTCGCCGCCGGCGCCCCCCTCTCCCTCCAGGTGCACCCCGACCTCCAGCAGGCGAAGGAGGGGTACGAGGCCGAAGAGGCGAAGGGCGTCCCGATCAGCGCGCCCGACCGCAACTACAAGGACGCCAACCACAAGCCCGAACTCATCTGCGCGCTCACCGAGTTCGACGGCCTGTGCGGCTTCCGCGCGCCCGAGGAGGCGGCGAAGCTCCTCGAAGGCCTCGGCGTCGACAGCCTCAAGCCGTACGTGGATCTGCTGCGCGCCCACCCCGAAGAGGCCGCGCTGCGCGAGGTCCTCACCGCCGTACTGACCGCCGACCGCGACGAGATGGCGCGCACCGTCACCGACGCCACGGCCGCCGCCCAGCGCATCGGCGGCGCCTACGAGCCGTACGCGGGCATCGCCCACCACTACCCGGGCGACCCGGGCGTCATCGCGGCGATGCTGCTCAACCACGTGCGGCTTCAGCCCGGCGAGGCCCTGTTCCTCGGCGCCGGCGTCCCGCACGCGTACCTGAACGGCCTCGGCGTCGAGATCATGGCCAACTCCGACAACGTCCTGCGCTGCGGCCTGACCCCCAAGCACGTCGACGTCCCCGAACTGCTGCGCATCGTCCGCTTCGAGGCGACCGACCCCGGCGTGCTGCGCCCCGAGGCGTCCCCGGACGGCGAGGAGCTCTACGACACGCCCATCGACGAGTTCCGCCTCTCGCGCTTCGTCCTGCCCGCGGGCGGCGCCGCCCACGACCTGACCGCCGCGACCCCGCAGATCCTGCTCTGCACGGCAGGCACGGTACGGGCGGGCGACCTCGCCCTCGCACCCGGCGAGTCCGCCTTCGTCCCGGCGGGGGAAAAGGCCGAAGTGTCCGGAGAGGGCACGGTTTTCCGCGCGACGGTCGTGGCCTGAGCGAACGATGTGGCGTCCCGTGCTGCAACAATGACCCACCGCTGCACGGGACGTACACCGTACGAAGGGACACCGGGAACAACATGAGTGCTTCAGGCGGAGCAAAGGCGATCGTTGCGGCGCTCGCCGCCAACCTCGCGATCGCGGTCGCGAAATTCGTGGCGTTCCTCTTCAGCGGCTCCTCGTCGATGCTCGCCGAGTCGGTCCACTCGCTCGCCGACTCGGGAAACCAGTTCCTGCTCCTGATCGGCGGCAAGAAGGCCCAGCGGGAAGCGACGCCCCAACACCCCTTCGGCTACGGCCGCGAGCGGTACATCTACGCCTTCCTCGTCTCGATCGTCCTCTTCTCCGTCGGCGGCATGTTCGCCGTCTACGAGGGCTACGAGAAGATCAAGCACCCGCACGAGCTGGAGCACTGGTACTGGCCGGTCGGCGTCCTCGTCTTCGCGATCATCGCCGAGGGCTTCTCGTTCCATACGGCCATCAAGGAATCGAACGTCCTGCGCGGCAAGCTCAGCTGGGGCCAGTTCATCAAGCGCGCCAAGGCCCCTGAGCTGCCGGTCGTCCTCCTGGAGGACTTCGGCGCCCTCATCGGTCTCGTCCTCGCCCTCTTCGGCGTCGGCCTGACCCTCGCCACCGGCGACGGCGTGTGGGACGGCATCGGCACGCTCTGCATCGGCCTCCTCCTGATCGCCATCGCGATCGTCCTCGCGCTGGAGACCAAGTCGCTGCTGCTCGGTGAGTCCGCGGGCCTGGACGAGGTCGCGGCGATCGAGAAGGCGGTCGTCGACGGCGACACCGTCACCGGCCTGATCCACATGCGCACGCTCCACCTCGGCCCCGAGGAACTCCTCGTCGCCGCGAAGATCGCCGTCCAGCACGACGACACCGCCGCCGAGGTCGCCCGCGCCATCAACGAAGCGGAGGCCCGCATCCGCGCCGCCGTCCCGATCGCCCGCGTCATCTACCTCGAACCGGACATCTACAGCGAGTCGGAAGCGGCCAAGGGCCCGGACCCGGAGGCGACCCCCGGCGGCCCGACGCCGACCGCGGAGCACTGAGCGGGTTCTCACAGCGGTACGGGGATGGGGGCGGGGAGTTTCGAACTCCCGCCCCCATCCCCGTACCGCGACCGCTCACGTCACTTCGTCAGCGACCGGCCGGCCGTCCGCAGGCGCGCTTCCCGCCGCCGCGCCGCGCCCGCCGCGATCCCGCAGCAGAGCCCGCCGAGCGCCACGCCGACCCCGGCCAGGCCGCCGGCCACCGCGCCGAGCACCGGCCGCACGAACCCATCCGCGACCCGCCCCCGCACGGCATCGAACGGCACCGATCCGGCGTGGTCGCTCGCGAAGCAGCGGTTGTCGTACGAGTCCACGCGGTGGTCGCCCGTCAGGAACAACCGCCCGCGGGGGAGCCGTACGTCGTACGCGGGCCCGCCGTTCGCCTCGCCGTCCTTCACGTACGGCTCCGCCAGCGCCTTCCCGTTCACGAGGGTGGGCCCCGACAGCCCGCCGCCGTGCGCGACCCGCTCCCCGCCGAGCCCGACGACACGCTGCAACACGGGCTGCCCGCGGTACCGGCCGGGCACCGCGTGGAGCACCACGTCACCGCGACGCACCTCGTCCCCGCCCGCCCGCTCGATGAGCACCCGGTCGCCGGTCGTGTACGTGGGAGACATGCCGGAGCTCGATACGACGACGCTGCCGTACGTCGTCCCCAGCCACACCACGGACACGACAAGCACCGACAACCCCAGCGGCCCCAACACCCAGGCAGCCCAGGCCAGCCGGCGCGCTCTGTCACTCGTACCGTTCCCTCCCCGCACCGCCCGCGGACGGAGCGGCGCGGGGAGAGGCTGACGGCAGCGGACTACTTCACCTCGGCGAGGACGGCCATGATCGCCGCCTCGTCCGGCGCGGACGCGAGCCGCGCGCGGAACTCCGTGTCCATCAACTTCCGCGACAGCAGCGCCAGAATCCGCAGATGCTCATCCCCGGCGGCCGCCTCCGGCACCGAGATCATGAAGATGAGCTTCGCCTTCGTCCCGTCCAGCGCACCCCACTCGATGCCCTCGGCGGACCGCGCGAACCCGACGACCGGAGCCGTCACGGCGTCCGTCTTGGCGTGCGGGATGGCGATCTCCTCGCCGAGCCCGGTCGTCCCCTGCTCCTCGCGCCGCAACGCGGTGCGCACGAGCTCCTCGACGTCGGCGACCTTCCCCGTACGAGCAAGGAGTCCGGCCATCTCACGGATGGCGGCCTCCTTCTCGCCGGCGTCGAGCCGCACCTTCACGGTCTGCTCGGTGAGGTAACCGGAAAGCACCTCGGGCTCGTCCGCCACCGCCGCCGGGGCAGTGACCTGCGCGGCGGCCACGGCACCCTGCGCCGCGCTCCCGGCCGCACCGGCCCCGACACCGACACTCGCGAGCGCGGGCTCCGGACCGGCCGGAACGCTCAGCACGGCCTCGCCGCGCCGCTTGCGCTCACTCATGTCGACCAGCACGACCGTGGTCAGCGCGGTCACGACCGAGCCGATGGCGACAGCCACGAAGAACATCGGTACGCCACCGACCGCACCCAGCACGGCCACGATCGGCCCGCCGTGCGGCACCGCGTCCTCCACACCGGCCATGCCCGCGATGGCACCGGCGACGGCGCCACCGAGCATGTTGGCGGGAATGACCTGCGCGGGCCGCGCCGCGGCGAACGGAATGGCGCCCTCGGAAATCCCGAAGCAGCCCATGAACAACGCCGCGAGCCCGGTCTCCCGCTCCTGCTCGGTGTACAGCCGCTTACGGATCAGCGTGGCGAGCCCCTGCCCCAGCGGCATCACGGGGATGGCGGCGGCGCACATACCCATGACGGTCTGGTTGCCGGTGGCGATGAGCCCGGCGCCGAACAAGAACGCCGTCTTGTTCACCGGCCCACCCATGTCGAACGCGATCATCAGCCCGAGAATCGCGCCGAGCAGGATCGCACTCGTCCCGGTCATCCCGCTGAGCCAGCTCGTGAGGTGCTCGAACACCCACGAGATCGGCTTGCCGATGACGTAGATGAAGAACAGGCCGAGCGCGGTCGTCGACACGATCGGGATCACGATGATCGGCATGATCGGCTGGACGAACTTCGGGACCTTGACCTTCTTGATCCACAGCACCAGGTAACCGGCGAGGAAGCCGGTCACGATCGCACCGATGAATCCGGCGCCCGCCTTGGAGTCGTACAGATCACCGGTGTTGGCGATCCAGCCGCCGATCATGCCGGGCACGAGGGCGGGACGGTCGCCGATGGCGTACGCGATGTAGCCGGACAGGATCGGCACCATCAGCGTGAAGCCGATGACCCCGATCTGGTTCACATGCATCCAGAACGAGTCGGGCGGGATGACGAGCCCGCCCTTGGGGTCGGTGTGGCCGCCCAACGACAGCGAGATGGCGATGAGCAACCCACCCACCACCACGAACGGAATCATGTAACTGACGCCGTTCATCAGCGCCTTGTACGCGAGGCTCCGCTCCTTGCCGCCTCCGCCGGACGACGACAGCGGCGCGGCGCCGCCGCCCCCGCCTCCCGCCCCGTGCACGGGCGCGCTCTGCACCTGCTCGATGAGCCGCTCCGGGTGGCTGATGCCCTCGGACACGCCGACGGACAGCACCCGCTTCCCGACGAACCGCGCGCGGTCGACGTCCTTGTCCGCGGCGATGATGATGCCGTCCGCGGCTTTGACATCGTTGTCAGTCAAAACATTCTCAGCGCCGATGGAGCCCTGCGTCTCCACCTTCATGTCGATACCGGCGGCGTCCGCCGCCTGCTGCAGCTTCTCCGCCGCCATGTAGGTGTGCGCGATGCCGGTCGGACAGGCGGTCACCGCGAGCAGCTTCAACTTCTTGCGCTGCTCAACGGCCCCTCCGCCCGTGTGGGGGTCGGCCGGACTGGTCACGTGGCTCTCCTTTGTGCCTTCGCCTTACAAGACCGCGCAAACGTTCGCGCCCTTTCTCGCATCCTGCAACACGTAGGCACAGGATCAAAAGTTCAAAGGTCCCGAATTGCCCTTACTTGTGCCACTCATGCCGTCACGGATCGGACGACGGAAACCAGCCACGCCCTTGGGCCGCCCCGGCAGGGACGGGGTGGGGCCGACTGGGCCGATCGGTGTAGATTCGTAACGAGCCAGACGTCGCTGCTGATGGCGGTCGGGCGGCCCGCACGACGGGTCGTCCGAGGGAGAGAGGGCCTCCGACGGACTGCGCTGCGAGTATCGGAGGACACCTGTGTCCGACGACGCCCGCAGACCAGCCATGCGCGATCCCGAACCGGGGAACGCGCACGACAGCCCACCTCGACCGACTGCAACTGCACCGAGGAGCAGCTCACTTATGACTTCTGTCGCCAACCGACAGGACCAGGACTTCAAGGTCGCCGATCTCTCCCTCGCGGCGTTCGGCCGCAAGGAGATCACCCTCGCCGAGCACGAGATGCCCGGCCTGATGGCGATCCGCAAGGAGTACGCGGCCACGCAGCCGCTCGCCGGGGCCCGTGTCACCGGGTCCCTCCACATGACGGTCCAGACGGCCGTCCTCATCGAGACCCTCGTCGCCCTGGGCGCCGAGGTCCGCTGGGCGTCCTGCAACATCTTCTCCACCCAGGACCACGCCGCGGCCGCCATCGCCGTGGGCCCGAACGGCACGCCGGACAACCCCCAGGGCGTCCCGGTCTTCGCCTGGAAGGGCGAGACCCTGGAGGAGTACTGGTGGTGCACGGAGCAGGCCCTGACCTGGCCGAACACCCCCACCGGCGGTCCGAACATGATCCTCGACGACGGTGGTGACGCCACCCTCCTCGTCCACAAGGGCGTCGAGTACGAGAAGGCCGGCAAGGTCCCCTCGGTCGACACCGCCGAGTCCGACGAGCACCGCGTCATCCTCCAGCTCCTGAACGACACGATCTCGAACGGTTCGCAGAAGTGGACCCAGCTCGCTTCCGAGATCCGTGGTGTGACGGAGGAGACCACGACGGGTGTTCACCGTCTGTACGAGATGCAGCGTGAGGGTTCCCTCCTGTTCCCCGCGATCAATGTGAACGACGCGGTGACGAAGTCGAAGTTCGACAACAAGTACGGCTGCCGTCACTCGTTGATCGACGGCATCAACCGCGCCACGGACGTTCTCATCGGCGGCAAGACCGCGGTCGTCTGCGGCTATGGCGATGTGGGCAAGGGCTGCGCGGAGTCGCTGCGGGGCCAGGGTGCCCGTGTGATCGTCACGGAGATCGACCCGATCTGCGCGCTGCAGGCGGCGATGGACGGTTTCCAGGTCACGACGCTCGACGAGGTCGTCGACAAGGCGGACATCTTCGTCACGACGACCGGTAACAAGGACATCATCATGGCGTCCGACATGGCCAGGATGAAGCACCAGGCGATCGTCGGGAACATCGGTCACTTCGACAACGAGATCGACATGGCCGGCCTGGCCCAGATCCCGGGCATCGTGAAGGACGAGGTCAAGCCGCAGGTCCACACGTGGACGTTCCCGGACGGCAAGGTCATCATCGTGCTGTCGGAGGGGCGTCTGCTGAACCTGGGCAACGCGACCGGTCACCCGTCGTTCGTGATGTCCAACAGCTTCGCGGACCAGACGCTGGCCCAGATCGAGCTGTTCACGAAGCAGTCCGAGTACCCGACCGACGTCTACGTGCTGCCCAAGCACCTGGACGAGAAGGTCGCCCGTCTCCACCTGGACTCGCTCGGCGTGAAGCTGACGACGCTCCGCCCCGAGCAGGCCTCGTACATCGGTGTCGAGGTCGACGGCCCGTACAAGCCGGACCACTACCGCTACTGAGCACCACGCTCACGGCACCGCAGCACCCCGTCGGCCCCGCCGCTGACGGACGCTGACTGACAGGACAGGCCCCCGCACCCCCGTGCCGGGGGCCTGTCCCGTACCCGGTCGCACCGCTGGCTACGGTGGACACGTCCTTCGACGCCCGCCCGCCCCGCACACGGTCACGTGCCCGCGCCGGTGGCGGCCGTCATCAGGCCAGACAGAGGACTCCACGAACCCCATGCCCCGCGGCCGATATTCGCTCCACGATCCGCACGATCACACCCCCCTCGGCGAAGAACACTTCCACTGCGCACCCGGCCCTTCCGGCTGGCGCTACGTAGCCCAACGCACCACCCCCTCCGGCGATCACTCCGGCTCGATCGACCTGGCCCTCGACGAACTCGGCCGCCCCATCCGTCTCGAACTCAACGCCGCGAGCTGGCAGGTGAGGGGCGCCGCCCTCGACGGCGTCACCTGGGTACGCACCGACCCCACCGGCGCCCACGCGACCGAAGGAAACGCCCCCGCGCACGCGTTCACCGGCACGTCCCCCGCGTTCCTCATCGCCACCACGCGACTGCTGAACCTCACCCCCGCTTCCCCCTCGACCCGCGTCCGCCTCGTCGCTCTCACGGATCCCGTCCTGGCACCCCGCACCCTGGACCAGTCCTGGACCTTGCTGAAAAGCGAAGCACACGCCACTGACAACGGACCCCTGGTCGTGGACGAATACCAGGTCACAGCCCTGGACACGGGGGAGCAGCACACCGTTCACATCACCGGCGACGTGGTCCTGGCGGCCCCCGGCATCGAGCTCGAACACCTCGAGACCCCGCCGTCGACGTTCACCTGACGCCGCCGCCCGGCCCCCGCCGCGCTGTCACGCCGGCGGCACGAACCCGGTGCCCGACGGCTCCGGCCCCTCAGGCCGCGGAGCGGGGGAGGGCGCGGCTGCCGGCGGCGCGTAAGGGGGGAACGGCGTCGGGGCAGCAGTCGCCGGAGGACCGTACGGTCCCGTACCCGGAGCCGGCGGAGCCGCCGCAGGAGGCACAGGCGGCACCGAACCGCCGTAGGCCCCGGCCCCGAACGCCCGCTGGGCCTCACGGGCCTGCCGCTCGTGCATCACGGCGGCCAGGAACGCGGCGGGCGGTACATCGGCCGGAGCCGGGGCACCGGTGTGCGCCGCGAGATCCGTCGCGAGCCGGGCCGCCATCCCCCATCCCACCTGCGGATCCAGCTGCCCCATCCGCGTGAGGTACTGACGCACCGCGAGCCACAGCCCCTCCGGCACGGCGGACAGATCCAGCTCCGCGAACCGCCCCACCAGCCACGGCGGCGGAGGCGGCACGAACGCGGTCTGCCCGGTCGGCACCCGCTCCCGTACGACGAGCGTCCCCGCGAACACGTCGCCGACCCGCCGGCCCCGCGCGGAGACCAACGAGGCGATGCACGCCACGACCCCGAACGTCATCAGGATCTCGACGACCCCGACAGCCCCTCGCACAAGCGCATGCCGGAACCGGATCGGCCCACCGTCGTCCCGCACGACTCGCAGCCCGCACGCGAGCTTCCCCAGAGACCGCCCATGGCTGAGCGTCTCCACGGCGATCGGAATCCCGACGAGCACCAGCAGGAACGTCGCCACGGCGATCGCGGCGGCAGCGGCGTCGTCCAGCGACGCGGTGGCCGCGACGATCCCCAGCGTCACGACGATGTACACGACGAACGCCACCACGAGGTCGATGAGCACGGCGAGCGCCCGGCTCGGCAATTTCGCGGGCCGCAACTCGAGGGCGACCGCCTCACCCGTCACCAGCTCACTCACGCCGGCCACCCACCCTTCCCTGACCTGCCCTAGGAACCGCCAGTCTGCCAAGCTGAAGGCACATCGCGCCGCACAGGTGCCGGAAAGCGAGGAGCAGCAGACCGGATGGACCTCGACGTCTTCGTGTCCGCCCACCGGGCGGAGTGGGACCGCCTGGACGCCCTGCTGCGCCGCCGACGCCGACTCAACGGCGCCGAAGCGGACGAACTGGTGGCCCTGTACCAACGCACGGCCACCCACCTCTCCCTCGTCCAGTCCAGCGCCCCGGACCCCCGCGTGATCGGCCGGCTGACCCAACTCGTCGCACGCGCGCGCAGCGCGGTCACCGGCACCCGCCGTGCTTCATGGCGCGACGTCACCCACTTCCTCACCCAAGGATTCCCGGCAGCGGTCTACAAGGCCCGCCACTGGTGGGTCCCCACCGCGCTCCTCTCCACCGCGATAGCCGCCCTGATCGGCTGGTGGATCGGCACGCATCCTGAAGTGCAGGCCTCCATAGCCGCCCCGGCGGCGCTCCGGGACATGACCCGCCCCGGCGGCCAGTACGAGACGTACTACTCGAGCCACCCGGCGGCCTCCTTCGCAGCCCAGGTCTGGACGAACAACGCGCAAGCCGCCGCGATGTGCCTGGTCCTCGGCATCTTCCTGGGACTCCCGGTCCTGTGGATCCTGCTCCAGAACATGCTGAACGTGGGGGTGGGCATCGGCCTGATGACCTCCGCGGGCCGCCTCGACACCTTCCTCGGCCTGATCCTCCCGCACGGCCTTCTGGAGCTGACGGCCGTCTTCGTAGCCGCGGGCACGGGCCTCCGCCTGGGCTGGACCGTCATCGATCCCGGCCCGCGCACCCGCCGCACCGCCCTGGCCGAAGAAGGCCGCGCGGCCTTGGGCATGGCCATCGGCCTGGCTCTGGTCCTCTTCATCTCCGGCGCCATCGAAGGCTTCGTGACCCCGTCGGGCCTCCCCACCTGGGCCCGAATCGGCATCGGCATCGCAGCGGAACTCGCCTTCCTCGCGTACGTCTATGTCCTGGGCGGCCGAGCCGTGCGCGCCGGCGAAACAGGCGACCTCGAAGCAGTAGAACGCAGCGCGTCTCTCCCCACAGCGGCTTGATGTGCAGTCACGGCGTCTGACCTGCTAGTCTCCTCTTCGCCCCGGAAAGGCCGTTGACACGGTCAGGACGGGGAGGTAGATTCGAACAGTTGCCCCGAACTCGACAAGCTCGGCTGCAACGGTTAGCATCTAGCGCGCTTCACGAAATAACATTGATTCGCGAAGCCCCCGATTAATCGGAAATCGAGAGCCGGTCAGACCGGCCCAAAACTTCTGATAAAGTCGAAACCGCCGAAAGGCAAAGGCCCTCCAACGGCCACCGGAAATGAATTCCGAACCGGAAACGGAACGGAAAAAGGATCTGGTAAGGTTGGAAACGCAAGACCGAAGGGAAGCGCCCGGAGGAAAGCCCGAGAGGGTGAGTACAAAGGAAGCGTCCGTTCCTTGAGAACTCAACAGCGTGCCAAAAATCAACGCCAGATATGTTGATACCCCGTCTCCGGCCATTCGGCTGGGACGAGGTTCCTTTGAAAAAGTCCTGCCGGTCTTCACCGGTCGGTAGGCGCACAGCGAGGACGCTGTGAACCGGGAGATTATTCCTCTCCTGGTTCC
>NZ_JBFAVD010000014.1:0-200610 GCF_040679615.1 Streptomyces sp. NPDC052225 | reverse complement strand
CCGACGCGGCGCCCGCCGAGGCTTATGTGGAGGCGGCCACGCTGGGCGGCGCCCGCGCGCTCGGCCGTGACGACCTGGGCCGGATCGCACCCGGCGCGCAGGCCGACCTGGTCGCGTTCTCGCTCGACGACGTCCGCGACGGGGTGCTCGACGACCCGGTCCGCACGTTCTTGCTCAACGGCACGGCACGCCAGGCCACGGACTCCGTCGTCGCGGGCCGCCCGGTCCTGGTCGACGGCGCCCTGCCGGGCATCGATCTGCCCCGACTCGCCCGGAACGCACAGGAGTTGTTCGAGAAGATGCGGGCCGCCTACAGCGAGCGGGACATCGAACGCCGCCCCACCGAGATTCTGTTCCCGCCGACGTTCCCGGCCTTTCGCGCCCCCGGCGCAGCGGGCGCGCACGCGACGGACGTACGCACGTGACGCTCACCGCCGAGCGCGAACCGCCCTGCGGCGCCTCGCAGGTGGAGCGGACCGAGGAACTCATCCGGGCCGGGATCCACGCAGGGACGTACCCGCCGGACTCACGCCTGCGCGAACGGGAACTGGCGGAGGCGCTCGGCGTCTCGCGCGTCCCGGTGCGCGAGGCGCTGCTGCGGCTCGCGACCGAGGGCCTCGTCGTCCTCGAACCGCGCCGGGGCGCCCGCGTGCGCCGGCTGACCCTGCGGGACGTCGAGGAACTCTTCGATCTGCGGCTGAGTCTGGAGGTGTTCGCGGCGCGCCGGGCGGCCGAGCTCGTCGCGCGCGGCGCCGGTCACGACGGCCTGCGCGCGGTCCTCGACGCGGCGGAGTCGGCGACGCTGCGCGGGGACGCGGCGGCCATCGCGGCCGCGAACACGGCCTTCCACGCGGAACTGATCAACCTGCCGGGCAACCGGCTGCTCCAGGCGTCCTTCCAGCCCACCCTCGGCCTGATGCACTGGCTGTTCCGGCTGACCGGCACCGCGCACGGCGCACGGCAGCACTGCGCCGAGCACCGCCAGATCTACGTGGCGATCGGCGCGGGCCGCCCCGGCCTCGCGGAGGCGCTCACGTTCACCCACATCGACATCCGCAGGGAACCCGTGATGCGGGCGCTGGCGGAGATCCTGCCACCGCAGTGAGCAAGGCACCGGCCCGGCTCATGTGCTCGGCCGGCCAGTGCGGGGGCGCCGTGGCAGCGTCGGCCGCAGCACCCACAACACCTGCCAGTACGCGATCGCGGCGAGGGTGCACTGGAGCGCGCTCGACAGCTGCCGGCGGACGCCCACAAGCAGGGCGCTGGTCAGCGAGACGACGGCGCAGGGGGCGACCGACGCCGATAACCCGCCGGGCCGGTCTACGCGGACCGCAGGTCGCCGCGCGGCTCCGGCCGGTGGATCCCGCGCGGCCGGTAGCCGAGGGACTCCGCGACGCCGGACAGGTCGGCGAGGAGCCAGATGACGGACAGCCACATCTCGGTGCCCTGGAGGCCTGGTGCCGTCGCGTCGGCGCCCGCCGTGGCGGGGTGCGGAGCCTGGAATCCGAAGCCCTGCCGGTCGGTCCAGTGGCCGAGGGCGTCGGCCAGCAACCGGCGGGCGAGCGCGGTGACTTCGTCGGCGCGGTGGCTGGTGTGCCGGGTGAGCCAGAGCGGGTGGGCGATGTCGAGGACGTTGCAGGCGTTCTGCCGCTCGGGGCGCACCCAGCGGGGGTCCCCGGCGTGTTCGAGGACGGTGTCGATCACTCGCTCCGGGTAGGGCACCGGAAGACCGAACTGGGCGAACGTTCCGCGTGACGCCCGGTAGAAGCCGTTGACGAGCTGCAACAGGCCGTCGGCGGGGCGGGGCGAACCCCACATCCCCGTACGGGGGTCGGCGTCCGCGAGGAGCCGGCCGAACAGGGCGTCGAGGGCTCCGGGCCGGCCGTGCTCCCCCTGTTCGCGGTTCCACAGGAACGCGGTGCCGAGCGTGTCGACCCAGGAGCCCGCGTGCCACGCGGCGTCGCGCCACGGCTGCCGCCGGAATCCTTCGGCGACGTCGCGCGCCTCCGCGTCGGCCACGACCCGGACCGGGCCCGGAAACGCGCTGCCGAGCAGATCGAGCGCGTAGCCGACGCAGAGCACGTGGTATCCGGCGTCGGGGTCGAACAGGCCGGGTTCCGGGGCGCGTTGCGTGCCGTCGGCCAGCAGCGGCCCGACCATTCCGGTGACCGGGTCCTGCCAGCTCCGCAGCCGTGCGATCTGGTCGGCGGCGGGCAGCTGTCCCGGGGCGCGGCCCAGGAGCAGATCGGCGATCTCGATCGCGTCGCACTGGGCCCGCACGGTCGGGGCGGCCCCGGGCCGGTCGGCGAACAGGCCGCCGTCCGCGGCCCGTTGGAAGCAGCGGTCAAGGATCTCCTCGGCCTGGTCGCGCGCCGTCGCGGCGAACTCGGCGACAGCGGCGGCCAGTCCCTCCGGGGCCGTCCGGGGCGCGGCCGACGGCACCCGCCAGCGCAGCACCTTCGCCGGGTTGCCGCCGACGATCGCCCCGGCGGGCACGTCCTTGGTGACCACCGCCCCCGCGCCGACCACGGCCCGCGACCCGACGGACACCCCGTCGAGGACGACGACGTGCGAGCCGATCCACACGTCGTCCCCGATCCGGATCCCCTGGGAGGTGTGCGGCTGCCGAAACACCTCGACGTCGGGGTCGGACATGGTGTGGTTGAACCCGATCAGGGAGGTGTGCGCGCCGATCCGTACCGCGTCGCCGAGTTCCACGGTGCCGCGCACGACGGCGTACGGGTTCACGGTGCAGTCCCGCCCCGTGCGCAGCGAGCCGGTCAGATAGGCGCCCGCCGCGACGTAGCTGCGCTCGCCGAGCCGGAGTTCGTCGTTCTGCACGGAGGCGAGCGGGGAGACGTAGCACTGATCGGCGAGGGAGCACGTGCCCGGCCCGTCGGCCAACAGGGCCTGGTGCGCGGCTTGTTGGGCCCGCTCCTCGTCGTCGGCATCCATCGCGAACAGCCAGGGCGAGAAGTCGAATCGGTTCCGGGTCATGTGCGGGGCCCTTCGCGGCAGTCCATCGAGAAAGCGCTTTCTCCACTGTCTCCGCGGAACCCTAGATCGACCCTCCTGAGCCACACAAGACCTCGGCCCGATCCGTGCGGCGGCACCACGACGCATGTGGCGCGCCACCAGGTCTTCGGCCCCGGGCATGGGCTCCCGCACCATGTGCCGGGCCCGGTCCGCTGCCTACCGTGACGGGCATGAACACCTCCCGCTCCCCCGAGGGCGACGCCACCGCCCCCCTTGCCGGCCCCGCAGGCCGCTTCCTCGCAGGCCGGACCGCTCTGGTGACCGGAGCGGCGAGCGGCATCGGGCGCGCGTGCGCCGTGGCCCTCGCCGACGCCGGGGCCCATGTGTACGTCCTCGACGTGGCGAAGGAGGCCGCCGACCAGGTGGCCGAGGAGATCGGCGGCACCGCCTGCGTCAGCGATCTCGCCGACCCGACGGCCGTCGACCTGCTCCCCACCGCCGTGGACATCGTCGTCAACAACGCCGGGTTGCAGCACGTGGCGCCGCTGCACGAGTTCCCGCCGGAACGCTTCGCGCTCATCCAGAAGATCATGGTCGAGGCGCCGTTCCGCATCATCCGGCACACCCTCCCCCACATGTACGCGCAGGGCTGGGGCAGGATCGTGAACCTCTCCTCGGTGCACGGGCTGCGCGCCTCGCCGTACAAGGGCGCCTACGTCGCCGCCAAGCACGCGCTTGAGGGGCTGAGCAAGGTCGCCGCGCTGGAGGGCGCACCGCACGGCGTCACCTCGAACTGTGTGAACCCCGGCTATGTGCGGACCCCGATGGTCGAGACCCAGGTCGCCGATCAGGCCCGCTCCCACGGCATCGCCGAGTCGGAGGTCCTGGAGAGGATCATGCTGGAGCGCAGTGCGATCAAGCGGCTCATCGAACCCGCCGAGGTCGCCTCCGCGGTGCTGTGGCTGTGCTCCGAGAACGCCGGCTTCGTCACCGGTACGTCCCTGCCGCTCGACGGCGGCTGGACGGCGCACTGACCGCCGACCGCCCCTTCCCACCCCTCACTTGCGGGCGCGTCCGCGTCGTCCGGTACGCGCCCGCCCCCTGCCCCGAGGTTTGTCATGCCCCAGCTCATCACCCGCTCCGCAGCAGCCCTGGGCCACCTCGTGGACCTGCTGACGACCGACGCGTCCGCCGAGGAGTACACGGCGGTGGCCGCGCGGGCCCGCGCCGACGGCGTCGGCGAACCGGACCTGCGGGAGATCGACCGGGCCGTCTCGACCGCCCTCGGCGTCCGGCAGGTACTGCGCCGCCAGCGCCGCCGCGAGGCCGAGCTCACCGCCCTCTTCGACACCGCGGGCGACCTGGCCGCCCTGCGCGACCTCGACGCCGTCCTGCACTCGATCGTGCGCCGCGCCCGGACCCTCCTCGGCACCGACACCGCCTACCTCACCCTGGTCGACGAGGCGACCAAGGACACCTTCATGCGGGTCACGGACGGCTCCGTCTCGCTCGCCTTCCAGCAGCTCAGGCTTCGGATGGGCGAGGGCCTCGGCGGTCTGGTGGCGCAGACGAGACGCCCGTACGCCTCTCCCGACTACCGCACGGACGAACGCTTCCAGCACACCCAGACCATCGACCACGGCGTCCTCGACGAGGGACTCGTGGCCATCCTCGGGGTGCCGCTGATCCTCGGTCCCGGGCGGGCCGGCGGGCGGGACGTCATCGGCGTCCTGTTCGCGTCCGACCGCAGTCCGCGCAGCTTCTCGCCCGACGAAGTGGCGCTGCTCAGCTCCCTCGCCGCGCACGCCGCCATCGCCATCGACACCGCGAAGGCGCTCGCCGAGGCCCGGGCCGCCGCGGCCGAGCTGACGGAGGCCAACGCCGTCATCCAGGCACACGCGACGTCGACGCAGCGCGCGGCGGAGGCCCATGACCGGCTCACCGATCTCGTGCTGCGCGGCTCCGAGGTGTGCGAAGTGGCCGACGCCGTGGCCGAGTTCCTCGGCGGCCCGCTGACCGTCTGCGACCCGCGCGGCGACGTCCTCGCCCGGGCCGGCGGCGCCGCGGGGACGAGCGCGCCGGATCCGGAGGCGCTGCGGGGCGCTGTCACCCGGGCCCGCGCCGAAGGCCGCTGTGTGCGCGACGGCGACGTCTGGTACTGCCCCGTGCTCGCCGGACAGGAGCTCCTCGGCAGCCTCGCCTTCCACGGCCGCCCCGATCTCGACGGCCCCGACCGCCGCCTGTTCGAACGCGCCGGCACCATCACCGCCCTGCTCCTGCTGCTGCGCCGTACCGTCGCCGAGACCGAGAACCGGGTGCGCGGCGAACTCCTCACCGACCTCCTCGACGGCGCGGGACGCGACCCCGCCCTGCTCGCCGACCGCGGCCGCCGGCTGGGCGTCGACCTCAACCGGCCCCACCTGGTCCTGGTCGCCGAGGCGGAACAGCGGGTGCACGACAAGCTGACCGCTGCCGCCCAGCAGTACCTCTTCGGCAGGGAGGGCCTGTGCTGCGAGTACGAGCAGCGCGCCGTCATGCTGATCCCCGACGACGGCACCGAGCCGGGGCTCGCCGCCCGCGCCGCCGCCGACCACCTCTCCCAGGGGCTCGGCGCCCCCGTCAGCGTCGTCGCCGCAGGACCGGGCAGCGGCCCGGCCGCTCTGCCCGGCTTCTACGCGGAGGGGCGCCGCTGCCTGAGCGCGATGCGGGTGCTCGGCCTCACCGGCGACGGCTCGTGCGCCGCCGACCTCGGTTTCCTCGGCGTGCTGCTCGGCAAGGAGCAGGACACGGCGAGCTTCGTGCGCAGGGTGCTCGGGCCCGTCCTGGAGTGGGACGAGCGCCGGGGCACCGAGCTGGTCCGCACGTTGCAGGCGCACTTCGCCGCGGGCGGCAGCCACGTCCGCGCCAAGGACCTGCTCCACGTCCACGTGAACACCGTCGTGCAGCGCATCGAGCGGATCTCCGCGCTCCTGGGCCGCGACTGGGAGAGCCCGGAGCGCGCCCTGGAGATCCAGCTCGCGCTCCGTATCCACCTCGTCTCCCGTGCCGGTCAGCGCAGTTGACGCAGCTGGGCCCGTTCGCGCAGTGCGGGCACCGTGGCCTTGTGAACGTCGTCCGCGCTGACGCCCGGAGCGCACTCCACGAGTTCCAGGCCGTCGGGCGTCACGTCGATGACGGCGAGGTCGGTGATGATCCGGTGCACGACGCCGCGCCCGGTGGCGGGCAGGCTCAGCTCGTCGACGATCTTCGGGGTGCCGTCCTTCGCGGTGTGCTCCATGACGACGATCAGGCGGCGGGCGCCGTGCACCAGGTCCATGGCGCCACCCATCCCCTTGACCATCTTTCCGGGGATCATCCAGTTCGCGAGGTCGCCGCTCGCCGACACCTGCATGGCGCCGAGCACGGACACGTCGATGCGTCCGGCGCGGATCATCCCGAACGAGAAGGCGGAGTCGAAGGTCGCGGACCCCTGTTGGAGCGTGACCGTCTCCTTGCCCGCGTTGATCAGGTCGGGGTCCTCGGTGCCGGCCACCGGGTAGGGGCCGACGCCGAGGATGCCGTTCTCCGAGTGCAGCACCACGTGGATGTCGTCGGGGAGATGGTTCGGGATCAGCGTGGGCAGCCCGATGCCCAGGTTCACGTACTGCCCGTCGCGCAGTTCACGGGCGGCGCGGGCGGCGAGCTGGTCGCGGTCGAGTGCCATGGATCAGGCCTCCTGGGCGGCGGGACGGACGGTGCGGCGCTCGATGCGCTTGTCGGCGGGGTCCGCGGCGACGATCCGGTCGACGTAGACACCCGGCAGGTGTACGGCGTCGGGGTCCAACTCCCCCGCCTCCACGATGCGTTCGGCCTCGACGAGGGTGGTGCGGCCCGCCATGGCGGCGAGCGGGTTGAAGTTGCGGGCGGCGCTGTGGAACACGCAGTTGCCGTGCCGGTCGGCGACCTCGGCCCGCACCAGGGCGAAGTCCGCGGTGACGGCCTCCTCCATCAGGTACCGCCGGCCCCCGAACTCCCGTATCTCCTTGGGCGGTGAGGCCACGGCGACGCTGCCGTCCGCCGCGTACCGCCAGGGCAGTCCGCCCTCCTCGACCTGGGTGCCCACGCCGGCCGGGGTGAAGAACGCCGGGATGCCGCTGCCGCCGGCCCGCAGCCGCTCGGCGAGGGTGCCCTGCGGGGTGAGTTCGACCTCCAGCTCCCCCGAGAGGTACTGCCGCGCGAACTCCTTGTTCTCGCCCACGTACGACGACGTCATCCGGGCGATCCGGCCGGCCGCCAGGAGCAGGCCGAGGCCCCAGTCGTCCACCCCGCAGTTGTTGGACACCACCCGCAGGCCCGTCGTCGGTGTCCGGGCCAGCGCGGCGATCAGCGTCGACGGGATCCCGCACAGGCCGAACCCGCCGACCGCGAGCGTCGCCCCGTCCGGGATGTCGGCCACGGCGTCCGCGGCCGCGTCCACCACCTTGTCCATGTGCTCTCCAAAAGTCCTCGGCCCAGGCGTCACCGGCCGCATCCCGACGGCGGTCCCGGCGACCTGCCTGAGGTCTGGTGCCTCCCACCTTCGCCGCGGGAGCGCCCGGCCGGTATGTGGCCCGCGACCATGGTCCGCGCGGTCCCCATGGTGGCCACCGCCGTACGGGGAGAGCGGAACGTCAGTCGCCGAGCGCGAGTTTGACCCCGAAGGCGGCGACGACGGTGCCGGTGACGCGGTCGAGGATCCGGCGGGCCCGGGGCTTGCTGAGCCAGCCGCGCAGGACGCGCGCGCAGGCGATCAGGACGGCCGACCAGACGAGGCCGATGAGGATGTGCACGGTGGTGAGCAGCAGGCCCATGGCGAAGTGGTTCGTCCCGGCCGGGACGAACTGCGGCAGGACGGCCACATAGAAGGCGCCCATCTTCGGATTGAGGAGGTTCGTCAGGGTCCCCTGCCGCCAGCCGTCACCGACGGTGTCCGCGCCGGTGCCGAGGTCGAGGTCGGCGGAGCCGGCCGCGCGGGTCCCGCGGAAGGTGTCCCGGAGCATTCGGGCGCCCATCCACACCAGATAGGCGGCGCCGGCCCAGCGCACGGTCTCGTACGCGACATGGGAAGCGGTCAGGAGCGCGGTCACGCCGAGGGAGGTGAGCGCGCCCCACAGGAGGGTGCCGGTCTGGATGCCGAGGACGACACCCCAGGCCCTGTGGCGCCGACCGAGGGCCGAGGTGCGCAGGATGAGGGCGGTGTCGAGACCGGGGGTGAGGGTGAGGAGCCCTACGACGAGGGCGAAGGACCACAGCGCAGTACTTATTGCCATGGACGGCCAGCGTACGACACCGCCCCGCTGACCTGGTCACACGCCCCTGTCCTCGCACTCCTCGACCGGGGCGGGGGTGCCGGGGCGTTCCGTGGCGGGCGCGGTACCGCGGCGGCCGGCGGCGGGCGCGAGGAAGATCGCCGCGGTGGTGAAGGCGAGCACCACGATCATGGCGGAGCGCAGGCCGTAGTGGTCGCCGAGGAAGCCGAGGCTGGGCGGCCCGACCAGGAAAGCGACGTAGCCGATCATCGCCACGAGGCCGACCCGGGCCGTCGCGTTCTCCCCGGAGTCACCGGCGGCCGAGAGCGCGACGGGGAAGCCGAGCGAGGCGCCGAGGCCCCAGAACAGCACCGCGACGCCGGCCAGGACGGGCGAGTCGGAGAAGACGACGACGGCGATGCCGATGGTCGCCGAGACGGCGCTCGCCCGGACGACGGGCCCCCGGCCGAGGCGCCCGATGAAGAACCCTCCGACGAACCGGCCGATCGTCATCGCGGCGGCGAACCCCGTGTAGACGGCGGAGCCGAGCGCGGGCGCCATGTCGTGGCCGTCGACCATGAGCAGGGGCAGCCAGTCGTTCGCGGCGCCCTCGGCGAGCGCCATGGCGAGGATGATGCCGCCGAGCAGGAGCAGCCAGCGGTCCTTCCACACCTTGGCGCCGGACGTGGCGCCGCCGTCACCCGAACTCCCTTCCGTCCCACGGGTCCTGCCCACACCGGCGGGCACGGAGCGGAAGGCGTACGCGAAGAGCACGGCCGTGAGCACGGCGACGGCGGCGAGGTGCCACTGCACGGGGAACCCGACCGCGGTGCACAGGATGCCGACCCCCGCCCCGAGGACGGTGCCGAGGCTGTAGAAGCCGTGCAGGGTGGGGAGCACCGTACGCCCGGAGATCTGCTCGACCTCGGCGCCGTCGATGTTGATGGCGACCTCGCCGCCGCCCACGCCCGCACCGAAGAGCATGAGTCCGGCGGTGACGGTCCACGCCGAGGAGGTCAGCGCCCCCAGCCCGATGACCGCCACGCTGAACACCACCACGGCCGTGCCCACACCCATGACGGGCCGGGTCCCGTACCGGGTGACCAGTGCTCCGGAACACAGGATGCCGATCATCGATCCCACGGAGAGCCCGAACAGGATCAGTCCCATCTGCGCGGTCGACGCGCCGAGTTGATCCCTGACGTCCGGGGTCCGCGTCACCCAGGACGACATTGACAGGCCGGGTATGAGGAAGAAGAGGAACAGGGCCGCCCGTCGGCGGCGCGTGGCCAGATCCATGAGTGACGTGCTCTTTCACGCGACGCGAACACGGGGGTTCGGACGGACGGTCGGATGTGGACGAACGTACACGTCAGGCCCCCGTCGGTCCCCGACAGGTCGACGGGGCGTGGAACCGCGCACCCGGCCCGCCTCGTGTCCCCGTACACGGGGGTCGCCATGCAGATCATCAAAGTGACCGGGTACGCGGTGCGTTCCGCCGTGATCACGATGCGGCGGAGGGGGACGCCGCTGGAGTTCGTGATCTTCCCGATGCTGCACGTGGCGTCGCCGACGTTCTACTCCCAGGTGCGCAGGCGGCTCGCCACGTGCGACCTGATCCTCCAGGAGGGGATCCGGGGGAAGTCGGCGGTGGTGAGCACGCTGACGCTCGCCTACCGGTTCGCTCCGCGGCGGGGGCGCAACGGACTCGCGGAGCAGCAGGACTCCGTGGTGCTGCCCGAGTCCGTGCCGGTGATCTATCCGGACGTCACGGCGGCGGAGGCGGTCGCGGAGCTGAGGAAGCTGCCGCTGTGGATGTACGCCCTGCTGCTCGTCGCGGCTCCGGTGATGGGTCTGGTGTTCGCGGTACGGGGTCCGCGCGCGTTCCTCGACGAGGACCTCGCGGTCGACGACCTCCCGGCGACGGCCCGCGCCGAGATGCTCGCGGACAACGAGGTGGCGCACGCGATGACCGACCACCGCGACCGGCGGCTCCTCGCGGTGCTCGGCAGGGTGATCGACGAGCGCGCCGACGAGAGGATCCGGGTGGCCGTCGTCTACGGAGCCGACCATGTCCCGGCGATCGTCGCGGGTTTGATGGACCGTCACGACTTCCGCCCGCGCGACGCGGAGTGGCTCACGGTCTACGTCCCGGCCTGAGCGCCTGTGTCCGAGTCGGGCCTCAATACCGCTCCCCCGCTTCCTCCGCACCCGCTTTCGGCATATGCCATACAGGAAGGCCGCGTGCGTCCTAGTGTTCCCGCCGGGGCCTCGAATCCGCCCCTATGTCTCCCGGAGGAGGACCCATGACCAGCGTGGAAGTGTCCCTGAAGACCCTGCTGACCGAGGTCGAAGGCGCGTTGGGCGCCGCGGTCGTCGACTACACCAGCGGCATGGCGCTCGGCACCCTGGGCGGCGGCAAGGACCTGGACCTGACCGTCGCCGCGGCCGGCAACACCGATGTGATCCGCGCCAAGATGCGCACCATGGAGGTCCTCGGCCTCAAGGACAAGATCGAGGACATCCTGATCACCCTGAGCACCCAGTACCACCTCATCCGCCCGGTGGCGGGGAAGTCGGGGAACGGCCTGTTCATCTACCTCGTCATCGACAAGGGCCGCTCGAACCTCGCGATGGCCCGTCACCACCTCAAGCGCACCGAGGAGCAGCTCGAGGTCTGAGATCCGACGCCCTTCATTTGCCCGCTACTTGAAGAGTTCTTCAAGTCTCCATGTCTGCATCTGTCCAACTCTCGGATTCGGCGGACCCGGCGGGCAAGGATTGGACGACCCCGGGCGCAGCGACAGGCATCCGCCCCGTTCGCTGCGCCCGCCCCCAGCGTCAATCGAGCCAGGGAAGTGAGCGATCCCGTGCAGCCGCCCCTCTACCAGGTCAAGGCCGAGTTCTTCCGGATGCTCGGGCACCCCGTCCGCATCCGGGTCCTCGAACTGCTGCAGCACGGACCCGTGTCCGTGCGGGATCTGCTCATCGACATCGACATCGAGCCGTCGAACCTGTCGCAGCAACTCGCCGTGCTGCGCCGTTCCGGCATCGTGGTCTCCACCCGCGAGGGCACCACGGTGACCTACGCCCTGGCCGGCGGTGACGTCGCCGATCTGCTGCGGGCGGCGCGGCGCATCCTCACCGAGCTGCTCGCCGGGCAGACCGCCCTGCTCGCCGAACTCCAGGACGCCCAGGCCACTCAGGACGCCGACCGGGCCGAGGGTCCCGCCGCGCCGTCGCGCCGCTGACTCCTGCCGCCTCCCGCGCGCCGCCCGCGTCGAATCGCTCCACCAACGATCGCCTGACGCCCGCCCCGCGATGAACTGCCGTGCGCCTCCGCGGAGATGACGCCCCTACGGCAGGAACTTCTCGCGTTTCGCTCACAATTCGCACGTCACTGCGTACAGCCCATTGACGCCCGGTCGGCCCCCCTCATACCGTCACCCGTCGAAGCGCTTCGATAGATCTTGCCGAACCACAGATCTCGCCGAACTCTGGGGGACCAGCGGATGTTGACGATCCGGAGCACCATGCACACGAGAAACCGGCGCATCCGCGCCCTAGCCGCCGCCGGCGTGGCGCTCACCTGCGCCCTGGCCCTCACCTCCTGCGGCGGCGACGATGACGACAGCGGCGGCGGTGACGCGAAGACGCTGCGGCTGTGGCACTACGAGGCCGCCAACAGCGCAATGGGCGCCGCCTGGAACGAGTCGATCAAGGAGTTCGAGGCCCAACACCCGGGTGTGAAGGTCAAGTTCGAGGAGAAGAGCTTCGACCAGATCCAGAAGACGGCGTCGATGGTGCTCGGCTCGGACGACGCGCCCGACCTGATGGAGTACAACAAGGGCAACGCCACGGCGGGCCTGCTCTCCAAGCAGGGCCTGCTCACGGACATGAGCGCGGAGGTGACCGAGCGCGGCTGGGACAAGCTGCTCTCGCCGTCCGTCACCACCACGAGCCGCTACTCACCGGCGGGCACGATGGGCTCCGGCAAGTGGTACGGCGTGCCGAACTACGGCGAGTTCCTGATGGCGTACTACAACAAGGACCTCTTCGAGAAGTACGGCATCAAGGTCCCGACGACCTTCGACGAACTCACCACCGCGCTGGGCGAGTTCAAGAAGCACGGCGTGACGCCGCTGGCCAACGCCGGCGCCGAGTACCTCGCCCACCAGTACGTCTACCAGCTCGCCCTGACCAAGGCCGACCGCCCCTGGGTCGACGACTACGAGCTCAAGGGCAAGGCCGACTTCCACGACGCCGACTGGACGTACGCGGCCGAGACGTTCGCCGACTGGGTGAAGAAGGGCTACATCGACAAGAACACCACCAGCGCCACCGCCGAGAAGGCGGGCGTCTCCTGGCTCCAGCAGAAGACGCCGATCATCTTCTCGGGGTCGTGGTGGTTCGGCCGGTTCCAGGACGAGGCGAAGTTCGACTGGTCCTCCGGGGTCTTCCCGGGCGCCTCGCTCACCCCGGGCTCCGGCGGCAACCTCTGGGTCGTCCCCGCCAAGTCCAAGAACAAGGAACTGGCCTACGACTTCATCGACATCACCATGTCGAAGAAGATCCAGAACATGCTCGGCAACAAGGGCGGCGTCCCCGTCGCCGCCGACGCCTCCGCCATCAAGGACCCCAAGTCCAAGGAGCTCATCAACAACTTCAACACCCTGACGAAGAACGACGGGTTGGCGTACTACTCGGACTGGCCGGCGGCCGGCTTCTACGAGACGCTCGTCTCCGAGACGCAGAAGCTGATGACCGGAAGCGCTTCACCTGACAAGTACCTCGACGCCCTCCAGGCGGCCTACGACAAGGGCGTGTCGAAGGGATGAGCCTCGCCGCCCCTCGCAAGGAGCGCGCGGCCGGGGCGCGGCGCGGCGGGGTCGCACCCCTGCCGCGCCGCCGGCGCCGTGACTCGTACGCCCTGTTCCTCCTGCCGGGCGCGCTCGCCTTCCTCGCCGTGATCATCGCCCCGTTCGCGATGAACACCGCCTGGAGCTTCACCGACTGGCAGGGTGTCGGCGACCTCAAGTGGTCGGGGCTCGCCAACTACCGCGAGCTGTTCGCCGATGCCGAGTTCTGGGCGTCGTTCCGGCACAGCCTCTTCATGGTCCTGTCGATGGCGATCGTGCCGACGGTCGTCGGGCTCGTGCTCGCCGCCGCGCTCTTCGACTTCGTCGCCAAGCACTACGGCAGCAAGGTCGCGACCGTGCTGCGCGCCTGCTTCTACCTGCCGCAGGTGCTGCCGATCGCGGTCGCGGGCATCGTGTGGAGCTGGATCCTCGCGCCCGACGACGGTGCCCTGAACGCGTTCCTGAAGGCGATCGGCCTCGGCTCCTGGCAGCAGGACTGGCTGGGCGATCCCGACCTCGCGCTGTACTCCGTGATGGGCGTGATGATCTGGGTGCAGATCGGCTTCCCGCTCGTCGTCTTCATGGCCGGACTCCAGCGCGTGGACCCGCAGTTGTACGAGGCCGCGGAGCTGGACGGGGCGGGCTGGTGGCGTCGGCTGTGGCACGTCACGCTGCCGCAGATCCGGCCCGAGATCTACGTCGTGCTCCTGTGGTGCACGATCGCCGCGCTGAAGGTCTTCGGCGCGATCTACGTCCTGACCAAGGGCGGCCCCGGCGGCGCGACGAACGTCCCGTCGTACTTCTCGTACACGACCTTCTTCGAGCAGACGCAGGTCGGCTACGGCGCCGCCATCTCCACCGTACTGACCGTGATCATTCTCGTACTCGCGCTGGTCGGTCTGAAGCTCCAGACCCGCGCCGAGGACGTCGAGGAAGGACGGGCCGCGTGAGCGCCGCCATCCGCCGTCACCCGGTGCTCGTGGCACTCGGCGTCGCGGCGCTGTTCATGATCGCCCCGTTTCTGATCGTCGTCGTCAACGCGTTCAAGTCCCCCGAGGACTACTCGAACAACGGCCCGCTCAGCCTGCCCGACAGCTTCTACACCGACGGGATCACCGGGTTCTGGGAGCGCGTCGACTTCGGGCAGAAGCTGTGGAACTCGGCCCTGATCAGCGGTTCCGTCGCCCTGCTGGCCGTGGTCCTCTCCGTGCTCACGGCGTACGCGATCGGCATCGGGCGGGTGCGCGGGCGCACCTGGGTGCTCGCGTTCTTCGTGCTCGCGAACATGCTGCCGCAGGAGGCGCTCGTCTATCCGCTGTACTTCATGGCGAAGAAGGTGGACCTGTACGACACCCGGCTCAGCGTGATCATCGTGTTCACGGTGATCCAGTCGGCGTTCGGCACGTACCTCCTGTCGTCCGTCCTCGGGCGCTTCCCGCGCGAGGTGATCGAGGCGGCGCGGATCGACGGGGCCGGGAAGTGGCAGGTGCTGTGGCGGATCGTGGTGCCGATGAACCGGCCGACGATCGGCGTGCTGCTCGTCTTCTTCTTCATCTGGACGTGGAACGAGTTCCTGCTGCCGCTCGTCATGCTGCTCTCCAACGACAACCAGACGGTGTCGGTGGCGCTCGGCGTGCTCCAGGGGCAGCGCCTGATGGACGCGACGATGACCAACGCGGCCGCGCTGCTCGGCGTCCTGCCCGCGATCGTCTTCTTCCTGCTCTTCCAGCGGACCCTGACCCGCGGCATCGCCGTGGGCGCGGTCAAGTGACCTTCCCTCACTTCTAGTTCACGTGGTTCACGCCTGTACGACCCCGGATCCCACCCGCATCGAAGGAGTCCTGCCGTGCACGACCGTGAAAGACCTGCCGCCACCGGAATCAGCCGGCGCAACCTGCTCGCCGCGGCGACCGCGGCGCTCGCCGTCCCCGGGACGCTGATGGCCGTGGGGGCGCCGCCCGCGTCGGCCGCCGCCGCGTACCCCTTCCAGAACCCGGCGCACTCGGTGGCGGCCCGGGTGAAGGACCTGCTCGGGCGGCTCACGCTCGACGAGAAGATCTCGCTGTTCCACCAGTACCAGCCGGCGATCGACCGGCTCGGCATCAAGTCGTTCCGCACCGGCACCGAGGCGCTGCACGGTGTCGCCTGGCTCGGCAAGGCGACCGTGTTCCCGCAGGCGATCGGGCTCGCCTCGACCTGGGACCCGGAGCTGATCGAGCGCGTCGGCTCCGCCGTCGGCGACGAGGCGCGCGGCTTCCAGCAGGAGCGGCCCGCCGGCTGGGGCCTCAACCTGTGGGCGCCGGTGGCGAATCTGCTGCGCGACCCGCGCTGGGGCCGCAACGAGGAGGGCTACTCCGAGGACCCGTATCTGACCGGCGTGATCTCGACGGCGTACGGCAAGGGGATGACCGGCGGCGACCCGGACCACCTCAAGTCCGCCCCGACGATCAAGCACTTCAGCGCCAACAACAACGAGGTGCGCCGCGACCGGACCTCCAGCGACCTGCGGCCGCGCGTCAAGCACGAGTACGACCAGGCGGCGTTCAGGCCCGCGGTCGAGGCGGACGCGGTGACCGGCGTGATGTCCTCGTACAACCTCGTCAACGGGCGTCCCTGCACGGTCGATCCGGATCTGAACGACGCCGTGCGCTCGTGGACCGACCGCGACCTGATGAACGTGACGGACGCCTGGGCGCCCAACAACCTGGTGACCGGCGTCGGTGCGCAGAACTACTACCCCACGCTCGCGGAGGCCGACGCCGCCGCGATGAAGGCGGGCATCGACAGCTACACGACGGACGACGCCGACTCCGCGCCGACCACGACCGCCGTGAAGAAGGCCCTCACGGACGGGCTGCTCACCGAGGCCGACATCGACCGGGCCGCGGGCCACATCCTCGCGGTGCGCGTCCGGCTCGGCGAGTTCGACCCGAACGGCGGGAAGTACGGTGCGATCGGCAAGGAGGCGATCGACACCCCGGCGCACCGGGCCCTCGCCCGTGAGGCGGCCACCAAGGCGGCCGTGCTCCTGAAGAACTCCGGCGGCACGCTGCCGCTGCGCAAGTCCGCCGACGTGGCGGTGGTCGGCCCGCTCGCGGACACCCTCTACACCGACTGGTACGCGGGGACCCTGCCGTACGAGGTGACGCCGAAGGACGGGGTCGCGGCCAAGGTCGGCAAGGATGTCGCGAGCAGCGAGGGTGTCGACCGGATCGCGCTGCGCAACACGGCGACCGACAAGTACGTGACGGCGGGCACCGGAACGGCGGGCGCTGCGCTGCGCGAGTCCGGGGCGGCGGCCACCGAGGAGACCGCACAGTTCGACGTCTTCGACTGGGGCGCGGGCATCGTGACGCTGCGCTCCGTCGCCAACGGGCGGTACGTGGGCCGGAGCGACGCCGGGTTCGTCAACGACCAGGTGCAGCCGGGTGGTTGGTACGTGATGCAGCAGTTCAGCCTGGAGAAGCAGGCGGACGGCACGTACCTCCTGAAGTACGCGGGGTACGAGACCGCCGACTCCTGGTGGACCTCGCCCGTCTACCTCGGCCCGTCCGGCGCCGACGGGACGCTGGGCCTCGTCGAGAAGTCCGCCGCGGCGCACTACGCGCGCGAGGTGGTCCGCTCGGGCACGGAGGAGGCCGTCGCCGCGGTCAAGGGCAAGGACGCGGCGATCGTCGTCATCGGCTCGATGCCCGCGATCAACGGCCGCGAGAACCACGACCGCACGGACATGGGCATCGCCCCGGCGCAGGCCGCCCTGGTCGAGGCGGTCGTCGCGGCGAATCCCCGTACGGTGGTGATCGTCGAGAACAGCTACCCGACGACCATCGGTGAACTCGCCGCGCGGGTACCGGCGTTGCTGTGGACGTCGCACGCGGGACAGGAGACCGGCAACGCCCTCGCCGACCTCGTCTTCGGTGACGCGAACCCGGCGGGCCGCCTCACCCAGACCTGGTACCGCTCCGAGGACGACCTCCCCTCCATCCTCGAGTACGACATCATCAAGCACGAGCGCACCTACTGGTACTTCCGGGGCAAGCCGCTCTACCCCTTCGGGTACGGCCTGTCGTACACGACGTTCTCGTACGGGCAGTTGAAGCGCTTCGATGGCGGGTACACGGTCGCCGTCACCAACACGGGCCGCCGCGCGGGCGACGAGGTCGTGCAGCTGTACGTCCACCAGCGCACGTCCCGCGATGTGCAGCCGCTCCAGCAGCTGAAGGCGTTCCGGCGGGTGTCGCTGAAGCCGGGCGAGACGAAGACGGTCCGGCTGCGCCTCACCGAGCGGGACCTCGCGCACTGGGACGTGACGCGGTCGCGGTGGGTCGTCGAGTCGGCGACGTACGAGATCGGGGTCGGGTCCTCGTCGGCGGATCTGCGGGCGCGCACGACCTGGAAGGTGTCCGGCGAGACGATCGCACCCCGCGACCTGTCGCGCACCACCCGCGCGGAGAACTTCGACGACTACGCCTCGATCCGGCTGGTGGACGAGTCGAAGGTGCGCGGCACGGCGGTCGGGGCGACCGCCGCGGGCGCGTGGGTGTCGTACAAGGACGCTCAACTGTCGGGTGGAAAACGGCAGTTCAAGGCGCGAGTGGCGGGCGCCGCGGGCTCCGTCGAGGTCCGGCTCGGGTCACCGACCGGGCGCCGCGTCGGGACGGCGGCCTTCGGCGGGACGTCCTCGGTCTACGCGTACACGGCCGTGACGGCGGCGCTCGACGGCGTCCCCGACGGCAGGAGCGACGTGTACCTGGTGCTCGGCGAAGGGATGCGACTGGCGTCGTTCACCCTCGGGTGACGAGGGTGCGGCTCGCCCGCCCGGCGCTCCGCCGATTCCGCCGGATCCGGCCATAACTCTCCCTCGGACCCCGTCGAGTTGATAGCACTGACGGTGCAGCGGCACTCGGCGTGGGAGCGGGACGATGACGGCGGACAGGCAGCAGGAGCGACGGGTGGGCGAGTTGCCCCGGCCGACCGGGCAACTGGTGGGGCGTCGCAAGGAGTTGGACCACGTCGCACGGGCCCTCGATCCGCACCGGGTGGTGACGCTCGTGGGGGTCGGCGGCGTGGGCAAGACCCGCCTCGCCCACGGCGTCGCCGACCGGATGCAGCCGCGGTTCAAGGACGGGGCGTGGTGGGTCGCGCTGTCGGGCCTGCGCGACGCGGAACTGCTGCCGCACGCCGTCGCCGAGGCGCTGCCCATGGCGCACCAGACCAGCACGCCCGTGCTCGACGCGCTCGCGGGCTATCTCGCCGAGCGCGAGATCCTGCTGGTCCTCGACACCTGCGAGCACCTCACCGTCGAACTCCGGCCGGTGATCGAGCAGTTGGTGGCCGCCGCGCCGGGGCTGCGCATCCTGGCGACGAGCCGGCGGGTGCTCGGTACGGCGTTGGAGGAGGTCGTGACCGTGGACCCGCTGCCGGTGCCGGGACCCGGCGCGGGGCCCGAGTCCGACGCGATGGTCCTGCTCACCGAGCGGGCCGCCGGCGCGGTGCCCGGCTTCACCGTCACCGAGGCGGTCCGCCCCGCCCTGGAGGAGGTGTGCCGTCAGCTGGAGGGCCTGCCACTGGCGATCGAGCTGGCCGCGGCACGGCTGAGCGACCTCTCCCCCGCCGAGCTCACCGACCGCCTCGCCGACCGGGTGTCGGACCGCTTCGACGTCCTCGGCGAGAACGATGCCGCGCTCGACCGGACGGACCCCGTGTGGCACCAGGCGCTGCGCACGGCGATCGGCTGGAGCCACCAACTGTGCACCCCTGCCGAGCGGTTGCTGTGGGCACGCCTGTCCGTGTTCGTCGGCAGCTTCGACCTGGAGGGCGCGGTCCAGGTCTGCGGCGACGACCGGCTCGACCGCAGGGAGATCCCCCGGCTCCTCACGCAGCTCGCCGAGAAGTCGATCATCACGTGGGAGCCGACGGCGGCCGGTGAGCGGTACCGGATGCTCGACACGATCCGCGAGTACGGCGAGAGCTGGCTGCGGAGCCTCGGCGAGGGCCGCGAGTTCCGGCGCAGGCACCGCACCTGGTACGTGCGCCTCGCGCGGGACGGCGACCTGGCCTGGATGGGGGCCGACCAGTACGCCTGGTACGAGCGGATGCACGCCGAGCTCGACAACCTCCGGCTCGCCCTCGAATCCTGCCTCGGGTCCGCCGACAGCCGGATCGGTCTGGGCATGGCCGGTGACCTGTGGTTCCTCTGGTACGCGTGCGGGCTCGCCCGGGAGGGGCGGCACTATCTCGACCGCGCGCTGGCCGCGTTCACCGGGCCGAGCCCGCTGCGTCTCAAGGCCCTCTACGCCCTCGGCCTCGTCCTGACGGAGCTGGGCGACTCGCCCGCCCTTGAGGAGTGCGCCGCCGAGATCGTCCCGCTGGCGGCGCGGTTCGGCGAGGACGAGGACGGCCTCGCCAAGTCCGTGGTCGCGGTGGCGGGGGCGCTGCGCGGCGACGCGGCGACGGTCCTCGCCGTGACCGACGAACTGCACGCCCGGCACAGCCGCTCCCTGGAGTCCATGCTCACCTTGCAGGGCCTCGGCTCGCTCGCCGTCGGCAGCCATGCCCGGATCGCCATGGGCATGGCCGAGGAGGCGCTGCCGGGCCTGGACGAGATGCGGCAGATCTGCGAGAAGACGGGCGAGAACTGGATGCGCGCCTGGGGCGACTCCATCCGCGCGCAGGCCGAACTCGCGCTCGGCCGTATCCCGGAGGCGGAGCACTCGGCCCGCGCCTCGCTGACGGTCAAACACCGGATGCACGACAACTTCGGCTCGGGGATGTGCCTGGAGGCGCTCGCCCAGTGCGCCATCGCCCGCGGCGACGCCGGGCGTGCGGCCCAACTCCTGGGTCTGGCCCACCAGTTGTGGACCACCCTCGGCCGCCCCCAGGTCGGCATCCCGTCCTGGGTCGCGGCCCACGAGGACTGCGTCACGCGCACCCGGGCGTCCCTCGGCGAGCAGGCCTACGACTCCGCGTTCGAGACCGGCTACCGCACCGATCTCGACGCGGGAATCGCGCGGACCCTCACGGGTGCGGCGATCGCCTGAGGCGACCGGGGCGGGTGTCAGGCGCGGCAGCGCAGCATCTCCAGGGGCGGGTTCCCGGCGAGGTCGGCCCAGAACTCCTCGCCGTACTCGCGTATCCCGGCGTCGGAGATCTCCAGCGGCACCCAGGTCAGGTCGGTGAACCCGGCCGCCCGCAGCGAGTTCTCGTAGACCTCGCGGCGCGGCGGGGTGGCGACGAAGGAGATGGGCGGGTCGAGAAGGGCGGTGATCCGCACGCGCGGCCCGGTCTCGGCCGCCCCGCCGGCCGCTTCGCAGAGGAAGCCGTACTTGTCCAGCGAAGGGCCGTCGAACCGGTAGTCCGGGTTCTGCCCGAAGACGAAGAACTCGGCGCCCGGCACGAGGCTGCGGTGGATGCGGCGGCACATCCGCTCGATGGTGGCGACCTCCTCGGCGTAGTTGAACGCCTGGACGGCGATCGCGAGGTCGAAGCGGCGCTCGAAGGTGCGCAGTTCGGCGATGTCGCCCGTCTCGTAGCGGATGCCGAGCGGGTCCTGCTCCTCGATGCCGCGGGCGGCGGCGATCATCTCGCCGGAGATGTCGACCCCGAGGACGTCGCCCGCGCCGCGGCGCTTCAACTCCCGGCTGTAGAAGCCGGTTCCGCAGGCGAGGTCGAGGACCGATCTGCCGCGCACGTCCCCGACCATCGCCAGGAAGCCGGGCACCTCCCCGTAGCGCGCGAGCGGAAGCGTCTTGAAGCCCTCGAACGCCTCGCCGATCTCGTCGTACAGCTGACCGCTCATCCTGCTGTTCCCCTTCTGTCCGTGGCGTCGGCCTTCGGGACGGGCCGCGGCCTCCGGCGGGAAGTCTGCCGCCGGGGCGTCGGGGGGCCGTACTGGCGGAAAGCACGAAGAGGGGCGGGGCGCGGGTTCGTATCGAACGACTGAGGCGGCCGCTCCCCGGCGCGGACCAGGCATGATGGCCAGCCAAAGGGAGGAAGGGAGAGCGCGCATGGGAGTGCACGTCAGCCTCGTCCACGTCACGCAGATCGGCACCAGCCGCAAGGGCCGGCGTACGCGGTATCTGGCCACGGTGGGCGGATCCGGCGACACGTTCGCCGACCTGTGCGCCCGCAGCACGCTTCCGCTGCTCAGCCGCGTTGACCCGTACAACAGCCAGATCCTCACCCGGCACGACATGCCGCAGTTCGTCTCGGAGCTGGAGGCGACACGCGCGCGGACCTCGGACGGGGGCGTCGTCGCGCTCCTCGACGATCTGCTCGCGCTCGCCGAGCGGTGCGCGACGGAGGTGGACCTCGAGGTCCACCTCGACGGGGACTAGGACCTCGTTCCGCCGCGGGCCGCCCAGACGGTGCGCTCCGTGCGGACCGCGAGGTCGTCGCGGCGCAGGAGGCTGTCGGGTCCTTCGGTGTCGAGCAGGCGGTCGAGGGCGGCCAGGTCCTCGGGGGCGAGCGCGTCCGCGACGCCGGAGCGCAGGCGTCGCAGGCCGCTCAGGGCGTACGCGCCCACCGCGGTGTTCCGCGCGCCCTCGATGTGCACGGTGACGGTGTGTTCGTCCTCGACGGTGAACCCGGCGTCCGTCAGCATCGGACCCCAGTCCGCGCCCCGGTGGGGCAGGTGGTGGGCGTGCCGGTGGTCGCTCGCCGCGTGGCAGCGCTCCTCGAGGCCGGGCCGGTCCTCGGGGGCGGTCGCGGGCAGGAAGCGGGGGAAGCCGGCCAGCTCGACGACGGCCAACAGCCCATCGGTCAGCAGCAGTTCACGGACCGCGCGCAGCGCCCGGCCGGGGTCGGCCAGGTGGTGCAGCGAGGCCGAGGCCCACACCAGGTCGGGGCTGCCGAGGTCGGGCAGCCCGGGTGCGTCGAGGTCCGCCTGCACGGTCCGCACCCGGTCGTCCAGGCCTCGGGCGCATGCCTTCTCGCGCAGCCGTTGCAGGTGGACGGCGGAGGCGTCGACGGCGGTGACGTGCGCGTCGGGGAAGCGTTCCAGGAGGGCGAAGGTGCCGGCGCCGGTGCCGCAGCCCAGGTCCACGATGTGCCGCGGTGCGGCCCGCAGCGGGAGTCGGTCGATGACGGCGGCGGTGTGCTCGGCGAGGACCTGGGCGTCGAGGTCCAGGATCTCCGCCTGGTCGGAGACGCCGTCCGTGGCGCCTTCTGTGGCGTGGTGTGCGGAGTGCGGTGCATGGCTCATGACGTTCACGTTAGGTGCGGTGCGGCCCGTCACCCGCGCGTCTCCCGGGAACGGCAAGAAGGTCGGGGCCGACGCTGCCGACGGCGCAAGAAGCCCGGCTCGGCGAGGGCCTCACGCGCGGTCGTCGTCCGGGTCGCCGGTGTCCCGCTGGTGCCCGCGGCGGGCGTCCCGGTCGAAGATGCCGAGGATCTCGCAGGGCCCGCCCTCGGCGCCGATGGCGTGCGGCAGCATGGTCGGGAACTCGGCGGCCTGGTTGGTCTCGACACGGAGCCGGCGGTTCCCGAGCAGCAGGATCGCGGTACCGGACAGGACGACGAGCCATTCACGGCCCGGGTGGGCACGCATCCGCGCGGGGTTGTCCGGCGGCGGATCGGTCATCCGCCGGCGCACCACGGTCATGCCGGGCTCCGCCTTCATCGGCCAGCGCAGCGAACCGTGCGCGCCGTCGGTCATCGGGCTGATGACGACGTCGTCGGTCGCGGTCTCCACGAGCTGGTCGAGCGTCGTGTCCAGGGCGCGGGCCAGGGTGACGAGCTGGTCGAGGGCGAGCCGGCGCCGGCCGTTCTCGATGCGGCTGAGGGAGGACTGGCTCAGGTTCGCGCGCCCGGCCAGCTCCTCAAGGGACCAGCCCTGCGCGACCCGCAGGGCGCGGATGCGTCTGCGGACGAGGCTGTCCAGCTCGCCGATGCTTTGCTCCATGGGCAAGATCGTATGCCCTTGTCGCAAAGCGGGGCCGCGAGGTCGTGCGGCCCCTCGGGAACACCGGGTCCGACCGGCGGCGTTGCACCGGCGGTGCGCACGCGCACCGGGGCCGCATACGGTGGCCTTTTTACCGAGGAGGACTGCTTCATGCCGGACGGCACCTTGACGCTCATGGCCGTGCACGCCCACCCCGACGACGAGGCGACCGGAACGGGAGGTGTGCTCGCCCGGTACGCGGCGGAGGGCATCCGCACGGTCCTCGTGACCTGTACCGACGGCGGGTGCGGGGACGGGCCGGGGGGCATCAAACCGGGTGACCCCGGGCACGATCCCGCGGCCGTCGCCGCGATGCGCCGCCAGGAGCTGGAGGCGAGCCGCGAGGTCCTGAAGATCAGCGATCTGGAGACTCTCGACTACGCCGACTCCGGAATGATGGGCTGGCCGACCAACGACGCCCCGCACGCGTTCTGGCAGACCCCGGTGGAGGAGGGCGCGGCCCGCCTCGCCGAACTCATGCGCCGCTACGAGCCCGACATCGTCGTGACGTACGACGAGAACGGCTTCTACGGCCACCCCGACCACATCCAGGCCCACCGCATCACCATGGCCGCGCTCGACATGGTCCCGCTGACGCCGAAGGTGTACTGGACGACGATGCCCCGCTCGGCGATGGCCCGGTTCGGCGACGTCATGCGCGAACTCGGGGACGACTTCCCTGAGCCGTCTCCCGAGGAGGCCGCCGCGATGGCCGAGATCGGTCTGCCCGACGAGGAGATCACCACCTGGGTGGACACGGCGGCGTACGGCGCCCAGAAGTTCGACGCGCTGGCCGCGCACGCCAGTCAGGGCGAGAACATCTTCTTCCTCAAGATGGGCCTGGAGAAGTTCACCGACCTGATGGGCGTGGAGACCTTCGTACGGGTCCGGGACACCACCGACGCACCCCTTCCGGAGAACGACCTCTTCGCCGGCCTGCGCTGATGGGGAGTGCCGGGGCGGGTCTTTCGGGTCTGGTCGTCCGGGTCCCGGAGGCGGAGGCCGCCGTGCGGGCGTGGCGGGAGCGGCTCGACACGTCGCCGCGCTCCGGGGTTCCGGCCCATGTGACGGTGCTCTTCCCGTTCCTGCCCGCGGACCGGATCGACTCCGGTGTCCGCGACACGCTCCGCGCGGTGCTCGGCCGTCAGCGCTCGTTCGAGGCCCGCTTCGAGCGCTGCGGCCGGTTCCCGGGTCTGCTGTATCTCGCCCCCGAACCGGTCACCCCGTTCCGGCGCCTGACCGAGGCGGTCGTCGGGCAGTGGCCCGAACACCCGCCGTACGGCGGGAAGTACGGTGACGCGGCGCCGCATCTGACCGTCGTCGAGTGCCGGGACGACGCGGGCATGGAGCGGGCCGAGGCCGATCTGCTCGCCCGTGCCCTGCCCCTGGTCACTCACGTCTCGGCCGTCGACCTGGTGGTCCACGACGGCACTCGGTGGCAGCAGCGGGACACGTTCCCGCTCGCGTAGACGGCTGGGCGGGGGCGCGGACGCGCAGGCGGCTACGCGTCCGCGATCCGGTCCAGCCACTCCCGCATCAATCCGCGCTCCGGACCGCTCAGCGCCTCCGTTCGCGGCAGGGCCGCGCGCATCGCCACCGCCGCCGCCACCGGTCCTGGCTCGCGCGCCGCGGGCGCGTCCGTGGTGATCGCGGCGATGACCGCTTCCCGTGCCAGCACGGACAGTTCGAGGTCGCGCCGCTCGGCGGGCTGCGCGATCAGCGCGACCGTCGTGCCGCTGCCCGCGGCGTGCACCAGTTGCGCCGCCCGCTCCTCGGGGACCCGCAGCCGGCCCGCCTCGGCGATCCGCCGGATGTGCGCGGCGAGGATCTCGGCGCCCGCGACGGCGGCGGGCGGCAGGACGGCGCCGGGCCGCTGCTCGCCGTACATCAGGAGATAGACGGCCGGGTTGGCGAGACCGAAGCCGAGGTGCAGGTCCCAGCCGGCGCGCAGGTCCTCGACGGGGTCGTCGGTCGGTTCGACGTCGGTCTTGTCGGCCAGGTAGGCGGCGAAGCCCTCGGCCGCCGCCGCGTCGAGGAGCCCCTGCTTGTCGCCGAAGAGCCGGTAGATCGTGGGGGCCTGCACCCCTGCGGCGGCCGCGACGGCACGCGTGGACACAGCCTCCCTGCCGCCTTCGGCGAGCAGTGTGGTGGTGGCGGCGAGGATCCGCTCGCGGGGACTGTCGTCGACGCTCATGAGCCAACGGTAACAGGCAGGCGTTAGCGACGCTAACGTGACGGTGTTATCGTCGATATCTCGGTCACGTTAGCGGCGCTACCGCTGCGCCATCCCTTCCTCGGCACCACAGGAGTCCTCATGATCATCGTCACCGGAGCCAACGGCCTGCTCGGCCGGCAGACCGTCCAGCGGCTGCTCGACCACGTCCCCGCCGACCGGATCGGCGTCAGCGTCCGCGATCCCGAGAAGGCCCGTGCCCTCGCGGAGCGCGGCGTCCGCGTGCGCCGGGCCGACTTCACCGAGCCCGACAGCCTCACCCACGCCTTCGAGGACGCCGAGCAGGTCCTGATCGTGTCCGCGGACTCCACCGGCGCGGACACCGTCGCAGCGCACCGCGCCGCGATCTCCGCCGCCGTCACCGCGGGCGCCCGCCGCGTCCTCTACACCAGCCACATGGGCGCGAACCCGGCGTCTCCCTTCCCGCCCATGCCCGACCACGCGGCCACCGAGGACCTGCTCAAGGAATCGGGCACGGCGTACACGGCGCTGCGCAACGGCTTCTACGCGTCGACGACGGTCATGATGCTCGGCGACGCCGTCCGCACGGGCCGCCTCGTCGCACCGCAGGACGGCCCGGTCTCCTGGACCGACCACGCCGACCTGGCCGAGGCGGCGGCCCGCATCCTCGCCGACGAGGGCCGCTTCGAGGGGCCCACCCCGCCGCTGACCGGCGCGCACGCCCTCGACCTCGACGCCGTCGCGGCGCTCGCCTCGGAGATAGCGGGGCGCCGGATCGAGCGCGTCGTGGTGTCCGACGAGGAGTACCACGAGGCCCTCGTCGGACACGGCGCGCCCCGGGCACAGGCCGACCTGCTCGTCGGCATGTACCGGGCGTCCCGCGAGGGCGAGTTCGCGGCGGTGGACCCCGCCCTCGGGACGATCGTCGGCCGCCCGACGACACCGCTGCGCGACGTGCTCGCGGCGGCGCTCGCCGGGCAGCGGTGACGCGGGCGCGCTACTCCACGTCGATCACCCGGCGCGACAGCGCGAGCGCCTCCCCCACCCCGGAGACCGGCCGCAGCCAGTACGTGTACGCATAGTCCCGGTCGGCGAACAGCTTGTACGCGTCGTGCGTGTGCGCGCCCCAGCTGTTGTCGCCTCCGACGCCCATCTGACGGTGGCTGACCCGCAGCACGACCTCGTCACGGAAGTCGAGCTGGTAGTCGTGGCGGGCGCCGACGGACAGGTCCTCCGGGGTCAGGTGCGAGGCGTTGACCTCCAGGAGCGGGTGGTCCGTCAGCGGGTCGCCGCTGACCAGCAGGCCGCGCCCGCGCTCATCACCGAGGACCGCCCAGCGCACGTCCGTCCGGCTGCCGTTCTCCTGGGGGCGGATGTACGAGGTCCCCTGCCCGGCCACGGGGCCGCCCCAACGCCCCACGTCCGTACCGTCGTTGCGGTCCCAGTGGTTCTCCTCGGGGCCACGGCCGTAGTAGTGGATCCGGTCGAGGGCCGCGGGCAGCCGCAGGATCGTGCCGACCTCGGGGATGTAGGGCAGGTTCGCGGCTCCGGGGTGCAGGGCGTTGTCGACCTTCACGGCGCCGTCGCCGAAGACGGTGTAGGTGGTGGAGTACGTGGACGCGGTGGTCGTCGGCAGGGTGGCCTTCACCGCTATCTCGACCGCCTTGGTGGCACCCCCCGAAGGGAGTTGACGTACCGTCACATCGGTGACGGCGCGGCGGGGGCCCGCGTCCCGCCAGGTCTGGTTGCGGGTGTGCTGGCCGTTGCCGTGGTCGTTGTCGGTGGGCCCGCGCCAGAAGTTGGGGACCGGCCCGGACGAGACGAGCGTGACTCCGTCGGCCTCGTACGACGTGATGATGCCCTCGGCCTTGTCGAGGACGAGCGTGAAGCCGTGTCCGGTGACCGTGACGGCCTTGTCGCCGTCCTCGTAGGACAGGTCCGGTACGTCGCCGAGCGGTACGGGCGTGATCGCGGGGCTGCCAGCATCCAGGGGCAGTTGGGCGCGGGCCACCTCGAAGCCCTCGTCCGCCCACACGGTGTCCTCCTTGAGCCGGAACGACAGCTGGAGGAAGTACTCGGCGCCGGGCTTCGGGTCGGCCGGCAGGTTCACCGGGACCGTGATGTCCTTGCTCGTGCCGGGCGCGACGTCCAGCTGGGTGCGGCTGAGGCTGCCGCGCCGGATCACCTCGCCGTCGCAGGACAGCTCCCACCGTCCCTCGTAGGCACGGAGGTTGGTGAAGAGGAACTCGTTGGTGAGGGTGACGCCGCCCGGGCCGCCGCCCTTCGTCGCCGTCGCGTTGATCGCCTGGTAGATCCGCTTGATCTCGGCGGCCTTGCCGGTGTGCCCGCGGTCCGCGGTGACGATGCCGTCGGCGACGAAGTTCCCGTCGTTGGGGTTGTCGCCCCAGTCGCCGCCGTACGCGAAGAACGTCTTGTCGCGCGGCTTCTTCTTCACGACCCCGACCGTCTCGGCGTCGAACCAGAAGCGCACGCCGTCACCGTCCGCGCCCCGCTTGCCGTCGGCGAGTTCGGTGGCGCTCAGGGCGCGGGCGTAGACGCGGGCGCGGCGGATCGCGCCGCTGAACTCCCGTGTCATGTTGTCCACGTCGACGCCGAGCGCGAGCGGGGCGGTGTTGACCGTGGGCTTGCGGGTGGTCGTCGTGGTGGCCTTGACCTCGCCGTCGACGTACAGCGTGAGCGTGCCCGCGCTCGCGTCGAAGACGCCGGCGATGTGGTGCTCGGCGCCGGTCCAGCCCTCGGCCGGGGTGGCCCACGTCGCCGTGATCCACTGTCCGCCGGAGTAGATGAAGAACTCCAGCTTCTTGTCGTTCTGTTTCAGCGCGTAGTGAGTGTCGCCCTTGGCGATGATCGGCTGGTGGTAGCCGGTCACGTGCGGGGTCGCCCAGGCTTCGAGGGTGAGCGAACCAGTCAGGTCGAGGCGGTCGTCGCGCGCGAAGACGGTGGCCCCGCTCAGCCCTTTCTCCCGGCTGAACGAGCCCGCCGGGTTGAGGAGTTCACCCTTGAGCCCGACGGGACCGCTCTCCGTGAAGAGGGTGCGGTCCGGGGTCGGCCAGCTCAGCGACTGGTCGACGAAGTCCCAGATCCAGCCGCCCTGGAGCACGTCGTAGCGGCGGACCAGGTCCCAGTACTCCTTGACGTTGCCGTTCGAGTTCCCCATCGCGTGGCAGTACTCGATCATCACGTACGGGCGGGTGTCGGCGGTGTCCTTGGCGCGGGCCTCCACGCGGGCCGGCGACTCGTACATCGCGGAGCGGATGTCGCTGACACCGGGCCTGTCGTCACCCTCGTACTGGATGACCCGCGTCGTGTCGTACGAGCGGATCCAGTCGTGCATGGCGCTGAAGGTGGACCCGGCGCCCGCCTCGTTGCCGAGCGACCAGATGACCACGCTGGCGTGGTTCTTGTCCCGGTGGACCATGTTCTGCGCGCGGGCGACGCACGCCTTGGTCCAGTCGGCGTGGCTGGTCGGGTACTTGTCGCGGACGCCGTGCGTCTCCAGGTTCGTCTCGTCGACGAGGTACAGGCCGTACTCGTCGGCGAGTTCGAGCCAGATGGGGTTGTTCGGGTAGTGCGAGGTGCGGACCGAGTTCATGTTCATCCGCTTGATGATCGTGATGTCCTCGACCATGTCGGCGCGGGTGAGGGCGGTGCCGCGGTCGGGGTGCATCTCGTGCCGGTTGGTGCCGCGCAGCGAGACCGGCTTCCCGTTGATCCGCATCAGCCCGTCGGTGAGCGCGAACTCGCGCAGCCCGACGCGGTGCGAGAGCGTCTCGACGACCTTGCCCGACGGGTCGCGCAGTTGCAGGACGGCGGTGTAGAGGTACGGGCTCTCGGCGGACCAAAGGCGGGGCGAGGGAACGGACTTGGCGGCCCGCACCGTCACCTCGGTGTCGGTCAGCGTCGCGCGCTGCGCCAGCGGCCGGTTCCACACGGGGTGCCCGGCTGCGTCGTAGAGCTGCGTCTCGACGGTGTACGCGGCCGAGGCCGGTGCGTCGCCGCCGTAGTCGCGGACCGTGGCGGTGACCGACAGCTCGGCGCTCTTGTAACCGTCGCCGAGGGGGGTGTCCAGCTTGAAGTCGCGCAGGTGCACGGAGGGCGTCGCGTAGAGGTGGACCGAGCGGAAGATGCCGCTCAGCCGGATCATGTCCTGGTCCTCCATCCAGTCGCCGTCGGAGAACCGATAGACCTCCACGGCAAGGTGGTTGGGGCCGCCATGGGGGTCGAGGTGATCGGTGATGTCGTACTCGGCGGGGGTGAACGAGTCCTCGTGATAGCCGACGAGGGTGCCGTTGACCCATACGTAGTGGGCGGACTTCACGCCCTCGAAGTGCAGGAAGACCCGCCGCTTCGCCCACCCCTTCGGCACGGTGAAGGTGCGTCTGTACTGGCCGACCGGGTTGTAGCGGGTCGGTGACGCGGGCGGCTGGGCGTCCTCGCCGAGACCGTTGGGCCCCCACCAGGGGTAGGTGATGTTGGTGTAGATGGGCCGGTCGTGCCCGTGCAGCTGCCAGACGGACGGCACCGGGATCGTCTCCCACGCCGCGTCGTCGAGATCGGTCCGGTAGAAGTCCTCGTCCCGCTCCGAGGGCCGGTCGACGTAGGCGAACTTCCAGTCCCCGTCGAGACTTTGACGGTACGCCGACCGTGTGCGGTCGGCGGCGAGGGCGCGCTGCACGCTCTCGTACGGCATGAGGGTGGTGTGCGGCGGCTCGGTGCCGAGCCGGAAGACGTCGATGCGTCCGTTCCACTCGTCGCCGTCGGCGCTCACCCCGCCGCCGGCGGCGAGGGCCGGGGCGGCGGATCCGGCGATCGGCAGGGCGAGCGCCCCGACGGCGGCGCCGCCGGCCTGGAGCAGCCTGCGGCGACTGAGGGGCATGGCGTGGGGGCGGGGGCTGGACATCGGCATGGCTGTGCCCTTCTGCGGGTGCGGACACGTGCAACTGGTGTGACGAGACAGGCCTGTTGAGCTCGACCACCCTAAGAACACAACACAACCCACACAATGCCACCGTCCGAATTTGTTGCTTCCTGAGGAGACGGCCGCGGTTCCGGGAGACCGCCGACGCACCGGGCCCGGTCCGCTTCATAATCGGACGATCCGCACCCCTCGAAGAACGGCCCTGCGCATTCAGCGACCACCCATCGACACCCGACTCGAGGAGTCGCCCATGCCTGCCGACACGGCGCCCGCCTGGACGTTCAGGAACCACTGGATGACCCAGGTGGCCACCCACGCGCAGACCCGCCCCGACAAGCCCGCGCTGCGTCATCTCGGACGGACCACGACCTGGGCGCAGTTGTCGCGGCGGTCGCTGCAACTCGCGGCCGCCCTCGCCGGCCGGGGCGTCGCGGAGGGCGACCGGGTGGCCCTGCTGACGCTCAACCACCCCTGGTTCGTGGAGAGCGTGCTGGCGGCGAACAGCCTGGGGGCGATGGCCGTGCCGCTCAGCTTCCGGCTCGCGCCGCTGGAGCTGGACTACATCCTGGAGGACTGCACGCCGGCCGCGGTCGTCGTCGACGCCCGCCTGGTGCCGCTGCTGCGGGCCGCGCCGAACGCCGCGCGGATCGGCACGGTAGTCGTGGTCGACGCGCCGGAGCCGGTCGAAGGCGCCCTGGCGTACGAGGAGTTGCTGTCGTCGTACGAGCCGATGGAGCTGCCCGACGTCAGCGAGGAGTCCACCGCGCTGATCATGTACACCTCGGGGACCACGGGCCGGCCGAAGGGGGTGCTGCTCTCCCACCGGAACATGCAGGTGCAGGCGATGACGTGCATCCGCGCGATGGAGATCTCCGACGACTCCGACGTCGGTTTCCTGACGGCGCCCTTCTTCCACATCGCGGGCCTGGGTTCGATCGTGGCGAACTTCATGGTCGGCAGTACGGTCGTGCTCCATCCGCTGGGCGCCTTCGATCCGGTCGCGGTCCTCGACGCGTACGAACGCGAGGGCGCCACCGTCGTGTTCAACGTCCCGCAGCAGTGGGACCTGATCTGCGCCCAGCCCGACATCGACAAGCGCGATCTGAAGCTGCGGATCATCAGCTGGGGCGCCGCCCCCGCGAGCGACGCGACGCTGCGCGCGATGAGCGAGAAGTTCCCGGACGCGCTCAACGTGGCCGTGTTCGGGCAGACCGAGACATCGCCGATCACCTGTGTGCTGCGCGGCGAGGACTCACTGCGCAAGCTGGGGTCCGTCGGACGGCCGATCCCGAGCATCCAGTACCGCATCGTCGACGCCGCCATGAACGACGTCGCCGTGGGCGAGGTCGGCGAGATCGTCTACCGCGGGCCCACCGTGACGCGGGGGTACTGGAAGAAGCCGCAGGAGACGGCGGAGGCCTTCGCCGGCGGCTGGTTCCACTCCGGCGACCTGGTCAGGCAGGACGAGGAGGGCTTCGTCTGGGTCGTCGACCGCGCGAAGGACATGATCATCAGCGGCGGCGAGAACATCTACTGCGCCGAGCTGGAGAACGCCGTCGCCGCGCACCCGGACGTCCGGGAGGTGGCGGTCATCGGCAGGCCCGACGCGCGCTGGGGACAGGTGCCGGTCGCGTACGTGACCGTGGCGCAGGGCGCCGAGCTGTCGCTGACCGGCCTGACGGAGTTCCTCGACGGACGGCTCGCCTCGTTCAAGCGCCCCAAGGATCTCGTCGTGGTCGACGAGCTGCCCCGCAACGCGGGCGGCAAAATCGTCAAACCCGCGCTGCGCAGGCTGGACGCGTCCGCATAGCCGCCGCGACGTTGGGCACGCTGATCCCCAGGCGTCACAGGCGAGGGGGCGGGCAATGGGCGAGGTGTTCTTCCGCAGGCTGACTCGATGGCAGGCGGACGGGGACCGCGAGGAACTCGCGGACCTGTACGTGACGGCCTACGAGGAACCGCCGGGCGAGGAGTACCGCAACCGGGAGAAGTTCCTGGACCGGCTCGCGCAGGACGTGCAGCGGCCGGGGTTCGACATGGTGGCGGCCGATGACGCGGGCGCGGACGACGACGCCCCGGCGGGCATGGCGTACGGGTATCCGCTGCACCGGGACGGCTCGTGGTGGCAGGGCTTCGTCGGGGTCCTGCCGGACGAGGTCGAGCAGTTCACCGCGTCCGGAAAGGTGTTCGCCGTCGCCGAGTTGATGGTGCTCCCCCATCATCGCCGCCGCGGCATCGGCGGCCGTCTCCTGGAGCGGCTGCTCGCCGCCGACGACGCGGAGCTCGCCGTCACCCTGGCCGACCCCGCCGACACCGTGGCGCGGGCCGCGCTTCAGGCCTGGGGGTGGCGCCGGTTCGGCGCGCTGAACCCTTCGACGGAGGACCCCTCACCGTCCGAACTCGACGTGTGGGCGCGGGAGTTGCCGGGCTGAGCGGCGTCCGCGCCCAGGGCGGCGAGCAGCCGAAGGCCGTCCTCGGTGGGGCTGCCCGGCGGCGCGGACAGCACGATCAGTTCGCGGCCCGATGCGTCGGGCAGCGCGAAGTTCTCCTGGTGCAGTTCGAGGAGGCCGACCAGGGGGTGCCGGTACGCCTTGCGGCCGTGGGTGCGGGCGCGCACGTCCGCGCGGGCCCACAGACGGCGGAACCGCTCGCTGCCCATCGCCAACTCGCCGATGAGCGAGGCCAGCCGGGCGTCGTCGGGGTACTTCCCCGCGGCGAGGCGCAGATGCCCGACCACGTCGAGGGTGCAGGTCTCCCAGTCCGCGTACAGGCCGCGCTCGGTCTCCTCCAGAAAGATGTGCCGGGCCGTGTTCAGGCCCGGCAGCGCACGCCCGTAGAGGAGTCCGGCGAGACGGTTGCCGGCGAGCACGTCGAGGCGGTGGTCCATGATCAGCGCGGGTGCGTCGGCCACCAGGCCGAGGACGCGCAGCAGTTCGGGCCGTACCCGCCCGCCCGGGGCCTTCGCGCGGCGGCGGCGCTGCCGGGCGAGCCGGTAGAGGTGCTCGCGCTCGGTCTCGTCCAGGTCGAGGACGCCGGCGAGCGCGTCGAGGACCTGCTCGGAGGGCTGGGTGGCGCGCCCCTGCTCCAGGCGTACGTAATAGTCGACGCTCACCCCGGACAGGTGCGCCACCTCCTCGCGGCGCAGCCCCGCGACGCGGCGGCGGCTGTCGGTGGGGATGCCGACGGCCGCGGGGTCCACGCGGGAACGCCGGGTCTTCAGGAAGCTCGCGAGATCGTCCATGCCTCCCAGTATGGGCACGGGGCCGGTGGCGAGGGTGGCCCTGCCGATACCAGGAAGTCCCGTCCTATGGAATCGGCGCCCCTGAACAAAGGGCATCGCGACGGCCAGGATCGAAGACATCCGCAGCGATCCTCAGGAGTTTCCATGACCACGCAGCCGACCACGCAGCCGAAGACCCTCATCGTCCACGCCCACCCCGAGCCCCGTTCGCTCAACGGCTCGCTCAAGGACCTCGCCGTCTCCACCCTGGAGAAGGCGGGACACTACGTACGGGTGAGCGATCTGTACGCGATGAACTGGAAGGCGGCGGTGGACGCCGACGACTTCGGTCCGCACGCCTCGGACCCGCTGAAGGTCCCGCTGGACTCGGGCCGCGCCTTCCAGGCCGGTGAGCTGAGCCCGGACGTCCGCGCCGAGCAGGAGAAGCTGCTGTGGGCGGACACCGTCGTCTTCCAGTTCCCGCTGTGGTGGTACTCGATGCCCGCCATCCTCAAGGGCTGGTTCGACCGGGTCTTCACGTACCGCTTCGCGTACGGCGTCGGCGAGCACAGCGCCACGAAGTACGGCGAGCGCTACGGCGAGGGCACCCTCGCGGGCAAGCGGGCCCTGCTCTCGGTGACCGTCGGCGGCCCGGAGGCGCACTACGGGGCGCGCGGGATCAACGGCCCCATCGACGACCTGCTCTTCCCCATCCAGCACGGCATCCTCTACTACCCGGGCATCGAGGTGCTTCCGCCGTTCGTCCAGTACGGCACCGACCGGATGTCCGGCGAGGCGTACGCGGACGTCGCCAAGGCGTGGGAGCAGCGCCTGCTCACCCTGGGGTCGACGGAGCCGATCGCCTTCCGGCCGCAGAACTTCGGCGACTACGAGATCCCCGCGCTCCAGCTGAAGGAGGGCCTGGAGCCCGCCGGCCGTACGGGGTTCGGGCTGCACGTGAAGGCGTGACGCGGGCCGCGGCGGCAGCCGGCCCTCACCGCCGGCTGCCGCGGCGCGGTCCTCAGTGGTCCCGGTCCCCCTGTCCGCCGCGGCGGACGTGCGCCTCGGCCAGGAGCAGATAGCTGCTCGCGGTCCACGTGTAGGCGCGGTCGCGCAGGCCCGTGCCGGTCAGGGCGTCGAAGTTCTCGGCGAAGCCGTGGGCCTCGCACAGGGCACGGAAGCGGGCGCCGATGTCGTCCGCGAGGCGCTCGTGGCCCGCCCGGCGCAGGCCGTCCTCGATGAGGACGGTGGCGGGGGCCCAGATGGGTCCGCGCCAGTAGCCGTCGGCGAGGTAGTGCGGCGAGGTGGTGAGTTCGGTGGCCAGGCCGTACGGGGTGAGGTGGGCCTTGATGCGGTCCGCGAGGGTGCTGGAGATGTGCTCGGGAAGGTGTTCGCCGAGCACGACGGGCATCAGGTCGAGGAGGCTGTCGGTGCTCCAGGTGTCCCCGGACGCCGCTCCCCTGGCCACGAACCTGTCCTGCGCCCAGAGCTGGTCGAGCAGCGTGGACTGGAGGTCGTCCGCCGCCCGTGTCCACCGCCCGGCCTCCTCCCGCATCTCCAACACATCTGCCAGGTGAGCCAGTTCGTGCATCTGGAGGATGAGGAAGGCCGTCAGGTCGGCGGTGACGACGACCCGCTCGGGGTCGAAGGTGGTGGCGTTGTCCCAGCCGCTGTCGTTGCCGTGCTGGTAGTAGGGCAGTTCGCTGCCCTCGGCTCGGCGCGCGGTGAGCCAGAACTCGGTCCAGCGCTCCAACCGGGCGTAGGTGTCGGCGAGTTCGGCGCGCGTCGGGGGCTGCGACAGGCGCTCACGCAGGTGGCCGTGGGTCCAGCCGTGGATGGGCGGCTTCACGAAGTTGTACAGGACCTCGGAGTGCGTCACCGAGTCCGGCAGCGCGCCGGTCGCGTCCTGGTGGTCGAAGGGCAGGGCGAACTGGTCACGGGCGAGGTCCGGGCAACCGGCCGCCAGAGCAAAGGCGTTGAAGCAGTGGTCCCAGCTCCACACCTTGTCCATCCAGTGCTTCGACATCAGGACCGCGGGCCGGGTGACCAGGCCCGCCGGAGCGACGGTCGCCGACCACAGGACGTACGCCGCGAGTTCGGCGGCGGGAGTGGCGGCGCCGCGCCAGGGCGCCACGGCGTCCACGAACCGGGCGAACGAGGCCCGCGCCGACGCCACGACATCGTCGAAGGACGTCGTCCCGGCATACCGGGGGCGGGCCGTCTCGAACTCCTCGACGGCCAGCTCCCAGGCGCCGCCGTCCGACGCGGTCGTGACGACACCGCGCTCGCTGCCCGCCAGCGCCTGCGGCCCGTCCACACGGGCCACGGCGCCGCTCAGCACCGTGACCCGGTAGCGGCGTCCGGTCTCGTACGACGTGAAGACGTGGGCGTCGGCCGCCGGGTCGTGGAAGAAGTACGTGCCGCTGAACGGCGTCAGGGTCGGCGCGGCCGCGAACACGCCGAGGTCCAGGTCGCCGCTGCCGCGCAGCCGGACGGTGTCCGGTGACTCGTAGGCGAGGTCGATCCGCCCCTGCTCGCCGATCCAGCTGAGCAGGCCCGGGGTCGCCTCGACGCGGGTCTCGGCGCGGCCGCCCGAGCCGCGGTGCATCGGGGTCAGGCGCAGGACGCCGTGCATGCCGTTCTGGTGCGAGACGAGATGGAGATCGTCGGCGTACGTCTTCTCTGCGACGACCGGCGAGATGTCGAACCAGGAGCCGTGCGTGCTGAAGGGGATGTCGTGGACGGAGAAGGCCGGGCCGGAGTGGGCGGCGGTCATACGGAGTGACTCGATTCTCGAGAGAGGCGGCGGCAGGCGGGGTTCGAAGGGGTCTCTCAGTCCTTGACGGCGCCCGCGGTCACGCCGGCGGCGACATAGCGCTGGGCGAGGACGAGGATGACCGTGGCCGGCAGGGAGGCCACGACGGCGGTGGCCATGATGGCGTTCCACTCCTGGTTGTTGTTGCCGATGTAGTGGTAGATGCCGAGGGTGATCGGTTCGTGGGAGCCGCCGTTGACGAGGGTGCTCGCGAAGACGAAGTCCGACCAGGACCACAGGAACGCGAACAGCGACACGGTGACGACGGCGTTGCGGCTCATCGGCAGGACGATCGACCAGAAGGTGCGCAGGGGGCCCGCGCCGTCGGTCTTCGCGGCCTGGAGGAGCTCGCCGGGGATGCCCGACATGAACGCGGTGAAGATGAGGACCGCGAACGGGACGGCGAGGGTGGAATCGGCGATGATCAGCCCGGGAACCGTTTTGAGCAGGCCGAGTTGGAGGTAGATGGCGTAGAAGCCCATCGCCATGATGATGCCGGGGATCATCTGCGCGGCGAGCAGCGCGAAGCTGAGGATGCCGCCGCCGCGCGGGCGGAGCTTGGCGAGGGCGAAGCCGGCCGGCGCGGCCAGGGCGACGGTGAGGGCGACGGTGCCGAGGCCGATGACGAGACTGGTGCCGAGGTAGGGCAGTTGCTCGTCGAGGACCGTGCGGTACCCGGCCAGCGTGCCGTGCGCGGGGAACAGGTCCGGCGGGCTCTTGCGCATGTCCTGGTCGCGGGTGAAGGAGACGTTGACCATCCAGTAGACCGGGAAGAGCATCACCGCGGTCAGGACGACGCCGACGGCCGTCTTCAACGGCCCACGGCCGCCTGCCCGTTGACGTACGAGGCTCATGACAGTGCCTGCTTTCGCTGGGCCCGCACATAGACCAGGCCGAAGACGAGGGCGGCGACCACGAGCAGGTTCCCGACGGCCGCGCCGGGGCCGAAGGCGGGCAGGAGATTGCCGAACCCGAGCTGGTAGGACCAGGTGGCGAAGGTGGTCGACGAGTCCGCGGGACCGCCCTTCGTCATGATCCAGATGATGTCGAAGACCTTGAGCGTGTAGACGAGGCCGAGCAGCAGCGTGATCGCGGAGACGGGGCGGAGCAGCGGGAAGGTGATGCTCCAGAACCGGCGCCAGGCCCCCGCCCCGTCGAGCGCCGCGGCTTCGTAGAGCCCGGCGGGGATGGACTGAAGTCCGCTGTGGAGGACGACCAGGTTGAAGGGGACGCCGATCCAGATGTTGGCGAGGATCACGGAGGTCAGCGACCAGGACGGCGAGGTCAGCCAGTTGACGGGCCCGATGCCGAGCGCGTGCAGGGCCGCGTTGACGATGCCGGAGTCGCTGTTGAGCATCCACGACCAGGTGGATGCCGACACGATCAGCGGCAGCAGCCACGGTACGAGGAAGAGGGCGCGCAGGGTCGCCGAGAGCCGGAAGTTCTGGTGGAAGAAGACGGCGAGGGCCAGGCCGATCGCGTACTGGAAGGCGAGGCAGACGACGGTGAAGACGACGGTGTGCAGCAGGGCCGGGGCGAAGGTCGGGTCGTCGAAGACGGTCCGGTAGTTCTTCAGGCCGGTGAAGGGCGCGTCGCCCTGCACGAAGGAGCGGACGGTGTAGTTGCGCAGGCTCAGGTCGAGGTTGCGGAAGAGCGGATAGGCGTAGAAGAGGACGAGGTAGGCGGTGACCGGGGCGAGGAAGCCCCAGGCGGCCCACTGGGTGGAGGCGGGGCGGCGCCGCTTCGTGGTCCGGGCCGGGGCGGCGGGGGGCGCCCCGGTGCCGGTCCGGCGCTGCGCCGGCAGCTGCTCGGTCATGTGGCTCATCGGCGATCCGTCCGGGGTCCGCCGCTACTTGACGGCCGACTGGGCCGCGGCCAGCGCGTCCTTGGGCGACGTCGATCCGCTCAGCGCGGACTGGACCGCCTTCCACAACTGCTCGGAGATCTTGGGGTACTTGGTGCCGAGGTCGTCGCTGGTGCGCCCCTTGGCGGACTTGACCGCCTCGACCCACGGCTTCAGTTCGGCGTTCGCCGCGACCTGCTTGTCCTGGACCTCGGACGTGGGGGCCACGTAGGAGAGGGTGGTGTCGGTGTCGTACAGGTTCTGGGTGCTGGTCAGGCAGGCCGTCAGCTTCTTGGTGGTGGCGTAGCGGCCGGTGTCCTCCTGGACGGGGACGGTGACGAACTCGCCGCCGGTGGGGGCGGACGCGGTGCCCTGCGTCGCGGCGGGGATGGGCAGCACCCCGTAGTCGAGGCCCGCCTTCTTGGCGTTGGCGAGCTGCCAGGTGCCGTTCTCGCCGAACGCGTAGTCGCCGGTGGCGAACTCCTGCCAGCTGGTCGTCTGCGTGTTGTTGAGGACGGAGTTCGGCGCGTACCCCTGCTTCAGCCAGTCCTTCCAGAGCGCGAGCGCCGACTCGGCCTGCGTGGAGTCGAGTTGCGTGAGCTTCGCGTCCGCGCCCCAGAACCACGGCAGGAACTGGAAGCTGCCCTCCTCCGTGCCGATCGCCGAGAAGGTGATGCCCTTCTTGCCCGCCCTCTTGACCTTGCCGAGCGCGGCGGTCAGGGACAGCCAGTCCTTGATGGAGGCGACGTCGACGCCTGCCGCCTTCAGGACCTTCTTGCTGTAGTAGAGGGCGAGGGTGTTCGCGCCGATCGGTGTGCCGTACGTCTTGCCGTCCGACTGGCCGGCGGCGAGCAGGTTGGGGTCGACCTTCGACGTGTCCAGCTTGATGTCGTCGGTCGTGGTGAGCACGCCCGCTTCGGCGAGGGTCGACACGACCGGGTTGTCGACGATGAGGACGTCGGGCGAGTTGCCCTGCTGCGCCGCGAGCAGCGTCTTGTTGGCCAGGTCGCTGGTGTCGAACCCGGTCCGCTTGACCTTGACCCCGGCCTCGGTGCCGCACTTGTCGAGCAGCTTCGTCCACGCCGAGCCCTTGGCGAACTGCGGGTACGGGTCCCAGATCGTGTACGTGCCGTCGGCTGCGCCCTGGCTGTCGGAGCCGCCGGAGCCGGAGGAGCAGGCGGCGCCGGTCAGACAGACAGCGGTCGACAGAGCCGCGGCGGCGAGGCGTCGTCGGGAGGTGCTGTGCATGGCGGGTCCTTCGTCATCTGGGCACAGGGGTGCCGTGGAAGGGGCGACGGGGTGAAGTGGGAAGCGGTGGTGCGCTGTTGTGATGCTGTGCAGTGTCGTGGTGCGGCGGTGCTGTGGTGGTGCGTGTGCCGGCCGGTCGGTGTCAGGGGCGCTGCGCGGAGGCCGCGGGGCCGGTGCTTGCGCGCAGCGAGATCGGCGGCGTGAGCAGATGGTGCCGGGGCGGAGCGTCGGCCCGGCCGAGGCGCTCGACCAGCAGGTCGACGGCGCGCCGGCCCAGCTCGGCCGCCGGTACGTCGGCGGCGGTGAGCTGCGGTGTCACGGTCTCCGCCCAGCGCGCGGCGACGACGCCGGTGACGGAGAAGTCGCGCGGGACGTGGCGGCCGGCCTGGGCGAGCCCCCGGTACAGGCCGCCGAGTGCGGCCTCGTTCAGGGTGACCAGGGCCGTCGTCGCCGGTTCGTCGTGCAGGATCTGCTCGACGCACGACTGGCCGGCGGCGGCGTCGTCCCCGCAGCAGTACGTGCGCACGGTGAGCCCGCGCTCGGCCGCCGCCTTGGTGAATCCGTCGAGGCCGCGCTGCGCCGACTCGTAGCCGGTGCGCAGGAGTTGCTCGGGCCGGTTCACGAAGGCGACGTGCTGGTGGCCGAGGTCGGCGAGGTGGTGGACGCAGGCCGCCGCGAGCGCGGTGTGGTCGAGGCCGACCCACCAACTGTCGTGCGGGTGGGCGGTACGGCCGATGGCGACGAACGGGAAGCCGAGGGCCGTGAGGTGGTCGGCCCGGTCGTCCTCCAGCCTGATCTCCATGAGGATCGCGCCGTCGACCCGCCGCTCGCCGAGCAGCCGCTGGAAGGAGCGGTCGCTGTCGACGCCGCTCGGGGAGAGCAGCACGTCGTAGTCGTGGGCCGTGGCCGCCTCCACCACGCTGCCGATGAAGTCCAGCTGCATGCCGGTGTAGTGGTTCCCGGCCGGCGGGAAGACCAGGCCGATGGTGCTGGTGCGGCCGTTGGCCAGTGCGCGTGCGCTGGCGTTGGGCCGGTAGCCGAGTTCGTCGATGACCTGCTGGATCTTGCGCCGTGTGTCGTCCGAGACCGGGCGCTTGCCGGACAGGGCGACCGACACGGTGCTCCGCGAGACACCGGCCCGCCGGGCGATCTCACCGATGTTCACGGCTGCTCCTTGCTCAGGTGGGGTGCGTGCTCTCAGGCGGCGACGGTCCTGTGTCGAACCGGTTCGCGTGAAGTGAAGGTAGGAAGGCGAGGCACGACTGTCAACACTTCTGACACGTCTCATCGTTGACCTCGTACTTCATGAACCCCGTTGAGTGCGGGGCCACTTCTCCCCTCCCGAAGCATTGCTGGCCACTGGCCACGCTGCTAACTTCGCCGAACCGGTTCGACCCCGTGGTTCGGCCGGTCCACGAAGTCTCAAGGGATCTCAAGGGATTGAGGACGCGATTCCATGCCATCCGCTGACAGACCCGCCCGCCCCCGCCGGGCCCCTGCCGCCGTGGCCGTTGCGCTCGGCGCGGGCCTGCTGACCGCCCCCACCGTCGCCCCCGCCCACGCGGCGGACCCGCCCCGGCCGACGGCCCGGTACACCTTCGACGAGGACGACCTCACGTCCGGGAAGATCGCCGACAGCTCCGGCAACGGACTCACGGCGAGCCTGGTGAACGCCTCCACCGCCGCCTCCGTCGCAGGCCCTGACGGCGGCAAGGCCCTCTCGCTGCCCGGCGGCGCCGCCGACTCGGACGGCGCGTACGTCCGACTGCCCCGCGAACTCCTGGTGGACACGGCCGACTTGACGGTCTCCGCCCGCGTGAAGTGGAGCGGCGACAACGCCGCGTGGCAGCGCATCTTCGACCTGGGCAGCAACACCTCGAAGTACCTGTTCACAACCCCGTCCAACAACGGCGGTGTGCTGCGCACCGCCGTGACCACCGGCGGGGGCGGCGCCGAGTCCCAGGTCAGCGGCTATGCACCGCTGCCCACGGACGGATGGCGCACGGTCACCGTCACCCTGGACAGCGCGGCCAAGCGGCTGACGACATACCTGGACGGTGTGGCGGTGTCGTCCGCCGCGACGAACGTCAAGGCCGGTGATCTGCTGGAGAGTTCGGCCACGGCGGCCGGATATCTGGGCAAGTCCCTGTATCCGGACCCGCTGTTCAAGGGCGCGATCGACGACTTCACGGTGTGGCACGCGGCGCTCACCGCCGACCAGGTGGCCGGCTCGGTCACCGGTGAACGGCCCACCCTCAAGGAGCTGTCGAAGACGTCCTTCGATGTCCGTACGACGACGGGCAGCGCCCCGGCGCTTCCTGAAGCGGTGCGCGCGTCGTTCTCCGACGGCTACGACCGTGACACCCCGGTCGTCTGGGACGCCGTGCCGTCCGAGAAGTACGCGAAGCCGGGCACCTTCACGGTCGCCGGGACCGCGGCGGGACGCGCGGTGCGCGCGGACGTCACGGTGACCCGCGCGGGACAGCTGACCGTCGACCTCGGCGCGGACACCGGCGCCTTCCACGGCGGAGCGTCCGGCACGCTCTACGGCGTGTACGGCCCGGACGTCCCGACGAACAACCTCCTGGAGGGCATGGGCCTGCGCACCGTGTCCACCAAGGCGCAGGACGGCCCGCAGCACCCGGGCGCCGACGCCCTGGAGGTGGTGAAGCCGCTGGCGGACTCCACCGACGGCGACGTGTACATCTACATGACCGACATCCACCGCGGCTTCCCGTACGAGTGGCCGGGCGACACCCCGGCCCAGAAGCTCAAGCTGTACATGGAGAAGATCGCCAAGCAGGTCGACCAGGTCCTGAAGCTGCCGGAGAAGTACCAGGACAACATCGTCTTCGTGCCGTTCAACGAGCCCGAGGGCAACATGTTCGGCACGGGCACCTGGTCGTACGACAAGGTGAGTTGGCTGTCCGACCCTGACGACTACTTCGCCGCCTGGGACGACGCGTACAAGCTCATCAAGGGCAAGATGCCGGCCGCCCGCATCGCGGGGCCGAACACCAGCGTCCTGTACGACCAGGTGAAGGGCTTCCTGCGGCACACCCTCGACGCCGGCACCCTGCCCGACGTGATCACCTGGCACGAGCTGAGCCACCCGGAAGCGGTGCGCGACAGCGTCGCGAAGTACCGGACGTGGGAGAAGGACCTCTTCAAGGGGACACGGCACGAGGGGACCCAACTCCCCGTCAACATCAACGAGTACGCGTTCAACTACCACACCTCGGTCCCCGGCCAGATGGTCCAGTGGGTCTCCGCGATCGAGGAGTCCAAGGTCGACGCGGACATCGCGTACTGGAACATCGACGGCAACCTCTCCGACTCCGCCGTGCAGTCCAACCGCGCCAACGGCCAGTGGTGGCTGCTCAACGCGTACGCGTCGATGACAGGACGCACGGTGCGGGTCACCCCGCCGTCGCCCGGCGAGAACTACACGATGCAGGGTGTCGCCACCCTCGACCGCGACAAGCGGCAGGCACGGCTGCTCTTCGGCGGTTCGGCCGGCAGGGGCCACATCACCTTCGGCAACCTCCCGGACGGCGTCTTCGGCGACCAGGTCCACGCCTGGGTGCGGGAGATCGGCTGGAGCGGCCAGATCGGCGACTCGGCGGGCCCGCGCCTGCTCTCCGAGACCGATCTGAAGGTGGGCGACGACGGCACGGTCTCCCTCGACTTCGGGGACGGCACCCTGCCGAAGCTCGACGAGTCGTCGGCGTACGAGATCGTCCTCAGTCCGGCCGGAAAGGCGGCGAACACACAGACGCCGCCGGTGAGTTGGCAGACGTCCTACGAGGCGGAGGACGCCGCCCACACCGGGACCGGCTACGCGAAGAACGGCCCCGAGGGCTCGCCGAAGGACGTGTCGAAGTTCTACACCTCGGGCGGCTACGACGTCGGCGGCCTGCGGACCGGCTCCGACGTCACGCTGGACTTCACCGTGGACGTGCCCGAGGACGGCACGTACGACCTGAGCGTCTTCGCCAACTCCCTCAACACCTACGACAAGGTGAAGGAGCAGGGCCCGACCAACGTCTTCCTGCGCGTGGACGGAAAGGCGGACAGCGAAAGGGAGTTGAACCTGCCGCTCGGCTACAAGTGGGTGGTGTGGGACCACGCCGACACCAAGGTGAAACTCACCAAGGGCACCCACACCCTGACGCTCGCCGCGAAGAGCCTCGACGGCAAGCGCACCACGCGGGGCGACGCGATCGTCGACCGGCTGACGCTGTCCCTGCCCGCCCCGACGGCGGCCACCCAGGTGTACGAGGGTGAGCTGGCCTGGCTGGGCGGCGGCGCCCGTCCCGACTACGGCACGTCGCTGCCCGTCAGGACCGGATCGGGCGCGGCCCGCCTGGCCAAGGACCAGACGGCGACGTTCTGGGTGCACTCCCCCGCCGACCGCGAGGCGACACTGCGCGTGGAGACGCTGGGCACGCCGAACGCCCGGCTCTCCGTCAACGGCCACGACGTGCTCCGCGTCACCAAGGGCCGGGACAAGGTCGCGGTCTCGCTCTCCGGCGGCCTCAACAAGGTGACAGTGACCGGGAGTTCAGCGGTGACGCTCGTCGACCGGCTGACCGTCACGCCGACCGAGGGCACGCTGACGGAGCGTACGTACGACGCCCGCGACGCCAAGCTCGCCGGCACGGCGAAGCTCACCGAACTGTCGCTGGCCGACAAGGGCACGGCGATCACCGACATCGGCGGCGCCCCGGGCAACACGAACACCGCGACCTTCACGGTCGACGCCGACCGCGACGGCCGCTACGCGCTCCGCATCCGCTACTCCAACCCGGAGCAGTCCCCGGCCACGCACTACAACCCCGACCCGCTCGCCCGCCACGCCGACATCACCGTCAACGGCGCGGCCCCGCGACGCGTCGGCTTCCCGCACACCTTCCACCAGAACAACTTCTGGGAACTGACCGTCCCCGTCGACCTCAAGGAGGGCAGCAACACGATCACCTTCGGCTCCGAGGAACTCCCCAACTTCGACGGCACCACCTATGCGTCGGACACCTTCCCCGGCATCCTGCTCCGCTCCCGGTACGCGCCGCTGATCGACCGGATCACGGTCGCTCCGTACGCGCGGCCCGTGGGGTGACACACCGGTGCCCCGGGACGCCGAGCGTCCCGGGGCACCGTGTCGCCCGCGGTCAGGCCGGGGCCACGGCCCGTCCTGTCTGCGGGGAGATCATGCCCGCGCACAGGCCGCGGGCCGCGAGCCCCTGCGCGATCCGGGGTATCGCGGCGCGGGTGTTGGCGGGCCAGTCGTGCATCAGGATGATCTGCCCGTTGGTGAGCCGGGACGCGGCCTGCACGATGGCGTCGGCGCTCGCCCCGTTCCAGTCCTGCGAGTCGACGTCCCAGATGATCTGGGTCAGACCGTACTTGGCGGCGACGGCCGCCACCGTCGCGTTCGTCTCGCCGTACGGCGGACGGAACAGCCGGGGCGTGCCGCCGCCCGCGGCGGCGACGGCCTGCTGGGTCCTGCCGATCTCGGAGTCGATCTGCGCCTGGCTCAGTTGGGTCAGATGGGGATGCGTGTAGCTGTGGTTACCGACCCACATCCCGGCGGCGACCTGGGCCCGTACGAGGGACGGGTTCGCGGCGGCGTACTGGCCCTCGTTGAACATGGTGGCGCGCAGGCCGTTGCTCCGCAGCGCGTCGAGCAGGGCCGGTGTGGAGCCGGCCTGCGGGCCGTCGTCGAAGGTCAGGCCGACGTATCCGGTGCAGGTCGCGGCGCGCGCCGGGTCGACGGTGTTGATGGTGATGGCGCAGGCTCCGATACTCGCGAGGACGACCAGCTTCGTCAGTGACGCACGGGCGCGGCGCACCCGTCAGCCCACCGTGATGCTGGAGCTGCCACTGCTCTGGTAGCCCTCGGTGGCCATGATCATGTAGTAGCTGAAGCTGCCCATCGGCATCCCGACACGGCTCCAGGCGTCGAAGTGGTTCCCGGTGGTGATGGACCCGCCGGTGCGCTTCGACTGCCGCACGCTCCAGTACTGGTTGAAGGTCCTGGTGCCCTCGACGGACGGCGCGTTGTACCGCGTCGTCTGGTAGATGTCGTACGTGCCGCCGTCGCTGGTGACGGTGCCCTTGTACGTGCCGGTGGGCCGGTAGGTGCCCCAGTTGTCGACGATGTAGTACTCGACGAGCGGGTTCGAGGTCCAGCCGTACAGGGCCAGGTACGCGTTGCCGGACGGGTTGAAGCTGCCCCGGTAGTTCACGGTCCTGCGGGAGCCGTTGGCCCAGCCCTTGCCGGCCACGAAGTTGCCGGTGTTCCGCCACGACGTGCTGTAACTGCCGCCGGACGAGAGGGTCATGGAGACCGTGCCGGGAGCATCCGTCCAGAACGAGTAGTAGTAGCCGTTGTTGGTGCCCGTCTGGTTGGTGGTGATCGTGGTGTCGGCGTGGGCGGTGCCGGGCAGCACCAGCGCCAAGGCGCCGAGCGCCATCGCACCGGCCGTACCGATGAACGCGCGGCGGCTCAGGGGCGGCGTGGGGCTCTTGTGGTCCGTGTTCATGCTTCCTCCGGGTGGGGGCCTGGGAGAGGCTGCACAGCCATTGAGGTGCTTGTCGACGCCGTCAGGTTGGTCCCACCCCTGAGCACTGTCAACTGTTTCGACACAGACGACGAAACTTTTATGACACGACGCGTTAACTCATCGACACATCACCGCAGTTCAGCTCAGCATTACGGGCTCATGACAAGCCAGAACCAGGAAGCGGTCCGAATCGCACCGAGAAACACGCACGCCTCAGCGACGGCCTGACCGAAAGGTTTTCGCCTGCGAGGCCGGATCAGTGACTGCCGGGCGCCGCCGTGCTCTGCCGTACGACCAGGGACGTCGCCAGCTCCAGACGGGTCGCGACCTCCTCCTTCGCCCGCAGCCGCAGCAGCATCTGGGCCGCGCCCTCGGCCATCTCGAGCAGCGGCTGGTGCACCGTCGTCAGCGCGGGGCTCGACCACTTGGCCAGCGGCACGTCGTCGTAGCCCACGACGGACAGGTCCTCCGGGACCCGCAGCCCGCGCAGGCGGGCCGCGTCCAGGACGCCGAGGGCCTGGAGGTCGCTGCCCGCGAAGATCGCCGTCGGCGGGTCGGCCAGGTCGAGCAGTTCGGCGGCGCGCTCGCGGCCGCCCTCCACGTGGAAGTCGCCGTACCGCACGAGGTCGGGGTCCACCGGAAGTCCGGCCATGCTCAGCGCCGAGCGGTAGCCGTCGAGGCGGGCCAGCGAGCAGAGCACGTCCTCGGGTCCCGTGATCATGCCGATGCGCCGGTGGCCGAGCTGGACCAGGTGCCGGGTGGCGGCGAGCCCACCGCTCCAGTTCGCCGAGCCGACCGAGGGCACGTCCGGGTCGGGGTCGCCGGCCGGGTCGATCACGACGAACGGGATGGAGCGCGACCGCAGTTGCTGCTTGACCTCGGCGGGCAGCGTCGAGAAGACGAGGACCACGCCGAGCGGCCTGCGCTGCAGCACGCCCTCGATCCACTCGGGCCCCGGCGCCTGGCGCGTACCGCTCTCGGTGAGCACGACGCTGGCGTCGTTGGCCTTGGCGACCCTCTCCACGCCCCGGATCAGCTCCAGCGCCCAGACGCTCTCCAGCTCGTGGAAGACGAGCTCGATCAGGGGCGCCTCGTGGGCGACGCGGGTGGTGCGGCGGTAGGCGTTCTCGTCCAGCAGACGCTCGATCTTGTCGCGGGTGGGCGCCGCGACGTCCTGCCGCCCGTTGAGCACCTTCGAAACTGTCGAAATGGAGACCCCCGCCTGCTGAGCGACCTGCGCCAGGGTGATCCGACCCGCGTAATCGTCATCTCGCATGTCCGAGAGCATAAGGCACGCCGAAAGAGTTTCGAAGGGGGTTTCCGATCGCTCTCCCCTTCCCGGCGCGACGACTTGGCCGAACCCTGGACTTCACCCATGGTGACCAGCGAAGACCCGTCGCACGAGATCGTCAGGAAGCTGGCCGCAGGAGTGGCGCCCAGCCTGGCGCTCGACGCGCCGGACCCCGCATCCTGGATCGGCCTCGACCACGAGATGCGTGAACCGTCATGGCAGTACAGGGAGTTGTTCCACGCGTACGGTGCACGGTCCGGGCGACGGCGACACCGGTCCCCCGACGCGTCCGCGCCAGCCGTCACCTGGACCCACGAGCCCGACGACGTCGAACCGTCGCTCGCCCTGCGCGCGGCCGGGGTGCACACCCGGATCCGATCCGCACCGCTGTCCGCAGCTCGCCACCCTTCACCCGCCGGACTGAATCGGTTAAGTATCCTCTAGGCAACGTTGTCACCACTGGTTCGGAGCACGTGGCCCGCGGCCCGTGCCGGAAGGGGAGGGTCATGTACGCGGCATTGGACATCGGGGGCACGAAGATCGCCGGGGCGCTGGTCGACGCGGAAGGGCGCGTGACGCGGCGGGTGCAGCGCCCGACACCGGCGAAGGAGTCGGCGCGCGTCCTGATGGGCGCGGTCGGCGAGGTTCTGAACTCCCTTGCCGGGGACCCCGCCTGGGCATCCGTGCGCGGTCTCGGCATCGCCAGCGCGGGCCCGGTCGACACCGTCGGCGGCACCGTCAGCCCGGTCAACATCCCTGCCTGGCGGTGCTTTCCGCTGGTGGACGAGGTGCGGGCACACCCCCTCCTCGCCCCCGGCGTCGAACCCGTCCTGGTCGGCGACGCCGTGGCGATGGCCGCCGCCGAGCACTGGAAGGGCGCGGCCCGCGGCGTCGACAACGCGCTGTGCATGGTGGTCTCCACGGGCGTCGGCGGTGGTCTCGTCCTCAACGGCCGCCTGCATCACGGGCGTTCGGGCAACGCCGGGCACATCGGCCACATCAGCGTGGACCTCGACGGCGACCCCTGCCCGTGCGGAGCGCGCGGCTGCGTGGAGGGCCTGGCCAGCGGCACGGCGATCGCGCGGCGCGCACGGGCCGCCGGTTGGACACCGCCGCAGGGGGAGGCGGCGACGGCCGCGGAGGTCGCCGCCTCCGCGCGGCGCGGCGACGCACTGGCCCTGGCCGCCTTCGACCGGGCCGCACAAGCCCTGGCAGCGGGGATCGCCGCCACGGCCACCCTGGTCGAGATCGAGGCGGCGGTCATCGGGGGCGGCGTCGCCCAGGCAGGCGACCTGCTGTTCACGCCCCTGCGGCGCCACCTCGACACCTACGCGACCCTGGACTTCGTCCGGGGCATCCAGGTCCGCCCGGCGGCGCTCGCCCAGGACGCCGGTCTGGTCGGGGCGGTCGCCGCGGTGCGCGAGCCGGAACGCCTCGCGCGGGCCGGGGAAGCAGTCGCGTAACCGCCTCCGCACCGCCTCTCCGCTGATGCTCAAGCTGAAGACTTAACCGGTTCCGAAGAAAGCATTGTGCTCGACCATCGGGGCCCCTAATGTCGTGGCCGTCGCCGGGCGGAAGCCTCGAAGCCGGTCACCTTCTCTGCGTTCTCGCAGGTCAGATGGTGTTCGGCGATTCCCCGGCCGACCTTGTCCCGAGTCGCCCCTGATGCCGCGTCACGTCCCGGGCAGCCGATGCCAGCTGCCCGGAGAGCGGGCGCGCCCCCGTCGAACCAGGAGCAGTAGATGAGACGCACCCGAGCCGCCGTCGCGACCGGCACCCTCCTAGCCGCCTGCGCCGCACTCCTCACCGCCACCCCCTCGGCCCAGGCCGCCGAGACCCCCGGCTTCCACATCAAGGACGGCCGGCTGCTGGACGCCAACGACAAGGACTTCGTGATGCGCGGGGTGAACCACGCGCACACCTGGTACCCCGACAAGACCACCCAGGCCCTGAAGGACATCAAGGCCAAGGGCGCCAACACGGTCCGCGTGGTTCTCGCCACCGGGGACCAGTGGACGAAGAACGACACGGCCGACGTCACCCGCGTCGTCGCCGAGTGCAAGGAGAACCGGCTGATCTGCGTCCTGGAGGCGCACGACACCACCGGCTACGGCGAGGCGGGCGCCGCCGCGCCACTGTCCAAGGCCGTCGACTACTGGCTCGGCGTCAAGAGCGCCCTCGTGGGCCAGGAGAAGTACGTCGTGGTCAACATCGGCAACGAGCCGTACGGCAACAGCGGATACAGCGCCTGGACCGCGGACACCAAGGCCGCCATCGGCCGGCTGCGGGCCGGGGGCCTGGACCACACCCTCATGGTCGACGCCCCCAACTGGGGCCAGGACTGGTCGTTCACGATGCGCGACAACGCCGCCTCGGTGTTCGCCGCCGACCCCGACCGCAACACCCTGTTCGACATCCACATGTACGGCGTCTACGACACCCCGGCCGAGGTCAGCGACTACCTCAACCGGTTCACCTCCGCCCATCTGCCCATCGTCGTCGGCGAGTTCGGCAACATGCACTCCGACGGCAACCCCGACGAGGACGCCATCATGTCCACCGCCCAGTCCCTCGGGGTCGGCTACCTGGGCTGGTCCTGGAGCGGCAACGGCGGCGGCGTCGAGTATCTCGACCTCGTCCAGGGCTTCGACGCGAGCCGGCTCTCCGACTGGGGCAAGCGCCTCTTCGACGGAGCCGACGGCATCAAGGCCACCGCCAAGGAGGCCAGCGTCTTCACGAGCGGCACGGGTGGGGGCGGCGGCACCGACCCGGGCGAAGGCACCGGCACCGGCGCTTGCGCCGTCACGTACCGGCTGAGCGACTGGGGCAGTTCGTTCAACGCCGATGTCACCGTGCGCAACACGTCCGACCGGGCGCTCGACGGCTGGAAGCTCGACTTCGCGTTCTCCGGACAGCAGAAGGTCACCTCGATCTGGAACGCCAAGGCCACGCAGAGCGGCACCGCCGTCCATGTCACCCCCGAGTCCTGGACGTCCGCCGTCCCGGCGGGCGGCTCGGTGAGTTTCGGGTTCAGCGGCTCCTCCACCGGCACCAACGCGGTGCCGACGGCCTTCACGCTCGACGGCAGGGCATGCACCACCGGCTGAACCCTGGTTCAGTGACCGGATGAGCGCGCTTCAGCGGCCGACCGGTAAGGTCGGCCGCTGAAGCGCGGAACCGGTACAGCAGGAGGGCGCATGAAACGGCCGACGATCGCGGACATCGCGCGCCAGGCGGGAGTCTCCAAGGTCGCGGTCTCCTACGCCCTCAACGACCAGCCGGGCGTCTCCGCGCAGACCCGGGCGCGGATCAAGGCGATCGCCCAGGAGGTCGGCTGGCGCCCCAGCAGCGCCGCTCGCGCGCTCAACGGCGCGCAGGCCAGGGCCGTGGGTCTTGCGGTGTGCCGCCCCGCGCGCACCCTGAGCGTCGAGCCGTTCTTCATGGAGCTGATCGGCGGCATCGAGTCCGAACTGGCGCCGCGTTCCATCGCGTTGATGCTCCAGACGGTCACCAGCCACGAGGACGAGACGGAGCTCTACCGTCGCTGGTGGGGCGAGGGCCGGGTGGACGGCGCGCTCCTGGTGGACCTGCACGACGACGACGTACGGGTGCCGGCCCTCGCGGCGCTGGATCTGCCCGTGGTCGCTCTGGGACCGCCGAGCGCCGCCGGGGCCGTGCCCGCCGTCTGGTCCGACGACGGGGCCAGCATGCAGGAGACCGTCGCCTACCTGGCCGCGCTGGGGCACCGCTCCATCGCACGGGTGGCGGGGATGCCGCAGCTCGCCCACACGACCGTGCGCGACGCCGCGTTCGAGGCGAGCTGCCGTGAGGCGGGGCTGCCCGAGCCGGTCGTGGTACACACCGACTACTCAGGGGAGGACGGCGCACGCGCCACGCGCCGACTCCTCATCGCGGCGCAGCGGCCCACCGCCATCGTCTACGACAACGACATCATGGCGGTGGCGGGCCTGTCCGTGGCGCAGGAGCTGAGTCTGGACGTGCCCGGCGACCTGTCCCTCGTGGCATGGGACGACTCCCCGTTCACGCAGGCCGTACGTCCCCAGCTCACCGCCCTGACACGGGACATCCCCGCGTACGGGGCCTGCGCCGCCCGTACGCTCCTCGCCGCCATCGGCAAGGAGCCGGTGGACCACGTCCAGGTGGACGCCGCCCGGCTCGTGCCGCGCGCGAGCACCAGCGCGCCGCGCCCTCGCTGAGCGCCTGGCCGAGCGCGTCAGGTCGGCGGCAGCGCGGGCGCCGCCGTGGAGGCGCGCGGCGCCAGCGACGGTGTCCGCACCGGACGCGGCGTCACCTCCCGCCCTGCGATGACGGCGAACAGCTCCCGGGCGACCTCGGCGCCGAAGCCGTGCACGTCATGGCTCATCGCCGACAGCGTGGGGTGCGTCAGCCGGCACAGCTGGGAGTCGTCCCAGGCCAGCAGCGACAGTTCGGCCGGCACCCGCACGCCCATCTCGGCCGCGACGCCCAGACCGGCGACCGCCATGATGTCGTTGTCGTAGACGATCGCGGTCGGCCGCTCGGGCCGCAGCAGCAGCGAGCGGGTGGCCCTGGCCCCCTCCTCCCCCGCGAACCCCGTCGCCACCTGGGCCCCCGGCCCGAGGCCGAGGTCGTCCAGCGCGCCGCGGAAGGCCCGTTCACGGATGGCGCTGTGCCCGAGTCCCGGCGGGCCGCCGACGCGGGCGATGTGCCGGTGGCCGAGGGCGGCGAGGTAGCGCACCGCCTCGTCGACCGCGGTGGCGTCGTCCGTCCACACCGAGGGGATCCCGCCGGTCAGGTCCGGGTGGCCCACCGCCACCGCCGGGATGCCGAGCTCTTTGAGCGGGCCGATGCGCGGGTCGTCCTGCTGGAAGTCGACCAGGATCGAGCCGCCGACCTGCCGTTCGCGCCACCAGCTCTCCTGGAGCGCGATCTCCTCGTCGAGGCTGCTGACCAGGCGGAGCAGCAGCGAGCAGGACCGCTCGGCCAGGACGCTCTCGATGCCGGAGATGAACTCCATGTAGAACGGTTCGAGGCCGAGCAGCCGGGCCGGCCGGCACAGGGCGAGGCCGATGGTGTCGGTCCGCTGTGTCGACAGGCTCCGGGCGGAGGAGTTGGGCGCCCACCCGAGTTCGCGGGCGACGGCGAAGATGCGTTCCCGGGTGGTCTCGGCCAAGCCCGGCTTGTGGTTGAACGCGATCGACACCGCGCCTTTGGAGACTCCGGCGGCGGCCGCCACCTCCTTGATGGTGACGCGTTGGACGGGAGCGCTCACGCGGGTTCCACGCAGAAGAGGGCGGCGCGGACGGCGTTGGCGCCCGCGCCGGCCGCCCCGTGGACACGGATGCGGGTCTGTTCGCCGGGCAGCAGCGTGATCAGACCGCGGTCGGTGGTCGCGTGCGGCCCGAGCCGGTCGGCCTGGAGCAGCAGGTCGCGTACGAGGGTGTGTGCGCTGACCACGACGTCCACCGTGTCCTGGTCGCGGCCCACGGTCTCCACGGCGATGTCGAACCGCGGCGCCGGGTAGGCGAACTCCTTGTCCCGCACGGGCAGATGGAGGGCGCGCAGGCCGTCGGCGTCGGCGACCAGGTACTCCTTCGTGCCACCGTCGGTGGGCCGTACCTCCGGTGGGGCGGGCAGCCGCAGCACCTCGCGCGCGGGCACGGTCAGACCGAGGGAGAGCCGGGTCGCCAGGGTTCCGTCGGCGTGCATCAGACGCAGGGTGACGTCCGTGGTCCACGGCTCGGCGCTCTGGTTGACGAGCACAAGGTCGGGTCCGTCGGCGCCCGGCTGGAGGGTGAGCAGCCGGTCGGCGTAGACGCGGCGCAGCTCGTGGTGGAGGGGCTTGAGGCGGCCGTCGCCGTCGATGGCGGACCAGGAGCTGACCGGCCAGCAGTCGTTGATCTGCCAGACGATCGTGCCGGCGCAGCGCGGCCAGTTCGCCCGCCAGTGCTCGATGCCGGTGGCGACGGCGCGGGCCTGGACGACCTGGGTGAGGTAGTGCCAGCGGTCGAAGTCGCCCTCGGGCAGGGCGAAGTGGCGGGCGACGCCGCGGTTCAGCTTGCCGTTGCCGTCCTCGGCCTTCTGGTGGTGCAGCATGCCGGGCGAGTCGGGCGCGAGGTCCTCGCCGGGCAGGGCGCGGCGCAGCGTGGCGAGCGCGGCGGGCGCCTGCCAGCCGAACTCGGAGACGAAGCGCGGCACGTTCGAGCGGTACTCGGTGTAGTCCTGCCGGTTCCACACCTCCCACGAGTGGTACGTGCCGTGGTCGGGGTCGTTCGGATGGTGGTCCCAGGACCCGGACCAGGGACTGCCCGCGCTGTAGTGCCGGGTGGGGTCCAACTCCGCGACCACGCGCGGCAGGAGACCCAGGTAGTACCCCTCGCCCCAGGAGTTCCCCGCGAGGGGTTCCTCCCAGTCCCAGTCGCGAAAGCCCCACAGGTTCTCGTTGTTGCCGTTCCACAGGACGAGTGAGGGGTGCGGCATGAGCCGTACGACGTTGTCGCGGGCCTCGGCCTCCACCTCGCCGCGCAGCGGCTGTTCCTCGGGGTAGGCGGCGCAGGCGAAGAGGAAGTCCTGCCAGACCATCAGGCCGAGTTCGTCGCAGACGTCGTAGAAGGCGTCGTCCTCGTAGATGCCGCCGCCCCAGATCCGCACGAGGTCGGCGTTGGCCGCGGCGGTCTGCTCCAGGCGTCGGCGGTAGCGCTCGGGGGTGATCCGGGACGGCAGGACGTCGTCGGGGATCCAGTTCACGCCGCGGACGAAGATGCGCTCGCCGTTGACGACGAAGGTGAAGCCGGTGCCGTGCGCGTCGGCGGAGCGGTCGAGTTCGACGGTGCGGAAGCCGATCCGGCGCTGCCACGCGTCCAGCGGCGCCGCGCCGTCGAGGAGCGTCAACTCGACGTCGTACAGCGGCTGTTCGCCGTGTCCGCGCGGCCACCACCGGCGTACGTCGGGCACATCGAGGACGAGGGTGGCGCTGTCGCCGTCGATCTCGGCGCGCGTGGTCACGCCCGCGACGGTGGCGAGGGCGGCCAGGCCGCGGTCCGCGCCGGCGGTGGTGCGCTCGATGTCGACGCGGAGTTCCACGCGGCCGTCGGTCCCGTCCACGGTCACCAGCGGTCGGACCCGGGCGATGCGGGCCGTGGACCACTGCTCCAGGCGGACCGGGCGCCAGATGCCGGCGGTGACCACGGTCGGACCCCAGTCCCAGCCGAAGTTGGCGGCCATCTTGCGCACGTACTGGAACGGCTCGGGGTAGACGTTGGGCCGGTCCCCCGTCAACGCCCGGACGGCCTCGGCCTCGTCGTAGGCGGAGGCGAAGGTGACGCTCAGCTCGCCCGAGCGGCCGGTGACGTCGAACCGGTAGGAGCGGTGCATGTTGCGGGTGCGGCCCAACTCCGCGCCGTCCAGGGTGAGTTCGGCGACGGTGTCCAGGCCGTCGAAGACCAGGTCGGTCCGCTCGGCGGCGCCGCTCACGGAGGGCAGGTCGAGGGTGTAGGTCCACGAGCGGCGCCCGACCCAGTCGACCTCCTTCTCGTTCGTTCCGAGGAAGGGGTCGGGGATGAGGCCCGCGGCGAGCAGGTCGGTGTGGACGCAGCCGGGGACGGCGGCTTCCAGCCGCTTCCCCTCGTGGCTGAGTCGCCAGCCCTCCGTCAGCTGGACGACGTGCTTCATCTGCGGCTCCTCTCGGACAGGTACAGGCCCTGTTGCGGGTGACGTCGGCCAACCTAACCCTCGTTGATTAACCGGTCCAGTCCCCACAACTGATCACGCCCGCACACAACAGCGCAGATCCACGCCCCGGCAGCCGACTCCCGCCCGAGCGCGGAGTAACGATTAGGCATCACGCCGGAAATTGGAGCTTTACCGGTTCACGGATGGCTGACATAGTGCCGTCAGCCGCTGGGGCCTGAGCCGTAACCCTTGAAAGGAGTTGGGCACATGAGGAGGAAGCCGCTGAGCGCGGTTCTGCTTGCCACCGCGATGCTGACCGTCGCGGGGTGTGGTGGCGGGGGATCCTCGTCCGGGGAGGCGGCCACCGCACCCTCGGACCCCGCCAAGGTGTCGGGCACGATCACCGTGCTGACCAACCGCACCGACCTCGTGCAGGACGGCACGATGAAGAAGTACGCCGCCCAGTTCAAGAAGACCTACCCCAAGGTCTCGGTGAAGTTCCAGGGCATCACCGACTACGAGGGGGAGGTGAAGATCCGGATGAACACCGAGAACTACGGCGACGTGCTGCTGATCCCGTCGGTGATCGCCAAGGGCGACTACCCGAAGTTCTTCGCCCCGCTCGGTGACACCAAGGAGATGGCGAAGACCTACCGCTTCACCGGCAAGACCGATGTCGGCGGCAAGACGTACGGCATCGCCAACTTCGGCACCGTCAACGGGCTCGTCTACAACAAGGCGGTGTGGAAGAAGGCCGGCATCACCGACTGGCCCACCACCCCTGCCGAGTTCCTCACAAATCTCCGGCAGATCAAGGCGAAGACCGGCGCGACGCCGTACTACACCAACTTCAAGGACGGCTGGCCGCTCAGCAGCCCCTGGACCAACAGCATCGGCTCGGTCAGCGGAAGCCCCGACGCCTACGCGCAGCTCGCCGACTCCAAGGCACCGTGGGCCAAGGGCAGCGACCTCAACGTCCTCGACACCCTCCTCTACGACATCGTCCACGACAAGCTGTCGGAGAAGGACCCCACCACCACCAACTGGGAGACCTCGAAGACCGACCTGGCCAAGGGGAAGATCGGCAGCATGCTGCTCGGCTCCTGGGCCGTGAACCAGATGCGCGACGCGGCCGGCAAGGCGGGCGAGAACCCGGACGACATCGGTTTCATGCCCTTCCCGGTCCAGAAGGGCGGCGCGTTCCGCGCCACCATGCTCTCCGACTACCAGCTCGCCGTGAACACGCACTCGGACAACAAGCCGGCCGCCCGCGCCTGGATCGACTGGTTCACCGAGAAGTCCGGCTTCTCCGCGAAGGAGGGCGGCGTCTCGGCCCTGACCTCCCTCAGCTTCCCCGATGTCCTCAAGCCGTACCAGGACAACGATGTCAAGCTGATCGAGCGCTCCGAGGACAAGACGCTCCAGGTCGACGCGATCGACAACGCCGCCGAGATCGGCCTCGCCAAGCAGGACTACCGGCAGAAGCTGATCGACATCGCCCGAGGCGCTCAGAAGGGCTCCCTCCAGGGCTACTTCGACGAGCTGAACAAGCGCTGGGCCGACGCGGCCGCGACCGCAGGCAACTGACCCGGACCGAGCACAGGGCCCCGCACCGTCCGCGGGGGCGGGGCCCCGCGCCTGACCGAGCTCGCCCCGGATCACGAAAGGCCCGTCCGACATGACCGACACCCAGTCCCCGGCGCCGCCCGCCCCTGCGCGGCGCGCCGATTCCGACCCGCGGCGCCGACCGGGACGCCGCAAGCCGCCGACCCGCTCCTGGCGCGATCATCCCGTGCGCCGGCTCACCCCGTGGCTGTTCCTGCTGGCGCCGCTCGCGCTGCTGATCACGTTCACGTACGTGCCGGTGGGCAACATGATCTATTACAGCTTCACGGACTGGGACGGCGTCAGCCCCGACCGGAACCTCGTGGGCCTCGACAACTACACCCAGCTCTTCACCCGTCCCGAGCTGTTCCGCGTCTTCTTCGTCAGCTTCTACTACCTGGCAGCGTCGGCGGTGCAGATCGTCATCGCGCTCTACTTCGCGACGGTCCTCAGCTTCGACCTGCGGCTGCGCAATCTCTTCAAGGGGATCCTCTTCTTCCCCTACTTGATCAACGGCGTCGCCATCGGCTTCGTGTTCCTGTACTTCTTCCAGGACGGCGGCACGCTCGACTCGGTCCTGTCCTGGTTCGGCGTCGGCGGCGACCACGCCTGGCTCGGCGACCCGGAGTCGGCGAACACCTCGCTCGCGGGCGTGTCCGTGTGGCGGTTCACGGGCCTGAACTTCGTGCTCTTCCTCGGCGCGATCCAGTCGATCCCCGGTGAGCTCTACGAAGCGGCACAACTCGACGGCGCGAGCCGCTGGCAGCAGTTCCGGCACATCATCGCGCCGAGCATCCGGCCGGTGCTGAGCCTCAGCGTCATCCTGGCGATCTCGGGTTCGCTCGCCGTCTTCGAGATCCCGTACATCATGACCGGCGGCGCGACCGGCACGTCGACGTTCGTCATCCAGACGGTGAAGCTCGCGTTCCAGTTCAACAAGACGGGCCTGGCCTCGGCCTGTGCCGTCGTGCTGCTGCTGATCATCCTGGTGATCACCTGGATCCAGCGGCGGCTCGTGCCCGACGACAAGGTGGACCTCGTATGACCACGCTCCGCACCGACGACCGCGTCACCTCCGGCGGCGGCAGGCCCCGGATCAGCACGGCACTGACGTATCTGTCGCTCGTCGTCGCGTCCCTCGTCGTCCTCGTCCCCCTGGCCGTCGTCTTCCTCACGTCGCTCAAGACGAACCGCGAGGTGACCGACGGCGGCGCGCTGAGCCTGCCGCACGACTGGCTGAACTTCTCCAACTACGTCACCGCGTTCAACGACGGTCACATGCTCACGGCCTTCGGGAACACCGCGTTCATCCTGCTGTTCTCCATCACCGGCACCGTGCTGATCGGCTCGATGACGGCGTACGCGATCGACCGCTTCGAGTTCCGGTTCAAGAAGACGGTGATGGCGCTGTTCCTGATCGCGACGCTGGTGCCCGGCGTGACGACGCAGGTGGCGACCTTCCAAGTGGTCAACAGCTTCGGCCTGGTGGACACCCGCTGGGCGCCCGTCCTGCTCTACATGGGCACCGACATCGTGTCCATCTACATCTTCCTGCAGTTCATCCGGTCCATCCCGACCTCGCTCGACGAGGCGGCCCGGCTCGACGGCGCCAACACCTTCACCATCTACCGGAAGATCATCCTGCCGCTGCTCAAGCCGGCCATCGCCACGGTCGTCATCGTCAAGGGCATCACGACGTACAACGACTTCTACATCCCCTTCCTCTACATGCCGTCCGAGGACAAGGGGACGATCTCCACCGCCCTGTTCCGCTTCAAGGGTCCGTTCGGCGCGCACTGGGAGAACATCTCCGCGGGCGCGATCCTCGTCATCGTGCCGACGCTGCTCGTCTTCCTCTTCCTCCAGCGGTACATCTACAACGGGTTCGCGCAGGGGGCCACCAAGTAGCGGTGCCGCGCCGGGTCATCGGCGCGGCGCGGCCCACAGGCCCCGGACGTGTCCGATGTGCCGGGTCATCACGGCGCGGACCGCTTCCTCGTCGCGGGTGAGCAGCGCGTCGAGGATCTCCAGGTGCTCGGCGGCCGACGCGGGCAGCCGCCCGTCCTCGTGGAGCGCCGTCAGTCCGTACAGGCGGGAGCGGCGGCGCAGGTCGCCGACGACCTCGACCAGGTGCGCGTTGCCCGCGAGCGCGAGCAGTCCGAGGTGGAAGCGCAGGTCCGCCTCCACGTACGCGATGAGGTCGCCGGCGGCCGCGGCCGTGACGATCTCGTCGGCGACGGGCCGCAGCGCCGCGACGGCCTCGGGATCGGCGGTCGAGGCGAGGGCCGCCGTCGTGGGGATCTCGATCAGGGAGCGGATGTGGGTGTACTCGTCGAGCTGCTGGTCGGAGACCGCGGTGACCCGGAAGCCCTTGTTGGGCACCGTGTCGACGAGGCCCTCCTTGGCGAGGTCGAGCATGGCCTCGCGCACGGGGGTGGCGGAGACGCCGAACCGGGCGGCGAGGCCGGGCGCCGAGTAGATCTCGCCGGGCCGCAGTTCACCGGCGATGAGCGCCGCGCGCAGGGCGTCGACGACGCGCTCTCGGTAGCTGCGCCGGGTCCCGCCGAGCGTGGGCAGAGCGGGGCCGGTCGCGGCGGTCGTGGCGCTTCGGGTGCGCTGGGCGGCCATCAGGTGTCCTTCCGTGCCGGGTCGGGTGCTGGGTCCGGTGTTCTCCCCGCGAGCACGCCGAGTGGCACCGGGCAGGCGAACGGCCGTTTCGCAGGCGGCTGTTCACCCCCGACGAGCCCGGCGACGGCTGCTCCGCACATCCTGCCCTGGCACCAGCCCATGCCGGCCCGGGTCAGCAGTTTGACGGTCCGTGCGTCGCCGGCGCCGAGCTCGTCGACCGCCTCGCGGACCGCTCCGGCCGTCACCTCCTCGCAGCGGCAGACGACGGTGCCGTCGGTGAGCTGCTCGGTCCAGCGCGCGGGCGGCGCGTACGCGGTGTCGAGCGCCGCGGCAAGTTCCCTCATGCGGGTGCGCGTACGAGCGACCGCGTTCCACGTACGGGGATCAGGGCGGGAGTCGAAGAGGCGGGCGGCGACGGACCGGCCCGCGATGTGCCCCTCGGTGAGCGAGAGGGCCGCTCCCCCGATGCCGGTCGCCTCGCCCGCCGCCCAGACGCCGGGCACGTCGGTGCGCTGCTCGTCGTCGACGGCCACGGCTCCCCCGTCGAGGCGGCAGCCGAGCGCGCCGGCGAGATCGGTGTGCGGCAGCAGGCCGTGTCCGACGACGAGGGTGTCGCACGCGAGGCGCCGCTCGGTGCCCGCCCGCACCCGGCCGTCCGCGTCCAGCGCGGCGATCGTGACGGCCTCCACCCGGTCGGTGCCGTGCGCCGCGACGACGGTGTGGTGCGCCCGGATCCGCACGCGCCTGACCAGCAGCCGCGCAGCGTATCCGGCGGCCTCGACGAGCTTGTCCGGGTGAGCGGCGAGGGTCCGCGCGTGCGGCAGGAACGCCCGGGGAGCCGCCGAGTCCACGAGCGCGACGACGTCCGCCCCGGCCGCGAGCAGCCCGTCGGCGACGGGCAGCAGCAGCGGCCCGGTCCCGGCCACCACCGCCCTGCGCCCCGGCAGGACGAGGCCGCCCTTGAGCATGGCCTGGGCGCCGCCCGCCGTGAGGACGCCCGGCAGGGTCCAGCCGGGGAACGGCAGCACCTTCTCGTGGGCGCCGGTGGCGAGGAGCACGGCGTCGGCGGGCACCGCGACCGGCTCCCGCTGCTCGGGGCCGGTCAGCGCGTGGACCGTGAATCCCCCGGGCAACTCCCCTTCTACGCACCACACATGATGACCTCTCAGGTGTCTGACGTGTCCCGCCTCGACATGTCCGGCGAGACCGTCGCGCAGCCGCTCCCAGGTGCGCCACTGATGGTGCAGCGCCTGCGGGCGGCGCGCGCCGAGTGCGCGGGCGGGCTGCCGGTAGAACTGTCCGCCCGCCTCGGCCGCCGCGTCGACGACGGTGACGCGGACGCCCCGGGCGGCTGCGGCGAGAGCGGCGGCGAGGCCCGCCGGGCCCGCTCCGACCACCGCGAGATGCGGGTCAGCGCTCATCGTGTCCCGTTCGCTCATCGTGTCCCGTCCCTTGCTGCGTGCGGATCTGCTGGCCGGGCTCGGCGGGCAGCAGACAGGCCCGCTGGTTGGGGCGGCCGTCGACGGTGACCAGGCAGTCGAAGCAGACCCCGATGCCGCAGAAGATGCCCCGGGGGCGCCCCTCGCCCCGGGTCGCCCGCCAGGAGGTGATCCCCGCCGACCAGAGCGCGGCGGCGACGCTCTGGCCGGGCAGTGCCTCGATCGCGCGGCCGTCGAAGGTGACCGTGAAGGGCGGTCCCGGCCGGGCATCGACCAGGCCGAGTGGCGTGCGGGCACTCATGTCGCTGCCTCCTGTGCTCACGCCGCCTCCTCGGTGAAGCGGTCGGGTCTGAACGGGGCGAGGTCCAGGTCGGGTGGCGCGCCGCTGAGCACCTGGGCGATCAACTGCCCTGTCCCGGGGGCGAGTCCGATGCCCGCGCCCTCGTGCCCGCAGGCGTGGTGCAGCCCCGGCACCCGGGGGTCGGGCCCGACGGCGGGCAGATGGTCCGGCAGGTACGGGCGGAACCCCAGGTACGAGCGCATCGCGCGGACCCGCTCCAGGAACGGGAAGAGCCGGGTCGCGTCCGCCGCGAGGGCTCGTACGACGGGCAGGGAGAACGACCGGTCGAAGCCGACGCGTTCACGGCTCGCGCCGATGAGGACCGGCCCCGCGGCGGTGCCCTCGACGACCGGCGAGGTCTGGAGGGCCGCCGAGTCGCTGGCCACGTCGGCGACGTAGTCCGCGGCGTACACCTTGTGGTGGACCATGCGCGGCAGCGGTTCCGTGACGAGGACGAAACCGCGCCGGGGCAGCACGGGCAGCCGCACCCCGGCGAGGGCGGCGACCTCGCCGCCCCAGGTGCCTGCGGCGTTGACGACCGCCGGGGCGTGCAGGTCACCGCGGTCGGTGCGCACGCCCCGGACCGCTCCGCCCGCGGTGCGCAGGACGGCGGTGACGGTCCACCCGGTGTGCAGCGTGGCGCCGGCGGCGCGGGCCGCGCGGATCAGCCGGGCGGCGGCAAGGGCCGGCATGACCTGCGCGTCCTGCGGATAGTGGAAGGCACCGGCGAGACCAGGCGCCACGTGCGGTTCCAGATCGGGGAGTTGATCAGCGGCGACGGGTCGGGCGTCGACCCCGGCGGCGCGCTGTTCCACGGCGAGCTTGTCGAGGGCGGCGAGGCTCTCGGGCGCGGCGGCCACGACGACGCCGCCCTTGCGTTCGTACTCGATCGCCGCGCCCGCGCCGGGTTCGGCGGCGAGTTCAGCCCACAACCGGAGTGAGTACAGCGCGAGTTCGAGCTCCGGGCCCGGTTCCTTGTCGGAGACCAGCAGGTTCCCCTCGCCCGCGCCGGTCGTCCCGCCGGCCACCGGACCACGGTCCACGAGCGCGACGCGCAGGCCCGCGCGAGCCGCGTACAAGGCACATGCGGCGCCTGTCATTCCGGCGCCTATGACTACAACATCGCAGGTCAGTCGCTTAGTCACGGCGGTACTATGTCACATGTCCCTTCTCTGGCACAGGAGTTCGCCAACTCCCGCTGTCCGTACGCGAATTCCGCCGACGCCCCATTGCCCGGACGCCGAGCACGCCTCTAGGGTCGGCCCAGCACGCCAGTGCAATAGCACATACCACTGACCGTCCGTACCCCAAGGCCGCCCTTTCACAAGGAGACTCCGCATGCTCGACCCCGCCACGCCCTGGCACGGTGTCCATGTCGCGACGGCGCTGCCCTTTCACGACGATCTCTCGGTCGACTACGACGCGTTCGCCGCGCACGTACGGTTCCTCGCCGCGGGCGGCTGCGACGGGGTGACGCCCAACGGCTCGCTCGGCGAGTACCAGACGCTCACCCCGCAGGAGCGGGCCCGTGTCGTGGAGACGGCGGTGGAGGCGGCCCCCGACGGGTTCGGTGTCATGCCGGGGGTCGCCGCGTACGGCGCGCTGGAGGCCCGCCGCTGGGCCGAGCAGGCCGCAGAGGCGGGGGCCACGTCGCTGCTCCTGCTGCCGCCGAACGCCTTCCGCGCCGAGCGCGCCGCCGTCGTCGGGCACTACCGCGAGGTCGCCAAGGCGGGGCTGCCGGTCGTCGCGTACAACAACCCGATCGACACCAAGGTCGACCTGACGCCGGACTTGCTCGCCGAGCTGTACCACGAGGGCACGATCGTCGGCGTGAAGGAGTTCTCAGGCGACGTCCGACGGGCGTACCAGATAAGGGAGTTGGTTCCGGAACTCGATCTGCTGGTGGGCGCCGACGACGTTCTGCTCGAACTCGGTCTCGCGGGAGCGACGGGCTGGATCGCCGGGTATCCGAACCTGATCCCCGAGAGCACGGTCGAGCTGTACCGCCTGGCCACCTCGGGCGACCCCGCCGATCTGGCCAGGGCGCTGCCGGTCTACCGCGATCTGCACGCGCTGCTGCGCTGGGACTCGAAGACCGAGTTCGTCCAGTCGATCAAACTGTCCATGGACGTCGCGGGGATGAAGGGCGGTCCGTGCCGCCCGCCGCGCCTGCCGCTCGCCCCCGAGCTGGCCGACCGCATCACGGCCGACACCGAGGCCGTGCTCGCCAAGGGGTACAAGTGAGGTCCCGGCGCACGTTCCATGCGGTCGACTCGCACACCGAGGGCATGCCCACCCGGGTCGTCGTCGGCGGGGTGGGCACGATCCCCGGCGCCACGATGGCCGAGCGCCGGCTGCACTTCATGGAGCATCAGGACGACATCCGTACGCTCCTGATGTACGAGCCGCGCGGGCACGGCGCGATGAGCGGTGCGATCCTCCAGCCGCCGACCCGGCCCGACGCCGACTACGGCGTGCTGTTCATCGAGGTCTCGGGGCTGCTGCCGATGTGCGGGCACGGCACGATCGGGGTGGCGACCGTGCTCGTCGAGACCGGGATGGTGCCGGTGGTCGAGCCGGTCACGACGATCCGGCTCGACACCCCGGCCGGACTCGTCGTGGCGTCGGTGGCCGTGACGGACGGCGCGGCCACCGCCGTCACGATCGAGAACGTCCCGTCGTTCGCGTACGCCCTCGACCAGAAGGTCGAGGTCCCCGGCTTCGGCGAGGTCGGCTACGACCTGGCCTTCGGCGGGAACTTCTACGCGATCGTCGAACTGGCCGACCTGGACCTGCCGTTCGACCGCTCCCGGGCCGGCGACCTGCTCGCCGCCGGCCTGAGGATCATGGAGGCGGTGAACGAGCGGGCGCTGCCCGTGCACCCGGAGCGTGCCGACATCACCGGGTGCCACCACGTCTACCTCAAGGCCCCCGGCTCGACCGCCGAGCTGTCACGGCACGCGATGGCCATCCACCCCGGCTGGTTCGACCGCTCCCCCTGCGGCACCGGCACCAGCGCGCGCATGGCCCAGCTGCATGCGCGCGGCGAACTGCCCCTCGGCCGCGACTTCGTGAACGAGTCGTTCATCGGGACGCGCTTCACGGGCCGGCTCCTCGGCGAGACCACGGTCGGTCCGCTGCCCGCCGTGCTGCCGTCGATCACGGGCCGCGCCTGGGTGACGGGCACGTCCCAGTTCCACCTGGACCCGAGCGACCCGTTCCCCGCGGGGTTCCTGCTCTGACCAGGGATCACTGCCCGTCGGTGAACTGCGGGTCCTTCTTCTGGCTGTAGATCTCCTTGCCGGCCGCGTCGTAGGCGTGGACGTTGGCGTTCGGGCCCGCGTAGTGCGGGCCGGGGGGCGTGTCGGGGGTGACGGCGGCGGCGTACGCGAAGGCGCCGTCGGCCATCACCGCCGGGTACTCCTTCTTCTTGTCGCCGAAGCTGATGGTGACCTTGGCGACGTCGGAGGTGTAGTGCCCGGCGCCGACCATCAGGAAGTGCCCCGCGCCGTCGGTCTCCATGGTCGAGTCGAAGTACGAGATGATCCGCCCGGTGCCCCAGAGGCGGTCGTTGATGAACGTGGGCGGGTGGGCCTGGCTGCTGCCCGTGTCTCCCTTCGTCCCGCACTGCGCGTACTGGCCCGCGGAGTTGACGGCGACGACGAGGCCGTCACTGGTCTTCGCGGCGAGCGGGGCGCGCTCCGCGATCACCGCGCGGAACTGCGCGGCGTCCGCGCCGAGGCAGGAGGCGAGGATCCTGGCGGTCGTCGCCTTGTCGATCGGGGTCGTCCGCGCGCCGGTGATGGTGAACGCGTAGGAGGCGGACTTCTCGTCGGCCGACGGGGAGTCCGTCCCCGCCTTCGCACTCGGCGACGTGGCCGGCCGGCTCGGGTTCCCCGCGGGCTCGCCGACCTCCTGCTTCGTGTCCCCCGCTCCGCCGAAGGCGGCCACGGCGGCCACACTCACCCCCACCACACCGGCGGCGACCCCGGCGGGCACCCCCCACCGGCGGCGCAGCGAAGCCGAAGGCTCCTCGCTGTCCCGACGGTCGAGGCGGTCCGGACGGTCCTGCTTCTTCTCTCGGCCGATCTGCATCAGTAGCTCCTCACGGGTCCGCCGGTGGTCCGGCAGATCACGGTCGGAAGGAGCCGCAGGAATGCCCTGCATGTCGTTCATCGTGCGACGTCCTCCGCGTTGACGGGGTTACCGGAACCGATCGACGCCGCGACGGCGGCCGGGCCGAGAAGGTCGGCCCCCAGCCTCCGCCGCGCCCTGTGCAGCCGGGACTTCACCGTTCCGACCGCCACCCCAAGCGCGTGCGCGGCCGCCTGCTGGTCCAGGCCCGACCACACGCAGAGCTCGACGACCTCGCGTTCGTGGCGCGGCAGCCGGGCAAGCGCCCGGTGGATCTCCGACATCCTGCGTTCGTCGTCGATCCGGACGGCGACGCGCTCCGCGTGGTCGCCCACCGGCTCGTCGTGCGAGACGAGCCGGTGGAACAGCGCCTCGGCACGTCTCAGCCGCCGTCTGGTGTTCGACGCGAGGCGGTCGGCGATGCCCAGCAGCCAGGGCAGCGCCGACTCGCGGTCGAGGACCGTCTCCGAGCGCCGGCGCCAGGCGTGCATGAATACCGTCGACGTGAGGTCCTCGGCCTCCGACCAGTCCGCCGTGCGCCGGAACAGGTAGTTGTAGACGGCCTTGGCGTGCCGGTCGAAGATCCGGCCGAACGCCTCCCGGTCGCCGGCCACGGCCCGCGCCCACAGCTCCCGGTCGGACATCCCTCCGACCGGTACGGCGGGGTCAGCGTCTTTCAGTTCCATGCCCTGTTCGTGTCCGGCAGACGGTCGAAGGTTCCCGCTGATTCAAAACCATTTCGCCGGACGGAGCCAGCCCTGCCCGACAGCCGGCCCCCGGTCGCTTTGCCACGGGCTCGTCCGGGACTCGTAACAACTCGTCCTTCGAGGTGAGAACGCTGATCACGGTGAGCAGAATGACTTCGCCAACGACATGCGGGCCGGTCACCGCGACCGGCCTCGGGGGACCAGGAGCGGAACATGAACAGCATCACCACGGGAACGGGCTCACGTAGACGGCAGGCCCTGCGCGGCGCGCTCGCCTCGGCGGCCGTGGCCGCCGCACTGTTGAGCACCGCCGCGTGCCAGCCGGACGACAAGGACGACAAGGCGGGCGCGACCACGTCGGCCTCCGCCACGCCGTCCTCGTCGGCCTCCTCCCCCAAGGCGTCCGCGAGTTCGACGGACAGCGGGACGGGGACCGGCTCCGACGACCGTTCCCAGGGCGCCGGCCAGAGCGGCGACAGCGGTGAGACGGGCGGCGGCAACGGCACCACGTACCCGGACTGCGGCCCCGAGGACCTGTCGGCGCTCTCCGCCGAGCCGCGCACCCCGGACGACGGCAGCAAGAACACCCTCTACGCGCTCTCGCTCACCAACCGGTCCGACCACAAGTGCGCGATGAACGAGTACCCGCAGGTCTGGCTCAACGACAAGCCGGGCTCCACCTCCAGCGTGCAGCCCGACAAGGACACCGCCGACACCGAGACGCTGGTCCTGGCACCGGGCGACGCCGCCTGGGCCGGTCTGCGCACCGCCAAGGGCCCCTACGACGAGGGCTCCACCGACACCTTCGTCGTCCGCCTGGTCTCGGGCGACGGCACCGACACGTCGCACGACTTCCCGGCCGTCCTCGAAAAGCCGGCCGTCGTCAGCGACGGCGCGCGCGTCAGCTACTGGGCGGGGACCGAGGGGCTCGCGCTGCGGCCGATGCAGGACTGACCCGGCGCCGGGTGCGCGGTGACGCCTGACGGTGCGTCACCGCGCGCCGCGGCCGGCCCCGTTGCCCCGGCAGCACCCGGCACCCTGCCGAAAAACCCACGTGCACCCGCGTGTACCGCTCTGTCACCATTCCCGCATGGTTCACCCTCTCGAACATCTGGTCGTCCGACACACGCACCGTCTGCCCGCCCCCGAGGGCGCGGCCGGTGACGGTGCCGTCGCCGCGCGGCAGTTCGACGCCGCGCTGATGTCCGTGGGCTTCAAGCTGTCCGCCCCGCTCCTGGAGCGACTGGCCGGGCTGTCCGAAGGCGCGGTGGTCGATGTCGCCGTGCGGACCCTGTCCACGGTGCGCGAGCTGGTCGGCGACCATGTGCGGCACAACACGTACTTCATCGACTTCCCCGCGAACGTGCCGGACACCCTGGACTTCTGGATGGGGTGCATCCGCGAGGCTCTTGCCGACGACGACGCCCGCGAGGGCACCCTCAAGCAGCTGAGCAACGGTGTCGTGAATCTCCTGACGCTGCCGTCGTACGGGCGCTACCAGCACACGTACGCCGACATGCTCGGCCACCACGAGGAGTTGATCGCGGCGGCCGGCGACCGGATGACGGTCCTTCACCTCGGCGGGGACGCGGCGGACGAGGTCGGCGAGCTGTATCTGACGCTCGCGGGCAGCCGCACGCCGCTCGGCGAGGAGCACCTGCGGGACCTCGACGCACTGGCGACGCACTGCGTGGACGGCCCGCAGCCCGACGAGATCCCGGTGCGCGAGAACCGCGCGGTGATCAACAGGGCTCGTCTGCGGGCGGGTTCGGGCCCGATCCTCGACACGGTGACCGATGTGCTGCGTCTGGCCTGCGCGCTGGCGGACGGCGACGTGTCCCTCCTGGAGCCCACCCGGTTCGTGAAACTGTCGCGGCCCGTGCGCCGTGCGCTGCTCGCCGGCCTGGACACGGTGGTCGCCGCGGCGCCCGCGAAGCTCGCCGACGTGGCGGCGCACAGGGAGGCGTGGAAGCGGCTCGGCGAGCGCCTGCACCCGCACGAGTACCCGCAATTCCCGTCTGCCGCCGAGGTGTTCGCGGTGGCCCGCGGTGAGCAGCGTGTACGGTCCTTCGCGAGCCGGACCGAGGAACTGCTCGGCCGCGGTGAACTCACCGAAGCGGTAAGGCTGTTGGAGTCCGCGCCGGGTGTGCTGCTGCGGTCCGTGGACCGCCTGGTGCGCTCCGCCCGCGCGGACGAGGAGTACGAGACGGTCCTCGCCGGCGTCGAGAAGGCCGCCCCGCGGACCGCCGGGCGGGTCCTGCTCTCGGTGCGTCAGCATCTCCTCAACCGGGGAGACCGGCTCGAACAGGACGGCGTGCGCCGGGTGTTCATCAACCGGCGCGGCCGCGCCTGGGTCACGCCGGACACCCGCCCCGCGCTGCCGGAAACCGCCAAGGAGCGGCTGATCGCGCTGCTCGACGCGGAGATCGCCCGCCGGCTGCCGGTGACCGGTCCGGTGCTCGTCGACCCGGACGTCCTCGATGTCGCGCTGCCGCTCAGCGGCAAGGCGGTCTCGTCCGGGCTCGGCGTCCTGCCGCGCGGCTCGGTCTCCCCGGTCGAGGGCGAGCTGCTGCGGTTCTTCGTGTACTGGAAGCAGCACCGGCAGACCACCGACTACGACCTGTCCGCGGTGATCCTGGACGAGAACTACGAGCAGGTGACCTGGCTCTCGTACACCCAGCTGACGGACGTCGAGGGCCGGCACTCGGGAGACATCGTCGAAGCTCCGGAAGGGGCCTCGGAGTTCATCGAGCTGAGGCTCGGGGCGGTGCGCGGGGCGTTCGTCGTGCCGCAGGTCCTGGTGTTCTCCGGCGAGGGCTTCATGGACGTGGAGGAGTCGTTCTTCGGGTTCATGCTGCGCGAGGGCGAGCAGAAGGGGCGCCCGTTCGAACCGCGGACCGTGCGAATGAAGTCGGATCTGCGCGGCCCCGGGCGGGTGGCGCTGCCGCTCGTGTTCCGGCGCGACGAGGACGGCCGCTGGCACGCGCACTGGCTGCACCTGTACCTCAAGGGCATGCCGGCCGCGAACCGCGTCGAGGAGACCCGGGTGACGGTGGAGGCGCTGGCGCGCGGCATCGTCGAGCGGGAGCAGCTGACCGTGCGCTGGCTGCTCGGCCTGCGCGACGACGCGGACGTGACCGTGTGGGACGGCGAGAGCGTCCCGGACGGCCCGGTCACCTATCTCGGGATGCGGCGCCCCGAGGGGCTGCACCCCGGGTCGCGCATCCTCACCCCGGAAAATCTGCGCGACGTGATCCCCGAGTGACTGCTAGCGTTCAGCAGGTCGAGGCCATGAAGGGGCTTCCTTCTCGATCCCACCCTCGCGGGGGTTTGCCACCTAGCCCTTTCGCTCTCCTCGACCCAGGCCGGTGAGGCCATGAAGAGGCTTCCTTCTCACCCTTTCCTGCTAAGAAATAGCCTCCTCGCTCTCCTCACCGCCGGCTTCGGGCCCCTGGCGCACGGCGCCAGGGGCTTCGTCGTACGCGGCTTGCCCCTCACCCGCACGTCAGAGGTTAGCGTCCGGGCCTGCCCAGCCACCCCGGACCCCGGAGGTTTGCCATGCCCGTACCGTCCACCGGCCGCGAGATCCGTCTGGCCGCCACGCCCACCGGCCTGCCGGGACCGGAACACTTCACCGTCGCCGACGCCCCGGTCCCGCCCACCGGATCCGGTCAACTCCTCGTCCGCAACCGGCACTTCCTGGTCTTCCCGGGACTGCGCACCCTCGTCTCGGCCGAGGCGAAGGACTTCCCGTTCCCGCCGCTGAAGCCCGGCGAGACCCTGTTCGGGCCGGCGCTCGGCGAGGTGGTGGCGGCGGGGCCGGGCGTCACGGACGTACGCACCGGCGCCCTCGTCACGCACATGCGGGGGTGGCGGGAGTACGCGGTGGTCGACGCGGATGCCGTACAGGCCGTGCCCGAGGGGCATCCCGACCCGGTGGCGCTGCTGTCCACGGCGTCGGCCGCCTATGGCGCGCTGACCCGCCTCGCCCAACTGCGGGAAGGCGAGACCGTGTTGGTGACCGGCGCGGCCGGCGGCGTCGGTTCCCTCGCGGGGCAGATCGCGCGGCTGCTCGGCGCGGCCCGGGTCGTGGGCACCACCCGCAGCCCGGGCAAGGCGGCGCGGCTGCGGGATGAACTCGGATACGACGCCGTGGTGGTGCCGGGCGACCCCGGCAGCGGCTCGCTCGCCGAGGCCGCCCCGGACGGGTACGACGTGATCGTGGACAACGTGGGCGGTGAACAGCTCACCGCGGCCCTGGAGTTGACGCGCCCCGGCGCGCGGGTCGCCGTGGTCGGCGCTCTGGCGGGGCAGTTCGATCCGGCGCTGTCGGGTGGGAGTTCGCCGACGGTGATCGACACGTTCGCCCTGGTCAAGCGCTCGGTGTCGCTGCTCGGCTATCAGACCGCCGACCATCCCGGCGTGGAGGAGGAGTGGCGGGAGCGGTTCGCCGGCTGGCTGCGTGCCGGGCGGATCGTCTTCCCGTACACGGTGCTCGCGGGCATGGAAAGCGGCCCGTCGGCGTTGCAGGAACTGCAACAGGGCCGGCACTTCGGAACCCTGGTGGTGGAAGTCTGACCGCACGCGGTGCGGAGAGGGAGGCCCCGGATGCGGATCGGCGACGCGGCGGCAGCCGCCGGCACCACCCCGCGCGCCCTGCGCTTCTACGAGGAGCGAGGGCTCCTGCCCCCGCCGCGGCGCACCGCGTCGGGCCAACGGGACTACACGGAACGGGACATGGCCCGTATCCGGGTGGTGCGCCGGCTGCTCGCGCTCGGACTGACCGTCGCGGACGTCCGAGCGTGCGCCGACCGCATCGACCTGTTGCTCGCGCAGCCCGGGCGCCGGTGCTCCGCGCCCGAGCCCGGCGCCGCACGAGGGGTCGTGGACCAGCGGCTCGCCGCGCTCGACGCGGAGATCGCCAGGCTCACCGCGCTGCGCGAGAGCCTGGCGCACGAGATCGCGGCGCCCGCGTGATCAGTGCCGGGTCAGCTGAGCGTCTTCAGCGCGGCGGCGTCGTACGGCTTCAGCTCGTCGAAGCGGTCGGCGAGGACCTTCGCCGCCCACTCGGGGTCCTGGAGCAGCGCGCGTCCGACGGCGACCATGTCGAACTCCTCGGCCTCCATGCGGTCGAGGAGGTTGTCGATGCCCTTGACCGGGGAGCCCTCGCCCAGGAATCCCTTGATGAAGTCGCCGTCGAGACCGACCGAGCCGACGCTGATGACCTGCTTGCCGGTGATCTTCTTCGTCCAGCCGGCCAGGTTGAGGTCCGAGTCCTCGAACTCGGGCAGCCAGTAGCGGCGGGTCGAGGCGTGGAAGACGTCGACGCCGGCCGCGGCGAGCGGGGTCAGGACGGCCTCCAGCTCCTCGGGCGTCTCGGCGAGCCGGGCCTTGTAGTCCTGCTGCTTCCACTGCGAGTAGCGGAACAGGATCGGGAAGTCCGGGGAGACCTTCTCGCGCACGGCCGCGATGATCTCCGCGGCGAACTTCGTCCGGGCGACCGGGTCGCCGCCGTAGGCGTCGGTGCGCCGGTTGGTGCCCGCCCACAGGAACTGGTCGAGCAGGTAGCCGTGGGCGCCGTGCAGCTCCACGCCGTCGAATCCGATGCGCTCGGCGTCCGCGGCGGCCTGTGCGAACGCGGCGACGACGTCGTCGAGGTCCGCTTGCGTCATGGCCTTGCCGGTGACCTCGGCGCCCGCGGTCGCCAGGCCGGAGGGGCCGACGGCCGGGGCCTCGGGGTACGGGGGCTCGCCCTGGTTGCGGACCATGCCGATGTGCCACAGCTGCGGGACGATCGTGCCGCCCGCCGCGTGGACGTCCTCGGCGACCTTCGCCCAGCCCGCGAGCTGCTCCTCGCCGTGGAAGCGCGGCACGCGGTCGCTCTGCCCGGCCGACTCGTGTCCGACGTACGTGCCCTCGGTGACGATCAGGCCGACCCCGGCGGCGGCGCGGCGCGCGTAGTACGAGCGCACGGCGGCGTCCGGGATGCCGCCCGGCGAGAACATCCGGGTCATCGGCGCCATCGCGATCCGGTTGGGGACGGTCAGACCGCCCAGCTGGATCGGGCGGGAAAGTATCTGGGCCGCGCGGGAAGTGGGCGTCGTGCTGCCGGTCACGTTGGTGCTCCTGGGGGGTCGCGGATACCGATCAGTATGTGAGCATGCATTGTTACAGCCCATGAAACAACCACGGCAACACGGCCACCGGATACAGTGCCCGCGACGGCAGCCCCGGCGCTTCAAAGCTCCAAAGATTCAAGGGTTCAAGGGTTCAAAGCTTCAGAAGCTCAAGGGTTCAGAGGTTCAAGGGTTCAAAGGGGAGATGTGACCGACACCAGCGAGACCCGACCCGCCGACGACGCGGCCCCGGCGCCGGCCCGCCCGAACCGGCTGCGCCGCCTGATGCGCTACCTCCCGCTCATCGCCCCGGTCCTGCTGTGGACCGTGCCGTGCTGGGTCCTGCTGTACGCCGGCCAGAACTGGCCGCTCCCCGTCGCCCTGGCCGGCACCGCCCTGTTCGCGCTCGGCCTGTTCGGTATGCCGGTCGCGATGATGCGCGGCCACGGCCGCCGGCAGCAGGACCGCGCCGCGATCGTCGGGGACGCGCTCCTGGGCGGCAGCTGGATCCTGTTCACCTGGTCCGTCCTGCTCGGCGTCGTCCTGCGGCTCGCCCTGACCGCGGCCGGCGTCGGGGACGGCCAGGAGCGGGCCCGGATCGTCACGTGGGCGGTGCTCGGCACGGCCGCCGTTCTGCTCGTCTGGGGCTACACCGAGGCGCGCCGGGTGCCGCGGGTACGCCGCCTCGACGTCGAACTCCCGCGCCTGGGCGCCGGGTTGGACGGCACGCGCGTCGCCCTCATCACCGACACCCACTACGGGCCGCTCGACCGGGCCCGCTGGTCGGCGCGGGTGTGCGAGACGGTGAACACCCTGGACGCCGACCTGGTCTGCCACACCGGCGACATCGCGGACGGCACGGCCGAACGCCGCCGCGCCCAGGCCGCCCCGCTCGGCACGGTGCGGGCCACCCGCGCCCGCGTCTACGTCACCGGCAACCACGAGTACTACAGCGAGGCCCAGGGCTGGGTCGACCTGATGGCCGAGCTGGGCTGGGAGCCGCTGCGCAACCGCCACCTCCTCCTTGAACGCGGCGGGGACACCCTCGTGGTCGCCGGCGTGGACGACGTGACCGCCGAGTCCTCCGGCCTGTCCGGGCACGGCGCGAGCCTCGCCGGAGCCCTGGACGGCGCCGACCCCCGACTGCCCGTCCTGCTCCTGGCCCACCAGCCGAAGTTCGTCGACGAGGCCGCGGCCGGAGGCGTCGACCTCCAGCTCTCCGGCCACACCCACGGCGGCCAGATCTGGCCCTTCCACCACCTGGTCCGCATCGACCAGCCGGCCCTCGCCGGCCTCACCCGGCACGGCGCCCGCACCCTTCTCTACACCAGCCGCGGCACCGGCTTCTGGGGCCCGCCGTTCCGCGTCTTCGCCCCCAGCGAGATCACTCTGCTCGTGCTGCGCGCACCGCGGAGCCGTCCCTGACCCGGGGCTCGGGGTCAGCCGCCGACGAGCGCCCGCAGCGACACGTAGAACAGCGAGGGGCCGAGAAGGCAGCCGACGCCCGTGTAGAAGGTGGCGGTCATCGCGCCGTACGGGACGAGCCGCTTGTCGGTGGCCGCGAGACCGCCGGCCACCCCGGAGGTGGTGCCGAGCAGGCCGCCGAAGGCCATCGCCGACTTGGGGTTGTTCAGCCCGATCAGGCGGGCGACGAGCGGCGTGCCCACCATCACCACCACGGACTTGACCAGACCGGCGGCCACCGACAGCGCGATCACCTCCGAACTGGCGCCTACCGCCGTGCCCGTGACGGGCCCGACGATGTACGTGGCCGCGCCCGCGCCGATGGTGGCGAGCGAAGCCGCGTCGCGGTAGCCGAAGAGCGCGGCGACGACGGCGCCGGCCACGAAGGAGACGACGACGCCCAGCAGGATCGACAGGGCGCCGGCCGGGCCCGCCTTCTTGATCTCCTTCAGGTCGACGCCGTACGCCGTGGAGACGATGGCGAAGTCCCGCAGCATCGCGCCGCCCATCACGCTCATGCCGGAGAGCGCCGCGATGTCGGAGACGCCCGCCGATCCCCCGGTCACCGAGCCGCCCCAGTAGGCGAGCGCGAGGCCGAGCACGATGGCGATGGCGGAGCCCTGAAGCCGCCCGCGGGTCAGCTTCCCGGAGATCCACCCCGAGACCAGCATCAACGTACCCACCAGGGCGAAGGCCACTATGAGCCCGTTGTCCTTGCACACCGAGACGAACACGTCCATGTCAGGAGCCCTTCTTCTCGGGGGTGAGCGCCTCGGCGGGCTCCTCTTGTGCCGGTCCGTCGTCGGACTCCGGGAACGGCTGCCCCGGCCCGCCGATCCGCGCGACCACCGGTACCAGGGCGAAGCCCGCGACGAGCGCGACAAGGCCCGCCAGGAGGGCCATCGGACCGCCGGTGACCGCCTTGCGCACGTTCTGCGTGGCGGCCATCGCGACGACGATCGGGATGTACATCGCGCTCCAGAAGAGCACGCCCTGCCGGCTCGCCTCGGGGAACTTCCCCTTCTGGCGCAGCCAGTGCGTCACGAACACCAGCAGGACCATGGCGAAACCGACGCCGCCGATATTGGCGTCGACGCCGAGCGCCTGGCCGAGGTACTCGCCGACGAGCGTGCCCGCCAGCATGCACACCGCCAGCGCTGCCACTCCATAGAGAACCATCGTCTACTCCACATCGAGAGACCGGGAAAGTGAGTAAGAGAGCACGTGAGGGGACGGGGACGGGGTGGTGAGGTGGCTCAGGAGGCGGCGAACAAGTCCGCGTACCGCTTGCGGAGTTCGGCCTTCTGGACCTTGCCCATGACGTTGCGCGGCAGGGCTGCCACGACGCGGACCGCGCGCGGATGCTTGAAGCGGGCGAGGTCGCCCGCGATGGAGTCGATCAGCTCGCGCTCCTGGGGCTGCCGGCCCGGCGCGGGGACGACGACGGCGACGACCGTCTCGCCGAAGTCCGGGTGCGGGACGCCGATCACGGCGGACTCCAGGACGCTCGGCTGGGCGTCGAGCAGGGTCTCGATCTCCTTCGGGTACACGTTGAAGCCGCCGGAGATGATGAGGTCCTTGCCGCGGCCGGAGATGCAGAGGTAGCCGTCCTCGTCGATGAGACCGAGGTCGCCGGTGATGAAGAAGCCGTCCTCGCGGAACTCGGACGCGGTCTTCTCCGGCATCCGCCAGTACCCGGCGAACACGTTGGGGCCACGGACCTCGACGCTGCCCACCTCACCGTCCGGCAGCGGCTTGCCGGTCTCGGCGTCCACGACACGGATCTCGGTGCCCGGCAGCGCCTTGCCGACGGTGCCGGGCTTGCGGGGCCCGCCCTCGTACGGGTTGGTGGTGTTCATGCCGGTCTCGGTCATGCCGTAGCGCTCGAGGATGGCGTGCCCCGTGCGGGCCTCGAACGCCTCGTGGTCGGCGGCCAGGAGCGGAGCCGAACCGGACACGAACAGACGCATGCCGGCGCAGGTCTCCGGGGTGACCTTCTCGTGCTGGAGCAGGCGTGTGTAGAAGGTGGGTACGCCCATGAGCACGGTGGCGCGCGGCAGCAACTCGGCCACGGCGTCCGCGTCGAACTTCGGCAGGTAGTACATCGAGGCGCCCGAGGTGAGCACCATGTTGGCGGCGACGAACAGGCCGTGCACATGGAAGATCGGCAGCGCGTGGATCAGCCGGTCCTCGGAGGTGAACCGCCAGGAGTCCAGCAGAGCACGGCAGTTGGAGGCGAGGTTCTCGTGCGTGAGGACGGCGCCCTTGGAGCGGCCGGTGGTGCCGGAGGTGTAGAGGATGGCCGCGGGGTCGCCGGCCGCCGCCTCGTACACGTCGTCGTGGCGCTCGTCGGGACGGCCTTCGAGCAGGCTGCCGTCGCCCACCGTGCCGAGGGTCTCGACGACGAGGTCCGCGCCCTGCCGGTGCGCGTGATCGGGGTGGCGCTGCGGCGCGCAGACAAGGACGCGCGGCTGGGCGTCGCCGATGAAGTAGTCGATCTCGGTGCCGGTGTAGGCGGTGTTGAGCGGCAGGAAGACGCCGCCGATCTGCAACGTCGCGAGGTAGAGGGCGATGGCCTCGGGCGACTTGTCGACCTGCATGGCGACGCGGTCGCCGGGCGTCACCCCGTCGGCGACGAGGCGCGCGGCGATGCGCCGGACCAGATCGGCGGTCTCGCGATAGGTAACGGACCGGCCGCCGGGCAACTCGAAGAGCACCTTGTCCGGCCGCACGCCGGCCTGCGCGACGAAGGCCTGGTGAACGGTGGCATACGGATGCGGATCCGTCGGGTCCTGAATCGGGTCCATGGGAGTGGTGGTTCCTTCCTTCGTTCCTGCGCCTTCGAGGGGGCCGCCGACCGCGACGGTGCGGCGGCGCACGAAGTCCTCGTGGCGGCGCTCCAACTCGTCCGGTTCGTAGCGGTAGTTGATCATCGCCCCGTAGGACTGCTCCCAGGCTTCGGGCGCGCCGTTGGCCGGCCAGTCGAGCTGCCAGGCGGCGGCCCCGTTACCGAGGTGGAAGCGGGCGACCGGGTCGAGGGGCCGGCCGTCGGGGCGGCGTTCGACGGTGATGTAGCGGGCGAGGGCGTCAAGGAGGCGCGGACGGATCCGCTCGGCAGCCGCGAGGGCCGCAGTCCGATCACTCAACTCGGCGACGAGTGAACGAAGTTCACCCTCATGGGCGGCACGCTCCTCCAGCCAAGCGCGGAATCCGGGGATGGGCGACAGGGTCGCGAACTGCGTCAAGTGCGGGAGCTGCTCGCCGACTTGCTCGATGACCTGCTTGATGAGGAAGCTGCCGAAGGAGACTCCGGCGAGTCCGTCGAGGGCGTTGTTGATGGAGTAGAGCGCCGCCGTGTCCGCGTCGGCGGGGCTGAGCGCGGGGCCCGGTTCGAGCAGCGGGGCGATGCGGTCGGGCAGCCCCCGCACGAGGGCGACCTCCACGAAGATCAGCGGCACGTCGCCGGTGGCCGGGTGGAAGAAGGCGTAGACGCGGCGGTCCGCGGGCTCGATGCGGCGGCGCAGTTCGGCCTCGGACGCCATCGGGTGCACCCGCTCACCGGCCAGCAGATGCCGGAACAGAGCGGGCGGCGAGTGAACCGTCACCTCCCGCATCCGCAGGAAGCCCCGGTTGAACCAGGAGGTGAGCAGGTGGTGGAAGTCGTGGTCAAGGGGACGCAGGTCGGGGTGCGCGCGCAGCAGGCGACGTAGATCGGCACGCATGTGCACGAGGGCGAGGGTGGCGTCGGGGGCGTGGTTCATACGGCGCAGCAGTTGCTGGCGGGCCGGTTCGACGGCGTCGAAGAGGCCGACCAGCTCGCTCTCCCCCTGGGAGCCGGCGGCGCGGGCGCCCTCCCAGCGGCGATAGGCGGCGCGAACCGCGTCGGCATCGGCGTCGTACGTCGTGGTGATGTGGGCGAAGAAGGCGAGTCTGCCGTCGTCGTCGAGTGCGTCGTACGCGGCGAGGGCACGGGCCGCGACGGCCCGCACGGAGGCCTCGCCGACGTCGCTCATCAGGACTTCACACGCGGCCATGAGCTGTTCCAGCGGCGTGTCCCGGCCATGAGTTGTGCCGCTCCGGTGCCCGAGGGCCCGGTACAGATCGGTCAGCAGCCAGCCGTCGGGCCGCTCGTCGTGCGGTTCCATCCGTGCCCTCCCTGCGTCGATTCCTGATCCCGGAGATGCCGTGGCCCTTAATATCCATCTGAGGCCGTGATGTATATAACGTCGACGACGCTGGAACCGTAGATGACGGAAGCGACCCGCGCTACCCCCTGGAGCGGGCGGATAACCTGGGCCTTCGGAGGTGGACATGGCTCGAGTACCGGAGGCCAGGCGTGTCCGTGACGCCCTGGAGAACGCGGTGGTGGACGGTCGGTACCGCCCCGGCGAGCGCCTTGACCCGGCGCAGCTGGAGCGGGAGTTCGGCTGCTCGCGCACACCGGTCCGCGAGGCGCTGCAAGCCCTGGAGCGGTCCGGTCTCGTCCAGATCCGCCCCAAACAGGGCACGTACGTCACCGAGCTGAGCGTGCCCGAACTGGCCGAGCGGTTCGAGGTGATGGCGGAGCTGGAGGGCATGGCGGCACGGCTCTCGGCGCGCCGCATCGAGCGCGAGGCCCTCGATGAACTGGAGGCGGCGCTGCGCGAGTGCGAGGAGCACGCACACGCGGGCGACGCGGACCGCTACTACTACGCCAATGCCCGCTTCCACGCCGTCGTCTACGACTCCTGCGGCAACGAGTACCTGCGCCAGCAGTCACACGCCCTCAAGCGAGCCCTCCAGCCGTACCGCCGGCTCCAGTTGAGGGTGCCGGACCGGATGCGACGCTCCCTCGCGGAACACCGGGCGATCGCCGACGCGATCACCGCGGGCGCGGCGGAGAAGGCGGAGGAGGAGGCGCGCGAGCATGTCCTCGTCCAGGTCAAGGAGTTCAGCCAGCTGGTGCGGACGTGGCGGCATCTGACGGAACCGGCGTAGGCCGCGGAGAGGAACGAAACGGCAATGAGCGAACGAACAAAGCCAAAGGTCGACGTCCCCGAAGGCGACGCTCCCCCCGAGCTGACCGTCCGGGACCTGATCGTCGGCGACGGGCCCGAGGTGAAACCCGGCATGGTCGTCCGGGTGCACTACGTCGGGGTGACCTTCGCATCCGGCAAGGAGTTCGACTCCTCCTGGGACCGGGGCGAGCCGTTCAAGTTCGCCGTGGGCGGCGGCAGGGTCATCAAGGGCTGGGACCGAGGGGTGAAGGGCATGAAGGTCGGCGGCCGCCGCGAACTCATCGTTCCCCCGCGCCTCGCCTACGGCAACCAGTCGCCTTCATCGTCGATCCCGCCGGGCTCCACGCTCGTCTTCGTGGTGGACCTGATCGACGCGTACTCCGGCACGACGGGGTGGAGCAGGTCCTAGACCCCCACAGCGCCCCGGTCAGGTCGTCCCGCCTGTCGCCAGTCGGGAACAGGGTCTCGGCTACAGCTCACACCACACCTCCGGAGGCCCCACGTCCCAGGCCCGGGTGAAGGCGTGCAGCCGGCTCCACGCGTGATCGATGTCCAGAACGAAGTCGCCCGTGAAAACGGCGAGGTCGTCCATGATCGGTACCTCGACTTCAGCGTCCGAGGGCACGGTGCCGTCTCCCGCGAGCAGGAACATCTGCTCAGGGCTGCCCATCCGATGGACGACCGCCCGATCCCCCCGGAAGGCCAGGCTCAGCATCGGGAAGTCCCCTTTCGGGGGACGGACCTCGACATAGCCCTGCCCCAGGGAACGCAGCTCGTCGAAGTGGTCCGACAAAGATCCCCAGCCTGAGCAACTCTCTGCCGAACGGAAGAGTCCGGACTCCGGCGACGTCGCCGACCATGTCACGAAGCCAGTCACTTGCTGAACCCGGCCGTCAGGCCGCTGAGCAGTTGGCGGCGGCCGAACGCGTACAGGATGAGGATCGGCAGCGTGGTGAGGACGACGGCGGCGAGGACGGCGGGGACGTTGACTCCGTACTGGCCCTGGAAGGTCCACAGTGCGAGCGGCAGGGTCCGTTTGTCGGGGCTCTGCGTGAGGATCAGCGGGAGCAGGAACCCGTTCCAGATGGAGAGCGCGTTGAAGATGGTCACGGTGAGGATGGCGGGGCGGGTGAGCGGGGCCGCGAGGCGCCACAGGGTGCCCCACTCGGTAGCGCCGTCGACCCGCATCGAGTCGAACAGTTCCTTGGGCACGTCGCGGATGAAGTTGGCGAGGACGAGGACGGACAGTGGGATGGCGAAGGCGATCGACGGGAGGACCAGCGCCAGCAGGCTGTCGTACAGGTGCAGCTTGATGATGATCAGGTAGAGCGGGATCACGGTCGCCTGCAGCGGGATGGCCAGGCCCATCAGGAAGAGGCCGTTGACCGCGCGCAGGTAGCGCGTACGTCCGCCGCGCACGATCGCGTAGGCGGCCATGAAGGAGACCGCGACCGCCGGCACCACCGCGCCGACGGTGACCACGACGCTGTTGACGAAGTAGCCGACGAAGTCGGATTCGAGGACGAGGCGGTAGTTGTCGACCGTGGGGTCGCCGGACGGGACCAGCGGGTTGCTCGCGTAGTAGGTGCTCTGCTGCTTGAAGCTGGTGATGAGCGTCCAGTACAGGGGCACGGCGACCACGACGAGCCAGAGCCAGCCGGCCAGGCCGCCGAGCCAGTTGCGGCGCTGGGCGGCGCGACGGGGGCGGCGTGGGCGGCGCTCGTGGCCGGTGGTGTGCTCCTGGCGCCGGGTCTTGGTCAGGGTGGTCGTCATGTCACGCTCCCTCGAGCTGGCTCGCGGCGGCGTCCTTGCCGCCGAGCCGGCGCAGCAGGAGGGCGAAGGCGAGTCCCACCAGGACGAGGATGACCGCGATGGCGCTGGCCTGGCCCATCAGGTTGGCCTGGAAGCCCCGCTTGTACATGTCGAGTGCGAGGACGCGGGTGGCGTCTCCGGGGCCGCCCTCGGTCAGGACGTAGATCAGGTCGAAGAAGGTCAGTGATCCGACCACCATCAGCGTCGACGAGGTGATGATCGTGTACTTCAGCTGCGGCAGCGTGATGCTGAAGAACTGCCGGATCCGCCCTGCTCCGTCCAACTGGGCCGCCTCGTAGAGGGACTTGGGAATCTGCTGCACACCACCCTGGTAGATCAGCGAGTGGAACGGGACGAACTGCCAGGAGACGATGAAGATGACGACGCCGAAGGCGAGTCCCGGCCGCCCCAGCCAGTCCTTGCTCAGCGACTCGATCCCAAGGCCGGCGCCGAGCCCGAAGTTGGGATTGAGCAGCGCCTTGTACGCGACGGCGATGGCGGCGGAGCTGAGCAGCAGCGGGATGAAGTACACCACCCCGAGCAGCGCCCGGTAGCGCTGGCGTCCCGCCATGAACGTACCGAGCAGAATGCTCATCGGAGTCTGGAACGCCCAGGACGCGATCATCACCCCGAACGTCACCAACACGGCATGCGGCAGGTCGGGGTTGGTGAGCACGGACCGCCAACTGCTGAGCCCCGAGGGGTGGATGGCTCCGATGCCGTCCCAGGAGGTGAAGGACAGCGCGAAGACGCCGACGAGCGGCACGACGGCGAAACCCACGAAGAGCACCAGCGCCGGCACGGTCAGCCACGGCAGGATGCCGCGCTGACCGCGACGGCGCGGACGGGTGGCGAGCGAGGTCATGTCCCGATGACCTCGTTGAGGTTGGCGGCGAACTGCTTGGGAGAGATGGACAGTTGGAACAGCTTGACGATGTTGTCGAGCAGCGTCTCCGCCGCCGTCGGGCTCAGCGCCTGGTCCCAGGACTGGCTGAACGACTTGGCCTTGGTCGCGACGTCATAGGTGAACTGCAGGAACTCGTGGTCCTTGGAGGCGGCGAGCAGCTTCTCCGTGCCCAGCTTGATCGGGACGCCGCCGCCGTCGATCCACGCCTTCACCTCGGCGTCCTGCAACATGCCCTTGGCGAAGAACTCCTTGGCGACCTTCTTCTCGTCGGCGCTGGCCTTCGAGGAGATGGACAGGTACTCGCCAGGGTTGCCGACGGTGTTGCTCGGGTCGCCCTTGCCGCCCTCGACGCTCGGGAAGTTCATGAAGCCCAGGCCGCCGCTGGAGACGAAGTCGCCGCCGTCCTGCTTCTGGATGCCGTACGACCACGAGCCGTGCAGCATCATCGCCGCCTTCCCGGTGTACAGGAGGGCCTGGTCGGCATTGGAGTCGGCGGTGATCGACGAGAAGCCCTTGATGAAACCCCTGGCCTTGACGAGGTCCTGCACCATGCCCAGGGCCTTGATGGCGGCGGGGTTGGACCAGGCGTTCTTCTCACCGTCGAAGACGGCCTGGAACACCTCGGGCCCGCCGATGCGGTCGAAGAGGAACTCCAGCCACATCATGTTCGTCCAGCGGGACTGGCCGCCGAGGGAGAACGGCGCGATGCCCTTGGCGTTGAACTTGGGCACGAGGGACATGATGTCGTCCCACGACTGCGGCGGCTCCACGCCGACCTTGTCGAAGACCTTCTTGTTGTAGTAGAGGACGATGGGCTGCACCCGCTCGACGGGCATCGCGTAGATCTTGCCCTTCACGGTCGCCGCGGCGAACGCGGTGGGGAAGAGCTTGCTCTTGACCTCGGGGTGCTGCTCGAACCACGGGGTCAGATCCTCGACCTGGCCCGCTTCCACGTAGCTGCGCAGCGTCCCGCCGCCCCAGCTCTTGATGATGGTGGGCGCCTTCCCGGCACCGATCGCGGTCTTGATCTTCGTCTTGAACGCGTCGTTCTGGAAGGCGGTGCCGGCGATCTGGCTCTTGGGGTGGGCCTTGTTGAAGGCATCCACCACGTTCTTCCTGATGCCTTCGTCGGGCTGACCGCCCAGGTACCAGTACGTGGCTCCCTTGCCGCCCGCACCGTTCTTGGAGGGCCCTGACGATCCACAGGCCGCGAGCGCCGCGGAAAGCGGAACGCCGACGGCGATGCCGAGGGCGGACCGTCTGGCGATGGGACGTCGTGAGAGGGGGATTTCCATGTCTGTTCTCCGCACTCGAGAGCCGCCGACGACTCATGAGCCGCCGTGAAAACTTTTCGAAATCCAGTCAGCGTTCAGCCCGTGCATGCAAATTAGGTAGCGGCCAGGGGGCTGTCAAGGCATGCGCAACAACGTTGTGCCGCAAGGAAGTTCCCCTTAGCTTCAGATGGACACGACTCTCATGAACGCCACGGCGGATCTCGAAAACATTTCGAGATCCTGTGGCCGTAACAGAGGAGGATGCGGATGTCCGCGGCTGAATCACTTCCGGCGACGGGGCAGGCCGTGCCGCGCTGGCAGGACCCGGCGCTGCCCGTGTCCGACCGGGTCGAGGCGCTGCTCGCCGAGATGACAGTGGCGGAGAAGGTCGCGCAGCTCGGCAGCCGTTGGCTCGGCAACTTCATGGGGCAGGAAGCGGGCGACGACGACATCGGCGCCGACGGCGACGGCGAGACCGAGCGGCCTCAAGTGGCCCCGATGGAGGCCGTGTTCGAGGAGGCGGGACGCGTTCCGCTCGAAGAGGCGGCGCGGGACGGGCTCGGCCATCTCACGCGGGTGTACGGCAGCCGTCCGGTGAGCGTGGAGGAGGGCGCCGCTCTCCTGGTCGCGCAGCAGCACACCGTCGTCAAGGGGTCGCGGCTCGGCATCCCTGCCCTGGCCCACGAGGAGTGTCTCACCGGGTTCAACACCTACGGCGCCACCGTCCACCCCGCTCCGCTCGCGTGGGCGGCGACCTTCGACCCGGAGCTGGTGCGCCGCCTCGGCGGGGTGATCGGGCGGGACCTGCGCGCGGCCGGTGTGCACCAGGGGCTCGCACCGGTCCTGGACGTGGTGCGGGACTACCGATGGGGCCGCGTCGAGGAGACCATGGGCGAGGACCCCTACCTCGTGTCGATGCTCGGTGCCGCGTACGTCAGCGGGGTGGAGGGCGCGGGCGTCATCGCCACGCTGAAGCACTTCGCCGGGTACTCGGCCGCGCGCGGTGCCCGCAACCACGGCCCCGTGCCCATGGGCCGCCGCGAACTGATGGACGTCATCCTGCCGCCGTTCGAGACCGCGATCGCGGTGGGCGGCGCCCGCTCCGTGATGAACTCCTACTCCGACATCGACGGCGTCCCGGCTGGCGCCGACCCCTGGCTGCTGACGCAACTGCTGCGCGACGAGTGGGGGTTCACCGGAACGGTCGTCTCCGACTACGGGTCGCTCGCGTTCCTCGCCGGCCTGCACGGGGTGGCGGCCGACTTCGGCGAAGCGGGCGTCCTGGCACTCGACGCGGGCGTCGACGTGGAGCTGCCGGACACGCTCACCTACGGCCGTCACCTGGAGGAACGGGTCGAACGGGGTGAGCTGCCCGAGTCACTGCTCGACCGGGCGGTACGCCGACTGCTCACCCAGAAGGTCGAGTTGGGCCTCCTCGACCCCGGCTGGACACCCGAGGGTGCTCTCGCCCAGGCCGCGGCGAGGGACCTGGACTCGCCGGAGAACCGGGAGCTGGCCCGCGAGTTGGCCGAGCGGTCCGTGATCCTGCTCGACGCGGGCAGCGCGCTGCCGCTGGTCGACGCCGGCGCGGGGCGCACCGCGCCGGCCCGGGTCGCCGTGGTGGGGCCCTGCGCGGCCGATGCGCGCACCCTGATGGGCTGTTACGCCTTCCCGAACCATGTGCTGCCCCGCCACCCCGGCCTGCCGCTCGGCATCTCGGCGCCGACCGTCGTGGAGGCGCTGCGCGCTGAATTCCCGGACACCGAGCTCGTCTTCGAGCCGGGCTGCGACGTGCGCGAGGAGGACCGGTCCGGTTTCGCCGCGGCGGCGGCCGCGGCCCGCGACGCGGAGCTGTGCATCGCCGTGGTGGGCGACCGCGCCGGCCTGTTCGGCAACGGCACGTCGGGCGAGGGATGCGACGTGGAGGACCTGCAACTGCCCGGCGTACAGGCGGAGTTGTTGGCGGAACTGTTCGCCACCGGGACGCCCGTGGTCGTGGTCGTGCTCTCCGGCCGCCCGTACGCCCTGGGCGAGGTGCATCCGCGGTCCGCCGGGCTCGTCCAGGCGTTCATGCCGGGGCAGGAGGGCGCGGCGGCGATCGCCGGAGTGCTGTCGGGACGCATCCAGCCGGCAGGGCGGCTGCCGGTACAGATTCCGCGCCGCCCCGGCGGCCAGCCCGGCACGTACCTGCAACCGCCCCTCGGCGCGCACACGCAGGGCATCAGCAGCGTCGACCCGACACCGCTGTTCCCGTTCGGCTACGGCGGCTCGTACACCACCTTCGAGATCGACGACCTTCACGTGAGCGCGCACGACGTCCCCACCGACGGCGAGTTCACGGTGTCGGTACGGGTGCGCAACACCGGCGCCAGGCCGGGACGCGAGGTCGTCCAGCTGTACCTGCGCGACACCGTCGCCCAAGTCAGCCGCCCTGTGCGGCAGTTGACCGGCTTCACACAAGTGGAGCTGCTCCCGGGGGCGAGTGCGCGGGTGGCCTTCAGGGTGCACGCCGACCGGACCGCGTTCACCGGCCGCGCTCTCACCCGGATCGTCGAGCCCGGCGAGGTGGAGGTGCAGGTCGGCGCCTCGTCGCAGCATCTGCCCTGCCGGGCTGCCGTACGATTGACGGGCCCCACCCGGGAGGTCGGCCACGACCGGCGGCTCACCACGCCGGTGGACGTAACCCTGGAAGAAGCCGATGCCACCGCACGCTAGACGCACCACCCTGGCGACCATCGCCCGCGAGGCGGGGGTGTCCGTGGCGACCGTGTCGAAAGTGGTCAACGACCGCAGTGACGTGGCGCCGCACACCCGCGCCCGGGTGCAGGAACTGCTGCGCCAGCACGAGTACCTGGCCCCGGTGTTCCGGTACACCGAGACCGCCCGGAGCCTGACGATCGAGGTGCAGTTCAACAACGACCTCAAGACGTACTCGGCCGAGGCGCTCGAGGGCATCATCGAGGCCGCCGCCGAACTGGGCGTCTCCGTCGTGATCAGCAAGGTGTCGTCGCCCGCCCCGCACTGGGCCCGGGACCTCGTGTCGGCCGGACGGCGCGCCCTGATAGCGGTCACCAGCATGTACACGGCCACGCATGTCAGGGAGTTGGCCAGGGCCGGGCTTCCGCTGGTCGTCCTCGACCCGCTGCATCTGCCGCACAACCGGGTCCACAGCGTCGGGGCCACCAACTTCGCCGGCGGCCTGGCCGCGACCGAGCATCTGCTCCGTCTCGGCCACCGCCGCGTCGGCTATCTCGGCGGGCCGACCATGGCCGTGTGCAACCAGGCCCGTATGCACGGCTACCGCGCCGCCCTGGAGGCGGCGGGCGCCCCGACTCCCTCCGCGTACGTCCGGCACGGCGAGTTCACCCACCGCACCGGCCTGCTCGGCGCCGCCGCACTCCTCGACCTGGACGAACCACCGACGGCGCTCTTCGCGGGCAACGACGAGATCGCCCTCGGCATCATCGAGGCGGCCCGCTCCCGCGGCCTGCGCATCCCCGAGGACCTGAGCGTGGTCGGCTTCGACGACACCCACCTGTCCCGGATGGCGTCGCCGCCCCTCACCACCGTGCGCCAGCCACTGCGCGAGATGGGCGGCATCGCACTCCGTACCGCGCTGCGCCTGGCGAACAACGAGCGCGTCGAATCCCACCACATCGAACTCGCCACGGAACTGGTCGTACGACAGTCCACGGCACCGCCCCCGCCGGAGGCATCGTCGACGCGGGCGTAGCCGCGCTCGAAGACACCCCGACTCAGACCGCCGAGGTTGTCGAGGACCGCGTTCCGCGCCTGCGCCATGGCCGCCTCGATGTGGGCGTTCGCTGTGAGTCGGCGGACGATCTGGCTCACGGTGATGCGCAGCGCCTGGTTGTGGATCCCCCAGGGGCTGGGAGGCAAGGACGATCCCGAGGCCGTACTTGCGGGGCGACCTCGTCCCGCGGAATCTAGGCGGGCGTGCGCACGCGTTCGGCGAGCGCGGCAGGCGATCGGGCCAGGATGAGCGCCGCGGCGCCGAGGACCTCGGCGCGGTCCCCGAGACTTCCGGTGATGACCCGTGCCGTCGCGGCGGCGCCCGGCAGGCTGTGGCGGTGGATGGCGGTGCGGATCGGGTCCAGCAACGCCTCGTGTGCGGCGGCGAGTTCACCGCCGACGACCACCAGTTCCGGGTTGAGGACGTTCACGACCGACGCCAGGGCGAGCCCGACGGCCTCGCCGGCGTCGGCCACGGCCCGCAGCGCCCGCCGGTCGCCGGCCGCGATCAGGCTGAACAGTTGCTCCCCGGCGGGCCGGTCGACGACGTGCTCGATCTCCCGCGCCACCGCGACAGGACTGGCGACCGTCTCCAGGCACCCCCGGTTGCCGCACCGGCAGATGGCGCCGTCGCGTCTGACGCAGACGTGGCCGATCTCTCCGGCGATGCCGCGGGCACCGCGGTAGGGCCGGCCGTCGAGTATGAGTCCGGCCCCGACACCGGCCGAGAGCCGTACGTAGATCATGTCGTCGACGCCCTGACCGGCGCCGAAGACGTTCTCGCCGAGCGCGCCGGCGTCGGCGTCGTTGGCCAGCTGCACCGGCACGCCGAGCCGTCCCTGCATCTCGGTCGCGGGAACGACGCCCTGCCAGCCGGGGAGAATGCCGTCCGCCCTGATCGCCCCCGTGTCCGGATCGATCGGCGAGGCCAGGCCGATGCCGGCGCCTAGCACCCGCCGAGGGTCGACGTCGGCGTCGCGCAACGCCCGCTGGACCAGGTCGTACGCAAGGTCCAGGGTCGCCGCGGGTGCCTCGTCGACGTGCGCCGGGGACCACTGCTCGGCGACCGGTTTGCCGGCGAGATCGCAGACGATCACGCGGACGTGCCGGTGGCCGATGTCGATGCCGATCGCGTAGGCCGCGCCCGGCGCCAGTGAGAGCAGCGTGGGCCGTCGTCCGGTGCCGTGGCGGCGCCGCTCCTCGTCGGGAGCCTCGTACTCGCGGATGAGCTCGGCGCTCTCGAGCTCTTCGGCCACGCTCGACACTGTGCCGCGCGAGAGGCCGGTGCGCCGGGCGATCTCGGTCCGGCTGCAGCCCGGATGGAGGTAGATCGACTCGATCACGCGCAGCCGGTTGAGGTCGCGCATGCCGAGGGACGGCGGCGAGGGGATGCCCACTGGCTGGATCACGGCCCGAAGCCTAGTTCAACGCCGCTGATCCGAATCCATACAGGCACACCCCTGTCTTGCCAAAGGTCGTCACAATCAAGCTCTTTGACATCGCCTCAGGCGGCTTGTTCCTCCAACTTACGTCAAATCACGCCCAGTTGAGGCGCACGGACATTGACATGACGTCAGAGTTGCACATAACTTCCCGGCAGCCGATCTAGTAGAGCGAAGGTGAACCATGGGACATGGTCGTAACTCGCAGCAGATCGAACCGAACGACGGACAGCCGGCGGACGGCGCAGCTCACCGCAGCGCCCGCCTGACCCGCCGGGCGTTGCTCGGCACCGGCTCGGCGGCGGTCGCGGCGCTGTCCCTGGGCGCGTCGGGGTCGGCGTTCGCGGCGCCGACGAGCACCTCGCGGGGCGCGGGCCCGTTCGGCCCCGTCACGGTGGCCGACCCGGAGTCGGGCGGGTCGTACGCGCGGGCCGTGTTCCTCGGCGCGCAGCGACCGGGCGGCCGGGGGGCCGTGCTGGCGACGTTCCAGCAGTTCGGCTCCACGGGGCCGGGCGGCTTCCCGATCCACCGCAGCACCGACGGCGGCCGCACCTGGAGCCCGTACAGCAATGTGCCCGTGGGCGGCGAGGCCGGCAGGCGCTGGTTGCAGCCGCACCTCTACGAACTCCCCCGTGCCTTCGCCGGTTTCCCCCAGGGCACAGTGCTGTGCGCCGCCAACTCGCTGGACGACACGAGCACCCGGATGGTGGTGTACGCGAGCGTCGACCGCGGCCTGACCTGGCGATACCTGAGCACGGTCGCGGAGGGCGGCGCGCCCAGGGCGGAGAACGGCAACACACCGGTGTGGGAGCCGTTCCTGCTGCTCCACCACGACCGGCTCGTCTGCTACTACTCCGACCAGCGCGACCCGGGCTACGGGCAGAAGCTGGCGCACCAGACCAGCAAGGACCTGCGCACCTGGGGCCCCGTCGTCAACGACGCGAGAGGTACGGAGTACAGCCTGCGGCCCGGCATGACCACGGTCGCCCAACTGCCGCGCGGGCTATGGATCATGACGTACGAGTTTGGTCTCCCCGACGGCACCTACCACGTGCGCTACCGGCTCGCCCACGACCCGGAGTCGTTCGACTCGGCACCGGAGCACGCACTCCTCGACCAGGACGGGAACGCCCCGAACGGCGCCCCGACCGTGTCGTGGTCGCCGGCCGGCGGCCCCCTGGGCACCATCGTCGTCACCGACAACGACAACCAGGACTTCTTCGTCAACCGCGCCCTGGGCGACCCCGCCGAGTGGACGCGCCTGCCCTCGCCGATGCCCCGCGGCTACAGCCGCCAGACCATCCCGCTGACCGGCCCGGGCCCGCGGGACGGGCAGGGCCTCGTCTTCGTCATCACCGGCTCCCCCTACGCCGAACGGACCCCGGTCCGGGCCGGCGTCATCCGGCTGGCCTGACGCCTCGGACCACAGCTCGATTCAGCGGATCGCGATCAGTGGGCGTTGCCGTTGTTGAAGTGGTACTCGCCGTTGCCGCCCTGGTTGCCGTGGGCGCCGGGGCCTCGGCCGTCGGTGCCGGGCTCCACGTGGTTGGTCCTGGTGTGGACGATGTCGTAGTACACGCTGGTGTCGGCCGCGTTCGGGTAGATGCGGTACGTGAACACGTTCTTGTCGAGCTGGGTGATCGGAACGGTGCGCTGGAAGAGCACGTTGCCGTTCGCGTCCTTCGCGTTGATCCAGCGCTCGGAGCCGTCGGGGGTGACGGTCCAGTCACCGTGCATCTTGGGGCTGTCGTCGAGGTTGTACATGGCGTACGTGCCGTCGGCGTCGAAGTAGGCCCAGCCCACGAAGTTCGACACAGCGGGGTCGTCGAGGGCGACGCGGTTGCCGTCCTGGTCGACGGCCCTGGTGGTCTTCCACGGGGTGGAGGCGAGCACGTCGGAGGGGGTCGCGTCCTTCTGCGCCACGGATGCGGATGCCGGTGCGGCGGGCCCCTCGGCGGCCATGGCCGTGGCGGGCACCAGGCCTGCCACGGCGACCGCGATCGCGGAGGCGGTGAGAGCGGAGCGGCGGGAGATGCGGTTGATGTTCATGGCCCCCACGCTAGGTACGGCTCCGGGGCGGGCATGTCATCCGATCGGCTATTGATGGATGCTCCGTCTTGCCGATTCGCGACCGGGCCACGACCACGCGACGGCCGCACAACGACTCCACACGGGAAAGGCCGCCTCTGCCAAACGGCAGAAACGGCCTCCGACCCGCAAGAAGCTGGTCGGGACGACAGGATTCGAATCTGCGCCCCCTTGCCCCTCAGTACGCGCCGTGCTGAGCGTCGGCTCAGCCTGTGCGTCGGGCGCGGCGCTCTGCTCCCAGCCGGGCGTAGTGGTCGATCAGCTCGGGGTCGTCCACTGCGCCGGGGTTGACGACGTCCTCCATCGGCACGCCCTGGAGCAGGCGCTTCACGGGGACCTCCAGCTTCTTGCCGGTGCGGGTGTGCGGGATCGCGGGGACTTCGAGGATCTCGTCGGGGACATGGCGGGGCGAGGCGCCCTCGCGGACGGCCGCGCGGATCCGCTCGCGCAGGGCGTCGTCGAGGGTGGCTCCGGGCGCGGGGACGACGAACAGGGGCATCCAGTAGCCGCCGTCCGGCTCCTCCGCGCCGATGACCAACGCCTCGGCGATCTGGGGGAGTTGCTCCACGACGTCGTGGATGTCGGCGCTGCCGAGGCGGACTCCGTTGCGGTTGAGGGTGGAGTCGGAGCGGCCGTGGACGATCACGGATCCGTGCCCGGTGAGGGTGATCCAGTCGCCGTGCCGCCACACGCCCGGATACGCGCCGAAGTAGGCGTCGTGGAACCGGCTGCCGTCGGGGTCGTTCCAGAAGCACAGCGGCATGGACGGCATCGGCCGGGTGACGACCAGCTCACCGACCTCGTCGACGACCGGGCGCCCTTCGGTGTCGTACGCGGCGAGCGCGACACCGAGGTTCGGCGCGGAGAGTTCGCCCGCCCACACGGGTGTCGTCGGCGCGCTGCCCGCGAAGCCGGAGACCACGTCGGTACCGCCGCTGCCGGAGGCGAGCTGGATGTGCGCGCCCACATGGTCGCGCACCCAGGGGTAGGCGGAGGCGGGCAGAGTGGAGCCGGTGCAGCCGATGCTGCGCAGGGCCGACAGGTCGTACGTGCTCGGCGTGATGCCGAACTTGGCCATCCCCAGCAGGTATTGGGGGCTGGTGCCGAAGACGGTGACCCGGTGGCGTGCGGCGAGGTCCCACAGGATGTCGGGGCGGGCGTGCGGTGCGGGGCTGCCGTCGTACGTGCACGGCGTGGCCCCGGTCAGGAGGGTGGAGGCGACGAGGTTCCACATCATCCAGTGGGTCGTCGTGTACCAGAGGAGGCGCTCGCCGGGACCGAGGTCGCTCTGCAGGCCGAGGGTCTTGAGGTGCTCCAGGAGGACGCCGCCGTGGCCGTGGACGATGCCCTTGGGCAGGCCGGTGGTGCCGGAGGAGAACACGATCCACAGGGGGTGGTCGAACGGTACGTCGGTGCAGGTGAGTTGCTCGGTGCGGCCGGTCGCGTCCTGCCAGGAGACCATAGGCCCGTGCTGCCGGCCGGTGTCCCGGCCGAGCCCGATGTGGTCCACCAGGACAGTGGCCTTCAGGGTCGGCAGCGCGCGGGTCAGTTCGCCGGTGGCCGCGCTGCGGTCGTGCGCGGTGCCGTTGAAGTGGTAGCCGTCGGCGGCGACGAGGACGGCCGGTTCAAGCTGGGCGAAGCGGTCGGCGGCGGCCGTCGGGGCGTAGTCCTGGCCGCAGACCGACCAGACGGCACCGAGACTCGCGGTGGCGAGGAACGCGACGATGGCGTGCGGGGTGTTGGGGAGGTAGCCGACGACCCGGTCGCCCTCCCCGACCCCGAGATCACGCAGCGTCGCCGCCAGGGAGGCGACCTGGGAACGGAGTTGACCACCCGTCACCTCATAACTCGCGCCGGTCTCGTCGAGCGCGACGATCGCCGTTGCGTCCGGCCGCAGGTGGCGCAGGGCGTGGTGGGCGTAGTTGAGGGTGGCGCCGGGGAACCACCGGGCGCCGGGCATCTTCTCCTCGGCCAGCACCCGCTCGAAGGGCGTGGCCGCGTCGATGGCGAAGTAGTCCCAGACCGCGCCCCAGAACCCTTCGAGGTCCGTGACCGACCAGCGGTGCAGGGCGGCGTGGTCGGTGGGGTCGATGCCGTGGAGGCGCGCGAAGTCCGCGATGCGGCTGTCCCCGGCGGTGTCCGGGTCGGGAAGCCAGAACGGGGCGGTGGCGGTCATGGGGCACTGCTCCTCTGTACGGGTTCGGCGGGACGGGTGGTGCACAGCAGGGGGGCCCAGACCGCCCGGCCGGGGAAGTCGGCGCCGCCCGCGGGGACGGCGTCGAGGACGACTCGGTCGGGGCGCAGCAGGACCGCCTCCGCCCGGCCGCGCCTGAGCCAGGCGGCGACGGTGCCGTCGTCACGGATCGCCTGCGCGTCGACGAGCGGGGCGCCGATGCCTTCGGCGAGGGCCCGCAGGGTCGGGGTGGACGGCGTGGCCGTCACGACGGCGAAGGAGTCGCCGAGTACGGCGTCGAACCGGGTGCGGGCCCCGTCGGCGTCCACCCAGGGCTGTGGGCACGGGGTGCCACCGAGCCGGCTGCGGTGCACGAGCGGGCCGACGGGCAGGGCGCGGGTCATGTTGCGGCCGGCCAGGGTCGTGACGCCGGGGATGCGGCACAGGGCGGAGACGGCCGTCCGGCGCAGTGCGGCGGCGCGGTCCTGGCCGCCGGTCATGGCCCAGCCGGTGGCGACGGCGAGCCGGATGACATGGCGTGCGTGCGGTTTGCGTTCCCGCTCGTACGTGTCGAGGAGCCTTTCGTCGGCGCCTTGTCGGAGGACGCGGGCGAGTTTCCAGGTCAGGTTGGAGGCGTCGCGCAGTCCGGTGCACAGCCCCTGCCCGACGAACGGCGGGGTGAGGTGGGCCGCGTCGCCGAGCAGGAAGATCCGCCCCCGGGACCAGTGGTCGGCGACGGCGGCGCGGAAGGTGTACTGCGCCTGCCGGAGCACCTTGAGGTCCGCCGCGTCCGCGAGGTCGGTCCACGGGGCGACCAGGGCCCGCAGCCGCTCGTGGTCCAGGTCCGCGCCCTGGCCGTCCGGGAGCCGGAACTCCCAGCGGTAACGGTCCTCGCCGACCCTCATGAAGGTGGCGGGCCGCTGCGGATCGCAGACCTGGTCGACGCCCTCCCAGCAGCGGACGGGCGCCTTGGTCGTCACGTCGATGACGGTCCATCGCTCTTCGAAGCGCAGGTCCTCCCAGCGCGCGCCGATGGCGTCGCGCGTCAGGCTGCCCGCGCCGTCGCAGCCGAGCACGGCATCGGCGTTCAGGACGTGGTCGCCGTCGTCGTCGCGGTAGGCCACCCGGACCGTGGCGGCGCTCTTCTGCGCGACGGCGGTCACCTCGGCGCCGCCGATCAGTTCGGACTCCGGGCGCGCGTCGAGTGCGGCGCGCAGCGCCCGCTCCAGTTGCGGCTGGTCGAACATGCTCGTCTCCGGGAAACCGTGGTGGCCTTCCGGGGAGCGCCGGAACTCGGCGATGCGCCGGTGCCGGCTGTCGAGGAGCCGCAGCCCCCGGCCCGGCCGGGCGAGAGCGGCGAAGGCGTCGGCGACCCCCGCGGCCTGGAGTATGCGACGTACCTCGTCGTCCATGGCCACGGCACGGGGCAAGGGATAGACGTCCCTGTGCCGCTCCAGGACGACGCTGCGCACGCCGCGCCGGGCGAGCAGAAGGGCGGCGGTGACGCCCACCGGACCGGCGCCGATGATCACGACGGGGACGTGGGCCGGTGCGGATGGCTGCGCTGTCATGTCACTCCCCTGTCGTCAGTGGGCGTAGGAGACGGGGGTGCGCTGCTCGCCGAGGTCGATGCGCCCGTCGGGCGTGGCGATGGCGGCGGTGACGAGGTCGCCCTCGTGCAGGTAGTGCGGGTTCTTGGCCTGCCCCTTGAAGAATGCGTTCCACTTCACGGCGGGCGGCAGCAACGCCCCGATCTTCTCGATGGCCTTCGGCGGCGCCTTGAGGGCCGTGCCACCGGGCGTTCCGGTCAGCAGCAGGTCACCGGGGGCGAGCTCCTGGAACCGGGCCAGGAGGGTCAGCGCCTGCGCGGGGCGGACGATCATGTCGGCGAGGGTGCGGTCCTGGCGCAGCTCGCCGTTGACGGTCAGCCGCAGCCGCAGGTCGAGGAGGTGGGCGAAGTCCTCCGGCTCCAGGAGCGTGAGATACGGGCCGGTGGGGGTGAAGGTGGGGTAGGACTTGCTCTCGTAGAACTGGGTCCGGGTCAGCTGGATGTCGCGGGCGCTGACGTCGTTGGTGATCACGAGTCCGGCCACGTACGTGGCGAGGTCCCGTTCCTCGACGACGGTGCCGTCGGGCAGCGGCGCGCCCATGACCAGGCCGAGTTCGATCTCGTAGTCGAGAAGCTTCACGTGGGCGGGGCGGACGACGGTGTCCCGGGGCCCGCTGACGGAGCCGGACGCCTTGCGGAAGAAGGCGGGCGGGAACTCTCCGATGAATCCCGAATCCCGGGCGTGGCTGCGGTAGTTGACCATCTGGGCGACGACCCGGCAGGGCGTGGTGACCGGCGAGACCGGGTCCAGGTCCGCGACCGCCGCGCCGGCGTCCTTGGAAGCGGCGGCCGCGTGCACGGCGGCGCGGTCGGCGAGCAGGCCGGCGGTGGTGTCCGCTGTGGTGTCGATACGGACGGCACGCGTGTCGCGGACCACCCACCAGCCGTCGGCGGTGCGCAGGATGTTCGTACTCATGTCAGTGCCTCTGTCGATGGGGGTGAGGGCGGGGCGGGGTCAGGAGTTGGTGGCCTTGAGCAGGCCGAGCAGGCGGGCGGGGTCGAGTTCGTTGTCGCCGCGCAGGGTGCGCACGACCTCCCGGACCCGGGACGGGGACGGGCTCGCGCCGAGGAAGTCGCGGGTGGCGGGCGGGCCCCACTGGGCGAGGCCGCTCGTCGACATGGGCGCCCAGCCGGGTGCGAGGTCGGAGGCGAAGAGGTCGCCGTCGGCGAAGTGTTCCAGCATGAAGCGGTCGGGGTCGCGCCAGTAGTCGAAGATCTGGCTGCCCTGGATGTGCCGTCCGATGCCCCAACTGCGCTGGTATCCGCGCTCATTGAGGTACTCGCCACCCGCAGCGAGCGCGTCGAGGTCGGTGACCTGGTAGGCGGAGTGGACGTATCCGCACGCCGGGCCGAGGTGCATCGCGAGGGTGTGATGGTCGACCGGGACGGTGCCCTGGTCGCAGCGGATGAAGGCCATGGTGGGGCCGCGCTCACGCTGTCCGTCGAGGAAGAGGAAGTCGGACACAATCATGCCGAGCGTGTCGAGGTACCAGTCCAGGGCCCGCGCGAACACGTTGGTCTCCAGGACGACATGCCCCAGGCGCTGGATGCGGGACGGCTCGCGGGGCGGGCGCTGCGGGGTGTTCACCCGCGGGTGGCCGGTGCCGAAGTTGAGGAGTTGCGGCTGCTGGCCGGGCAGTTCGGCCAGTTCCTCGCCGCAGTGCACGACACGCACCCGGAACCCGGACGGATCGAGGAGATCGACCGTCCGGCCGCCGCCCGGGACGTCCGCCTCGCGGGCCGCCGCGCCGGTCACCCGGGCGAGCCGGTCCAGGTCGGCAGGCTCGGCCGCGCGGAAAGCCGGACCGATGAAACGCGAGGCGCGACCGCGCCGGATCACCATGCACGGCGATCCCGCGAACGTGCCGCGCAGCCAGAGCTCACGCTCGGTGCGGGCCGCCACGCCGAAGCCGAAGTCGCGCGCGAAGACCTCGGCGCGGTCGAGATCCGGCTTCTCGAACTCCAGCCAGGCCAGGTCCGCCACCTTGATCACGGGGTTCCGGGACCGGCCCGAGTGCTCGCCCCGCAGGGCTCCCGCCTCGCTGTGAAGGTTCTGATGGGCGGTCGCGGCGTCGGGGGCGAAGGCCCCGTGGACGCGGGATTCGGACATGGTGCCCTCCAACGCAACGTCTTTGTCTTGATGAAATCATCAACTCTGAGCACGCCATCGTCAAGGCGCCGGAAGCCCCGGGACGCACCTTTCTGATGAATCCATCAGATCTGGGAGCGCGCCCGTAACGCGACTAGAATTCCCTGCATGCCTACGTCAGCCCCGCCCGGCAACCGTTTCGAACGGCGACGCGCCGAGACCCGCGGCGCACTCGTGCGCGCGGCCCGGCAGATCCTCGCCGAGCCCGGGGACGCCAGCCCCAGCATCCAGGCGATCGCGGAGCGCGCCGATGTCGGCTTCGGCTCGTTCTACAACCACTTCGAGTCGAAGGCAGAGCTGTTCGACGCGGCGGTGGTGGACGCCCTGGAGGAGTTCGGTCGGTCCTTCGACGCATCTTTGACCGGCATCGACGATCCCGCGGAGCTCGTCGCGGCGGGCTTCCGGCTCAGCGCCCGCATGGCCGACTCGCACCCCGAGCTGATGCAGGTCCTGCGCCGCCACGGGCTCGAGCATCTGCACTCCGAGCGGGGGCTCACCCCGCGGGCCCTGCGCGACTTGGAGGCCGGCATGACGTCCGGCCGGTTCACGGTCACCGATCCGACAACCGCCCTGTACGCGCTGGGCGGGAGCCTGCTGTCCCTGATCGAACTGCGCTTCGCCCGCCCCGAGCTCGACGGCGACGAAGCGGCGTCGAACCTCGCCGAGATGGCCCTGCGCATGCTGGGCGTCCCCGCCGCCGACGCCCACGACGTCGCCCGGCGCCCCCTGCCGCACCTGGCGTGACCCGTCCCTCCGGCCGAACCACGCCACCGAGCCGCCGTCCGCGTCCAGCACGGTGACGTAGTCGGCGAAGACGAGCCGCGCCTTCGGCGGTTCATGAAGCAGACACGAGTGGAATGCATGCGCAGGGAACCGAATATGTGCGCATCGCGGCGAGTGGGAGCAAACAGCCCGGGGGACAGTGGCTGCAACAGAAAAAGGGCCGTTCGAAAACGGCCCTTCACCTGCGACGTTCGATAGCTCGAACTAGTCGGGACGACAGGATTTGAACCTGCGACCCCTTGACCCCCAGTCAAGTGCGCTACCAAGCTGCGCCACGTCCCGGTGCTCGCTGACCTGGGCTTTCCCCTGGCCGAACGCGCACGGAAACCATACCGCACTCGGGGCCGTGGTCGCGCATCCCTTTCGGGGGCGGGGACGGGTTGACCTCAAGTTTGGTTGAGGTTGCAGGGTGGTCGGCATGACGACGACAGCGGTGCGTGGACGTGAGTACGGGTACGGGGACCTCTCCCGGCTGATGAGCCTGATGACCGGGGACGAGAAGCACGGGCCCGCCGCGACCTCGACTCTCGATGTGCTGTGGGTGCTCTACGACCGGGTGCTGCGGGTCGGGCCCGGGAGTGTGGACGCGCCGGGGCGGGATCGGTTCCTGTTGTCCAAGGGGCACGGGCCGATGGCCTACTACGCGGTGCTCGCCGCGAAGGGGTTCGTACCGGTCGAGTGGCTGAGCGGGTTCGGGGCGTACGGGTCGCGGCTCGGGCACCACCCGGACCGGGTGCTCGTGCCGGGCGTGGAGATCGGCAGCGGGTCGCTGGGGCACGGACTGCCCCTCGCGGTCGGCACGGCGCTCGGGCTGCGGGCGCAGGGGCTGGACGAGCCCGCCGTCTGGACGCTGGTCGGCGACGCCGAGCTGGACGAGGGGAGCAATCACGAGGCCATCGCGTTCGCCGGGGCCGTCGGCCTGGAGCGGCTGCACGCCGTCGTGATCGACAACCTCAGCGCCACGTACGGCAGGGCCGGCGGGATCGCGGCCCGCTTCGAGGCCGCGGGCTGGTCCACCCTGGCCGTCGACGGCCGTGATCATGACGCGCTGTACGAGGCCTTCAGCGCTCCGCACGGCGGGCGGCCGCATGTGGTCGTCGCCCGTGTCGAGGCGAAGTTCTGACGAGCCCGTCCCCAGAAAAACTCCCCCACGCCCCCACGCCCCCACGCCCCCAGAAGGAGCTTTCCATGTCGATGGACACCATGCGTGACCGTTTCGCTCCCGTCGTCTCCCGGCTGCTCGACAAGGACCCACGGGTCGCCGTCGTGCTCGCCGAGATCGGGGTCGCGCCGTTCGCGGAGGCCGCGCGGCGGCATCCGCAGCGGGTGATCAACGTCGGGATCCGGGAGCAGTTGCTCGTCGGCGCCGGGGCCGGCCTCGCGCTCACCGGGCTGCGGCCGGTGCTGCACACCTTCGCCAGTTTCCTCGTGGAGCGGCCCTTCGAGCAGGTCAAGCTGGACTTCGGGCACCAGGACGTGGGCGGGGTACTGGTGAGCGCCGCGGGGTCGTACGACGTGTCGGCCGGCGGTTTCACGCACATGGCACCCGGCGATGTGGCGCTCCTCGACACGTTGGACGGGTGGAGCGTGCAGGTGCCGGGGCATCCGGACGAGGCCGAGACGCTGCTGCGGCATGCCGTCGGCTCGGGCGACGAGCGGGCGTACGTGCGGCTCTCCGTGCAGGCCAACCGGGAGGCGCTCCCCGTCGACGGCGAGCGATTCCTGTCAGTGCGGGAGGGGCGGCGAGGGGTCGTCGTCGCCGTGGGGCCGATGCTCGACAACGTGCTCGCCGCGACCGAGGGGCTCGACGTGAGCGTGCTGTACGCGACCACGGTGCGGCCCTTCGACGCGCGAGCCCTGCGGCGGGCCGTGGCGGGGGCCGACGCCGCGGATGTGGTGCTGGTCGAGCCGTATCTCGCGGGCACGTCGACCGCCGCCGCGAACGACGCGCTCTCCGATGTGCCGCACCGGGTGCTCGGGCTCGGCGTGGGGCGGCGCGAGCTGCGGCGCTATGGACGGATCGAGGAGCATGTCGCCGCGCACGGGCTCGACGCGGCGTCGCTGCGGGAGCGGATCAGCGGGTTCTTGTATCGGGGCGCGCCCGTTCCCGTTCCCGCCTAGGGAGCGCGAGGGACGGCTCGGTCTTCGCGTCGGCCCGTACGAGTCCTCGTACGGCGGGGATCGCGAGCAGGGCCGTGGCGCAGAGGACCGTGACGCCGCCGCCCGCGAGCAGCACGTGCCGGGTGCCGAAGGCGCCGGACGCCGGGCCCGCGAGGGCCTGGCCGACCGGGGCCATGGCGAGGGAGCCGGCGACGTCGTACGCGTGGATGCGGTTGAGGACCTCGTGCGGGACCTGGGTCTGCACGCTGGTCGCCCACATCACGCCCCAGAACGACATGCCGGTGCCGGCGATCAGACAACCCGCCATCATCCACGGGACGTCGAGGCCCGCGCCGACCACCGCCGGGAACAGGGCGAACGCGAACAGGGCGAGGGAGCCTGCGCGCAGCATGCGGCGCGGTCGCAGGCGCAGGGCGATGAGACCGCCGACGACGGTGCCCGCGCCGAGGGCGGCGTTGACGAGGCCGTACGCGCGCGGGCCGTGTTCCTGGGTGATCTCCGTCGCGATGAGGGGGACGGCCGGACCCGACGCCCCGATCTGCAGCACACACCACACGGCTATGACTCCCCAGAGCCACTGCCGCGCGCTGAACTCGCGCCAGCCGTCGGCGAGTTCGGTGCGGAAGCGGGTGCGCACGGCCTTGGTGCCGGGGGCCGCCGGAGGCAGCCGCAGGAGGATCAGGCACAGGCCGCTCAGCGCGTATGTACCGGCGTGCGCGGCGAAGACCAGGCCCGGGGAGGCGAAGGCGACGAGGAGGCCCGCGACGGCCGGGCCCGCGAGCTGGGACCCCGACTCGGCGACCCGGATCGCGCCGTTCGCCGCCTGGACGTCGGCGGCGAGGCGGGGCACGGTGCTGGCGACGCCGGGCTGGAAGATCGCGGAGGCCGCGCCGTTGACCGCGCCGATGACGCAGATCTCCCAGAGCACGACGTGGCCGGTGAAGAACATGACGGCGGCCAGCGACTGGCTGATCAGGCGCGTGGCGTCCGCGCCGATCATCAGCAGCCGGGTGCTGAACCGGTCCGCGAAGACGCCGCCGAAGATGACGAGTCCGGCGAAGCAGGCGACGGACGAGGCCATGGCGAGGCCGACGGCGCCCGCCCCGTATCCGTACTGGAGCAGGCCGGCGGCGAGGGCCACGGGCAGCATCGTCTCGCCGAGCTTGGCGAGGGCGCGCGCGGTGAAGAAGAGACCGAAGTCGCGGGACCAGATGCTCCGTGACCGGCGTGGTCCCAGCGATTGCCGTGGTGCCGCCTCGCCCATGCCCGCCCCGTCTTCTCCCGGCGCCGCTCCGCAGCGCCGCCTCGTCGTCCCCGCCCCTGTGAGGCGGATGATGCCATGGCGGACCGTGCACGCCCCACGTATTTTCAGTCCGTGGGCGGGAGGCCCAACTCCGGGTGTGCTTCGAGGAGTCGGGGCGGTGCGGCCTGGCGCCAGGAGTCGGCGAGGACGGCGCGCAGCTCGTCGGCGTCGTCGAGGGCCGCGAGTCTGGCCCGGACCCAGGCGAAGGACGCCTCGTGGTCGGCGATCCAGAACTTCTTCGGCTCCGCCAGGACCAGTTCGTCGCGCTCCACCTTCGGGCAGCGCACGGCGATCGACGTCTCCTCCTCGGGCAGCGTGGCGAACATCTTGCCCGCGACCCGGAACGTGGGCATGCTCCAGGCGATCTTCTCCGTCGTCTCCGGCAGCGACAGGGCGATGGTGCGTACATCCTCGGCGTCCAGCATGGAGAAACCGTAGCCAAGGGCACTGACAACGGCCGCCGACCCGATCAGCGGGTCACAGGACGCGTTTGTCCAGCCAGGCCGTCAGGTCGTCCTGGACCTCGTCGCGGTTGGTCTCGTTGAGGATCTCGTGGCGGGCGCCCTCGTAACCCTTCCACGTGAGGTCCTCCACGCCCACGTACCGGAAGTCCTCCAGGAGTTCGTGGACCAGGGTCATGTGCTGGTTGCAGGGGTCCTCGGTGCCGACCGCGACGTGGACCGGCAGATCGGTGGGGATGCGGGCGAGGTTCGCCGGGTCGTTGATACGGCGCACGGCGCGGACCCAGTCCAGGGACAGCCCCGCCGAGAAGGGGAACCCGCAGCGCTCGTCGGCGACGTACGTGTCGACCTCCGTCTCGTCCCGCGAGAGCCACTCGAAGCCGGTGCGGTGCTCGTACGGGTCGTTGAAGGAGGCGAAGAGGTCGGGGACGTAGGAGGAGAGGGCGGCGCGGCCGTCGCGGGCGATCTCGGCCTCCAGGCGCGCGATCGAGCCCTCGTTGTCGGCGCCGGGCAGGGAGCGGAAGGTGCCGGAGAGGATGAGGCCGACGAGGTCGTCCGCGTGGCGCTGGGCGTAATCGCGCGCGAGGAGCGAGCCGAGGCTGTGGCCGAACAGGACGAAGGGGACGTCGGCGTGCAGGGCCCGCGCCTGGTCGCCGATCGCCTTGAGGTCCTCGACGATCGACTCCCAGGCGTCGACGGTGCCGGGTTCGGCGTCGTCCGTGACGCGGTAGCCGCCGGTGGACTGGGCGGTGGCGCCATGGCCGCGGTGGTCGGAGGCGATGACGCCGTAGCCGTGGGCGGTGAGGTGGCGGGCGAACCGGTCGTAGCGCAGGGCGTGCTCGGCCGCGCCGTGGGCGATCTGCACGAACGCGCGGGGCCTGCCGCCGTCCGGGAGCCAGGTGTACGTGGCCACGGCCGCGCCGTCGCCGGTGCTCAGCGCGCTCGTGGTGTGCGCGGGGGTGTCGGTCATGGGTGCTCCTGTCCAGGTGGGCCTTGGGCCGGGCGGCGACCCCCTTCACCTCCCCTTTTCGTCGGCCTCCATGCCTGGGCGCTTGTAGAAGAGCGTCGTCGGGCGCGGGACGCCGGAGGGATCGAGGGCGTAGTCGGGGATGACACCGACCTCGGTCCAGCCGGCCGTGCGGTACAGGGGCTCGGCGGGGCTGCCGGTCTCGGTGTCGAGGACGAGCAGGGTGATGCCCGCGTCCGCCGCGGCCCGTTCGGCGGTGGCGAGCAGAGTCCGGCCGAGGCCCTGGCCGCGCGCCTTCTCGTGCACCATCAGCTTGACGACCTCGGCGCGGTGCGTGCCGTTGGACCAGTCGGTGAAGGCGAGCGAGACCGTGCCGACGCAGCGGCCCGCGCCGTCCCTGGCGACCCAGACGGCGAGGCCGCCTCGGTCGACGGCGGGTGCGCGCTCGCGCCACCAGGTGGTGGCGTCGGCCGCCGTGAGGCCGGAGAGGAATCCGAGCGAGCTGCCACCGGCCACGACGTCGGCGAGCAGTTCGCCCAAGTCGCTGACGCAAGAGAGGAACTGATCGAGCGTCAGCCGTACGACGACGATGCTCACGGCAGCACCACCACGAGCGCGTACCGGACGCCTTCGGGGCCCGGGCAGTGGAAGTGCGTGGGACCCCAGAGTCGGAAACGGAGGCAGTCTCCGGCGGTCAGGGTGTGCGTGATGCCCTGCACGGTCAGGTCGAGGCGCCCTTCGAGGACCCAGATGTGCTGTTCGAGGCCGGGCACGGGCGGGCGGTCGTAGGCGATGTCGGCGTACGGTTCGAGGCTGCCCTCGACCACTTCGGCGCGCAGTCCGGCGAGCGGCGGCGACACGGAGCGGCGCACGAAGCCGGTCGCGTCGTCGCGCCACACGGGCTGGTCGGCGGCGCGGACGACCTGGGCCGGGGCCGACTCGACCTCGCTCAGGAGCTGCGACATGGTCCGCCCGTAGACGGCGCACAGCCGGTTGAGGAGGGCGGCCGTGGGGCTGATCTCGGCGCGTTCGGCGCGTGACAGCGTGGATCTGCTCACCCCGCTGCGGTCGGCCAACTCGCCCAGGGACCAGCCGTGTTCGGCCCGCAGCTCGGCCAGGCGGGAGCCGAGCCGGGCGTCGACGGGGTCCGATTCAGGGCCGGGTTCGGCGGGGGCGGACCCCGCGCTCTCGCGTCTCATATTCGGCACGATATCCCAGATATGAAACAGTGAGGTTACGGAAGTCGTGGATCCCTCGGGCACGGAGCCCCAGGGCGGTCACGCCGCCGCTTCGCCGAGGGCGTCGAGGACCGGGCGGATCAGCGGATGCGTCTCCGCCCCGTGGCGGACCGCCGCGAAGACCTTGCGGGTCGGGGCGACCCCCTCGATCGGGCGGACGACGACCTCCGTCAGGTCCATGCCGATCAGCGCCGAACGCGGCACGAGGGCGACGCCCGCGCCCGCCGTGGCGAGCGCGACGACCGCGCGGAAGTCGTCCGAGGAGTGCTCGAACTGCGGGGAGAACCCGGCGTGTTCGCAGGCGAGGACGACGACGTCGTGGCACGGGTTGCCCGGGTAGGGGCCGATCCAGGTGTCCTTCGCGAGTTCGGCGACCGGGACCCGCTCGGCGGCGGCCAGGCGGTGCGCGACGGGCAGCACCGCGTCGAACGGCTCCGCGTACAGCGGTACGCGCGTGATCCGGTCGTCGTCGGCGCCGGGCGCGCCCCGGTACTCGACGGCGACGGCGACGTCGATCTGCCGCTCGAGGAGCATCGGCAGGCTCGCGTCGCCCTCCGCGTCGCGGACCCGGACCCGGATGCCGGGCGCGGACCGCGACAGATGCGCGAGGGCCGGGCCGACGACCAGGCCGATGCCCGTGGCGAAGGACGCGAGGGTGACCGTGCCGGCCTCGCCGGTGCTGTACGCGGCGAGCTCGGCCTCGGCGCGCTCCAGCTGGGCGAGGACGGCGTTCGTGTGCGTGAGCAGGATCTCGCCGGCCGGGGTGAGCCGGACGCCGCGCGCGCCGCGCTCGACCAGCTTGTGGCCCGTCTCCTGCTCCAGGGCGGTGAGCTGCTGGGACACCGCGGACGGGGTCAGATACAGCGCGGCGGCCGCAGCCGTGACCGTACGGTGGTCGGCCACCGCCCGGAGGATGTGCAGTCGCCGCGCTTCGATCATGTCTCCGATTGTCGCAAACCGGTCAGCCGAGCTGCGCGCGGGCGTCGACGAACGCGTCCACGGCCCGGTTCACGTCCTCCGTGGAGTGTGCGGCGGACAGCTGGACGCGGATGCGGGCCTGGCCCTGCGGCACGACCGGGTACGAGAAGCCGATCACGTACACGCCGCGCTCCAGGAGCAGCTCGGCCATGCGCCCTGCGACGGTGGCGTCGCCGAACATCACGGGCGCGATGGCGTGGTCGCCGGGCAGGACGTCGAACCCCTCGGCCGTCATCCGCTCGCGGAACAGCTTGGTGTTGGCGGCGAGCTGTTCGCGCAGGTCACCGGCCGACTCCAGGAGGTCGATGACCTTCAGGGAGGCCGCCGCGATGACCGGGGCGAGACTGTTGGAGAAGAGGTAGGGGCGCGAGCGCTGGCGCAGCAGGGCGACGATCTCGGCGCGGGCCGCGACATAGCCGCCGGAGGCGCCGCCGAGGGCCTTGCCGAGGGTGCCGGTGATGATGTCGACGCGGTCCATGACGCCGTGCAGCTCGGGGGTGCCGCGGCCGCCGGGGCCGACGAAGCCGACGGCGTGCGAGTCGTCGACCATGACCATGGCGTCGTAGCGCTCGGCGAGGTCGCAGATGTCCCCCAGGGGCGCCACGTAGCCGTCCATGGAGAAGACGCCGTCGGTGACGATCAGCTTGCGCCGGGCGCCCGCCTCGGTCGCGGCCTTGAGCTGGGCTTCGAGGTCGGCCATGTCGCGGTTCGCGTAGCGGAAGCGCTTGGCCTTGGACAGCCGGATGCCGTCGATGATCGAGGCGTGGTTGAGGGCGTCGGAGATCACGGCGTCCTCGGGGCCGAGGATCGTCTCGAAGACGCCGCCGTTGGCGTCGAAGCAGGAGGAGTAGAGGATCGTGTCCTCCTGGCCGAGGAAGGCGGAAAGGCGCGCCTCCAGCTCCTTGTGGACCTCCTGCGTGCCGCAGATGAAGCGGACGGAGGCCATGCCGTAGCCCCAGCGGTCGAGGGCCGCGTGCCCGGCGGCGATGACCTCGGGGTGGTCGGCGAGGCCGAGGTAGTTGTTGGCGCAGAAGTTCAGCACCTCGCCCGGCTTGCCGCCCGCGGTGACGCCGACAGTGGCGGACTGGGGGGTGCCGATGACCCGCTCGGGCTTGTGCAGGCCGGCGGCGACGATCTCGTCGAGGGTGTTCTGGAGGTCTTCGCGTACGTTGTCGAACATGCCGTGAGTCCTTAAGTCCTGTGTGCGCGGGGGGAGTTCAGGAGGTCCAGTCGAGGATGACCTTGCCGCCGCGGCCGCTCGCCGCGTCGTCGAAGGCCGCGTCGAAGTCGGTGTACGCGTAACGGCCGGTGATCACCGGGCCGAGGTCGAGGCCGCCTTCGAGGAGGACGGACATCGCGTACCAGGTCTCGAACATCTCGCGGCCGTAGATGCCCTTGATGGTGATCATCGAGGTGACGATCCGGGCCCAGTCGACGGCGAACTCCTGCGACGGCAGGCCGAGCATGGCGATCTTGCCGCCGTGGGTCATGTTGGCGAGCATGTCGCGCATCGCGACGGGGTTGCCGGACATCTCCAGGCCGATGTCGAAGCCCTCGCGCAGGCCGAGCGCGCGCTGGCCGTCCGCGATGGTCCCGGAGGCGACGTTCAGGGCGAGGCTCACGCCGATCTTCCGGGCGAGCTCCAGGCGCTCCTCGCTGACGTCGGTGATGACGACGTTGCGGGCGCCGGCGTGCTGGGCGACGGCGGCGGCCATCAGGCCGATCGGGCCCGCACCGGTGATCAGGACGTCCTCGCCGACGAGCGGGAAGGACAGGGCGGTGTGCACGGCGTTGCCGAACGGGTCGAAGATCGCGGCGACGTCGAGGTCGACGGGCACACGGTGCACCCACACGTTCGAGGCGGGCAGCGCGACGTACTCGGCGAACGCTCCGTCGCGGCCGACGCCGAGGCCGACGGTGGCGCGGCACAGGTGGCGGCGCCCGGCGAGGCAGTTGCGGCACTTGCCGCAGACGAGGTGGCCCTCGCCGCTGACCCGGTCGCCGACGGCGATGTCCTGCACGTCGCGACCGGTCTCGACGACCTCGCCGGCGAACTCGTGGCCCACGACGAGCGGCGCGCTGATGGTCGACTGCGCCCAGCCGTCCCAGCTGCGGATGTGCAGGTCGGTGCCGCAGATGCCGGTCCGCAGGACCTTGATCAGTACGTCACCGGGGCCGATGGACGGCTCCGGGACGTCCGTCAGCCACAGTCCCGGTTCGGCCTTCTCCTTGACCAGCGCCTTCAACGGATCGGCTCCTGTCGTCGCGCACGCGGGCAGCGCGAGGCGGCCCGCACACGGGGAAGAGTGAGTGGAGGTGGCGGCGAGGAAGCCGCCACCCCGGACTCTTCCCTACGGCGGGGCCCCGGGTCCATCGAGGTTTTCTTAAGCGCCGCCGCAGCTTTCCTACAGGCCGTGCTCTTCGGGTGCCGGACGGGTCTGCCCGCGCTCGAAGTACGCGGTCAGGCCGGGGTCCAGGGGCGGCACCTCGCGCGGTGTGCCGCCGTCCCGCAGCGACTCGGTGGCCCGTACGCCCGCCGCGACGGCCATCCGGGCGGCGACGGGTGACGTGTCGGTGGTGCCGCCGTCGCGCACGAACCGTACGAACTCGTCGATCAGGAGCGGGTCGGCGCCGCCGTGCCTGCCCTCGTCCTGGACGTCGGGCACGGGGTACGCGGCGTCGGCCTCGGCCCGGTACGTCGAGCGGCGGCTGTTCCACACCTTGACCACTCCCCCGGGCCCGTCGCCGAAGTTCTCCAGGCGGCCCGCGTCGCCGATCACGGTGTAGTTGCGCCAGTAGTCGGGGGTGAAGTGGCACTGCTGGTAGGCGGCCAGCACCCCGTTGTCCAGGCGCATGTTGACCATCGAGACGTCCTCGATGTCGATGACCGGGTTGAGGCCGCGCTGGGTGTGCGGCGGCCAGTGGCCGTCCCTCGTGTACCAGTCGTCGTGCTTGGGTTCGCCGGGCTCGCGGCGGTGCGGGTTGTCGCCGTAGACCATGAGGTCGCCGAAGGCCTGCACCTGCCGGGTGTAACCGTGCGCGAGCCAGTGCAGGACGTCGATGTCGTGGGCGGCCTTCTGGAGCAACAGACTTGTGGTGTACCGCCGTTCGGCGTGCCAGTCCTTGAAGTACCAGTCGCCGCCGTAGCCGACGAAGTGACGTACCCACACGGTCTTGACCTCGCCGATCTCGCCGCGCGCGATGATGTCGCGCATCAGCCGGACGACCGGCATGTGCCGCATGTTGTGCCCCACGTACAGGCGCGTCCCGGTCTCGTACGCGGTGCGCAGGATCTCGTCGCAGCGTTCGATCGTGATGTCGAGGGGCTTCTCGACGAAGACCGGCTTGCCCGCCTTGAGCGCCTCGCAGGCCAGGGCGGCGTGGGTGTGGTCGGGGGTGAGGACGAGGATCGCGTCGACGTCGGGGTCGCCGATCACCTTCGCGTGGTCGGTGGAGACGAGCGCGCCGGGGAACGCCAGGGCGGCTTCCGTGCGCGCCGCCGCGTCGTGGTCGGCGAGCGCGGTGACCCGGGAGCCGGCCCCCGGCCGGTGGGCGGTGCGGGCGATCGAGCCGCGCAGCCCGTAGCCGAGGACGCCGAGCCCGAGGTCGCCGGCCGGGGTGTCGGTCATGACGTAACCGCCTTTCGTGGCAGGAGTGCCGGGGTGGCCCCGGCGCCGCCTTCTACGGGTGTACGAGGACGTGCGCGAGGCCGACGCGGCCGGTCCCCGTCAGCCGTACGCGGATGTAGCGGGCGTCCGTGTCGGTGTCGAGGACGGTGGGGCGCAGCGCCTTACCGGTGACGTGGACAGGGGTGGCGTCGGTGAAGCCGGCGTCGGTCGCGAGCTGGACGTCGAACTCCGCGGTCGTCATGGAGGCGTCGTTCCATATCTCCACCTGGCCGATGTGCCGTGCGGCGCCGAGGTCGACCTGCCACCAGGATCCCGCGCCGGCGAGGGTGCGGCTGTCGGTGGAGGTGTCGCCGTCGATCGCGCGCGCCGCCGCGGAGGTGCCGTCGGTCGTGGACTGAGCGGCGGTCCCGTTACGGGCCAGGTCCGGGCGGAGCTGTTCGACGCGGCCGCGTCCGTCGGCGCCCGCGGCCTCGGCGACCTTGAGGGCCTCGGCCGGGAGCCTGTCGAGCTTGGTGTGGTTGCCGCTCATGGTGGAGCCGGTGCCCGCGAGGGCGGGGGCGTCGGTGTCGACCCAGTTGCCGGTGGCGTGGTTGTCGATGCCGTAGTCGGCCCAGTTGGAGACCCATTTGTAGCCGACGCGCGTGATCACGTTGCCGGTGACGGTGATGTGGCTCGACTGTTCGTCGAGGTAGATGCCGTTGCCGTCGCGCTCGGTGTTCCCGTACGCGCTGCGGTTGATGTAGTTCCCGGAGATCACGGTGCCGGGCTGGGCGCCCTGGGTGTAGATGGCGCCGCCGTCGTGCTGTTCGTGCTCGACGCGCATGACGTTCGTGATGCGGTTGTTCGTGATGCGGTTGTCGCGCAGGACGGACGTCCGCGCCTCGGGCTGGTTCCAGCCCCAGCCGACGGAGATGCCGGAGTAGGGCAGGTCGTCGAGGGTGTTGTGGTCGATGGCGGTCTGCGCCTCGTAGCCGGCCCAGATGCCGACGGCGTCCGTGTACTCGACGCCCGTGCGGCGGATCGTGTTGTAGGAGACGGTGTTGCGGGCGCCGGCGAGTTCGGGTTCGGGCCGGGGTTCCGTGTCGCCGATGTACGCGGCCCCTGACGACAGGTCCGAGAAGCGGGAGCGGGTCAGGGTGGAGTCCTGGGTGCCGTGCTCGAACACCACGCCCGCGCCGCCGAGTTGGGCGAACATGGCATGGTCGACGACGACTCGGCGGCCGCCGCGGACGGTGAGGGCGGCGGCCGGCTTGGTGTAGTAGCGGCCCGCGTGGTCGACGGGCCCGGTGGCGCCGGTCAGGGTCAGGCCCGCCTGCATGCCGGCGTAGCCCTCGTCGGTGGACGGCTGCCGGTAGGCGGCGTATGCGAAGCCGAGGCCGGTGATGCGGACGTCGTGGGCGCCGTCGAGGACGAGCAGGTTCTCGGTGACCGGGGTGACGGCCTTGAAGCGGCGCGGGTTCTCGCCCGTGCGCGGCAGGTACGTGACCGTGCGCGCGGCCGAGTCCCAGACGAACTCACCTGGCTGGTCGAGGAGTTCGCGGGCGTTCTCGAAGAAGGCGACCTTGGTGTAGCGGCCCGAGTCGACGGTCGTCGAGTCCCAGGCGGGTCCGGTGCGGTCGGTGCCGGAGGCGGAATTGGTCCAGCAGGGCTGGGCGAACGTCATGAGGTCGCCGCTGACGGACGCGATCCGGCAGTGGTAGTTGCGCCAGCGGACGCGGATCACGGCTTCGGCGTCGGTGGGCCTGGCCCAGGCGGCGATGCCGGTCTTCTCGGCGCCGGTCATGCCGGTCTGGGTGGCATCGCAGAGGGCGGCGGCGCAGGACGTGCCGCGGGCCCGGACGGCCCGCTCGCCGTCGACGAACAGCTGACGCGGGGTGACGCCGTCGGGGACTTTCGCGGTCCAGGTGCCGTCGGTGTTCGCCGTCCAGCCGGTCAGGGCGCGGCCGCCGGACAGGACCGGGGCGGCGCCGGGTGCGGCGGCCCAGGTGACGCCGGAGTCGTCGGGGCCGAGTTTCAGCGGCGTACGCAACGCGTAGGTGCCGTCGGCGAGTTCTACGCGGATGTCGCGGCCGGTGACGGTGCGGGCGGCGTCACGGGCGCCCTCCACCGAGCACGGACGGCCCGCGGTGCAGGTGTCGCCGGAACCGTGCGGGGCGGCGTACAGGATCTTCGGCGCGGCTTCGGCATGGGCCTGCGCGGTGGGCAGCGGGGCCAGGGCGAGCGCGGCCGCTGTGGCGAACACCGCGCGCCTCCAACTCCCCCTCATGACGCGGCCGTCCAGTCGGGGTGACCGGGCATCGGCGGGTTCACGGCACCGAACAGCCAGTCGCGCAGGAACGGGTCGAGCGAACGGTCGCCGGTCACGTCGACGGCGTGGCCGATGAAGTCCTCGCTCGTGACGGTCCGGTCCTTGAAGCGGCGCGGCCACAGGCCCATGATCCGGTCGAACTTCCGCTGCCCGACCTGGAGTTGAAGGGCGTACAGGACGAGGGCGCCGCCGTCGTAGATGTTGGTGCCGCCGAGTCCCTTGGGCCGTCCGGGCGGGCCGTCGCTCGCGCGGATCGCGTCGAGCTTGGCGTAGGTCGCCTTCATCTTGTCGGCCATCCGCGACCAGCCGCGCTCCTCGCTGTAGAGGGCGGCGTAGTACACGGCGGGGCCTTCGTTGAGCCAGGCCTGCTGCCAGTCGTGCGGGGTGACCGAGTCGCCGAACCACTGGTGGGTCAGCTCGTGCACCATCGTGTTCTCGTAGGTGGGGTTGCCGTCGGCGTTGAGCTTGAACCAGTTGGTGCCCATCAGGGTGAGCGTGGAGTTCTCCAGGGCGTCGGTGTAGCCGCCGTAGATGTGCAGCCCGTACACGGAGAAGGGGTACGTCCCGAACTTCGCCTCAAGCCAGGCGAGATGGTCGGGGGTGCGGGCCACGATCGGCGCGTACGTGTCCTCCTCGCCCCGGGGGACGATGTGGCGCAGCGGGAGGCCCGCGTGCGACGTCCCGTACAGATACGTGCCCTTGACGACGGCGATGCCGAGCAGTTCGGTGGGCATCCGCTCGCGCAGCGCGAAGTGCCAGACCGTCGAACCGTCCGGGCGCTTGTCGGTGCCGGTCAACTCGCCGTTGGCGGCGGCGACATAGCCCTCGGGCGCGGAGAGGTGGAAGGTCCACGTGGCCTTGTCGGAGGGGGTGTCGTTGCACGGCAGGAACGTGTCGGCGCGCGAGGACTGCACGGCGGAGGCGAAGCCGCCGTCCGCGCCGAACTTCCAGCCTGACAGGCTCGTCCGGGGTGCCTTGCCGTTGCCGTGGTAGCTGACGGCGATCGTGAACGGGGTGCCCTTGTGGAGCGGTGCGGTCGGGGTGACCGTCAGCTCCTGCCCCGACTTACCTGCGGACAGGGCGAATTGGGCCGCGCGGTCGTTCACTGTGACGGCGTCGATGGTGTGGCCGTCGGTGTCCAGGTTGAACGCGGACAGGTCCTGCGTGGCCTGCGCGTTCATCCGGACCACGGCCGTGAAGTCGTACGTCACGGGTGTGAAGTCGAAGGTCAGGTCGTAGTGGACGACCTGGTAGCCGCCGTTGCCGAGCGTCGGGTAGAGCGGGTCGCCGACGCCGTCGGAGCCGGGGCGCGGGTCGAATCCTTCGGCGGCGAGCGCGGGGGCGCCGAACAGCGGGACGCCGACGGCGGCGGCCACGGCGGCCGACGCGGACCTGCCGAGCAACGCGCGTCTGGTGGTGGTCACTTGGAACCCTTCTTCCCGGAGGCCTGCTTCTCTGATGCCTGCTTCTCTGATGCCTGCTCGAACTCGGCGCGGCACGTGTCGCCGCCCGCCTTGCGCCACTTCTTGACCCAGGAGTCGTACGCGGACAGCGGCTCGCGGCCGGTGACGAAGTCCTTCATGCCGTCGAGATGGATGGTGTAGAGGCTGCCGAGGCCCTTGGAGTCCCAGGTCGGCGAGGAGTAACCCTGGGTCGGGTCCTCGATGAGCATCGGGATGATCTTCGTGTACGCCTCGTGGACGTGCTTGGCCGCGTCCGGGTTGGTCGCGCTGAAGAACGCGGGCGCCGCCGACGCCAGCTTCGACCACGGCACGGTGATGTCCTGAGTGCCCTGCTTGGTGAGGACCGGCGTGCCGTTCTTGTCGCGCCGGTAGTCGGTGCCCTCGACGCCGTACGTGATGAGCGTGTACTCGAGGGAGCCGAACGGCGAGGCCGCGAAGTCGGCGAGGCGCAGGATCTCCTTGACGCGGGCGTCGCTCGCCTTGGTGACGTAGCAGTTCTCCAGCGAGACATTGTCCGTCCAGGCCACCGCGTCCTTGCCGACCGGGACGATCGGCCGGACGTCGAAGGTCTTGTCGATGGCGGCCATGGAGTCGACGTAGCCGGCGCCGGGGGCGAGGTAGGACGGCATGCCGTCGTACACGTACGCGGCCTTGCCGTTCTTGAAGAGGTTCGTGTACTCGGCCTTCTGCGCCCCGGACATCTGGACGGTGCCCGGGTAGTAGCAGCCCGCCTTGTAGAGCTTGGCTGCGGTCTCGATGGCGTACCGGTACTTGTCGTCCTCGATCTGGTAGGTCCACTTGCCGGTCTTGTGGTCCCGCTTCCACAGGTGCTGGGCGCCGGCCGACATGGCGAGCAGGTTCACGCCGCCGCCGGTGAAGAAGTACTGCTTCTTCCTGGAGTCGCTGAGCTCCTTCGCGAGCTCGACGAGCCGCTCGATGCTGTCGATCTGGTCGAGGCTCGTGACGCCCGCCCGCGCGAACAGGTCGGCGCGGTAGAAACCGGCGCCCGCACTGCCGCTTCGGGCGATCGGGATGCCGTAGAGCTTCCCGCCCTTGACCGCGTCGCGCCAGCCGTACTCGGGGATGGCCGCCAGGTTCGGGTAGTCCTTGACCTTGTCGCCGGACAGGTGCGGGCCGAGGTCGGCGCACTTGGCCTGGAGGAACGAGGCCATGTTGTCGACGCCGCCGGTCTCCGGGTACATGAAGATGTCCGGGAGCTGGTCGCCCGCGACCATGGTGGAGAACTTCGCCGGATAGTCGTCGGCGGGCACCGCCGTGAAGTCCACCTCGGTGCCGAGGAGCTTCTCGATGGCCTGCCAGGCGGCGTTCTTGCCGCGCGCGGGCGGCAGCGGGGCGAAGGTCTCGGTGACGGCCGTGATCTTCTTGGCCCCCTTGAGCGGGGTGCCCTTCGTCGCCCGGACCAGGTCCGTCGGGTACTTCAGGAACGCGTTCGGGACGCCGGCCGCGGTGCCGGGCAGATCGGCGTTGATACCGATGGAGCGGACCGTCGTCCTCGGCAGCAGCTTGCCGCCGATGGCGTCGGCCTTCGCCGCGGTACCGCCGTCGCCGCACGCGGCGAGCAGCGGGGCGGCCGCGACCCCGAGGCCGAGGCCCGTGCCCCAGCGGAACAGGGTGCGGCGGTTGACGGGTCGATGAGCAGGGAGGGTGCCGGACATCGGAGAACTCCTCGACAGGAGGGGATGAGAAGAGAGGTGGGGGCGCTTTCCACGGAGGCGCGTCGCCGGTCAGCCCTTGACTGCTCCGGTGAGCACGCCCTTCGTGAAGTACCGCTGGAGGAAGGGGTAGACGAGCAGGATCGGGACGACCGCGATGACGAGGACGGCCATCTGCACGGCCTGCTGCGGGGCCACGACCTCGCCGACCGCCCCGGAGTCGAGGGCCTGCCCCTGGAGGATGAACGTGCGCAGCACCATCGGCAGCGGCCACTTGTCGTTGTCGCCGAGGTACAGCAGGGCGTTGAAGTACGCGTTCCAGTACGCGACCGCGTAGAAGAGCCCGACGACGGCGACGACCGCCTTCGACAACGGCAGCACGACCTGGACGAGGGTGCGCAGGTCGCCCGCGCCGTCGACCTTCGCGGCGTCGTACAGCTCCCCGGGGAGGTTCATGAAGAAGGCGCGCATCACGACGAGGTTGAACGCGCTGACCATCGTGGGCAGCACGAGCGCGGCGAAGGTGTTGTAGAGGCCGAGCTCCTTCACGAGAAGGAAGTTGGGGATGACGCCCGCGTTGAACAGCATCGTGAACAGGGCCGTCATGAGGATGAAGCGGCCACCGACGATGCCGCGCCGCGAGAGCCCGTACGCCATGCCGATGGTGGCGAGCAGGCTGCATCCGGTGCCGAGGACCGTGACCCCGACGCTGACGAACAGAGCGCGGGTGACGCGGCCGCCGGTGAACGCCGTGCGGTAGGCGTCGAGGTTCGGGTGATCGGGCCACAGGACGAGCCCGTTCGAGCGGATGATGTCGCTCTGCGAGGCGAAGCTCGTGCCGATCACGCCGAGCAGCGGGTACGCGACGAGCCCGACGACGAGGACCAGAGCGAGACCCTTGATGACCAGGCCGGCCTTGGTGGGCTTCTCCATCCAGGGCGGCCGGGCCCCGGACGGGCGCAACTCCCCTTCCTGCGGGGCCTGTGGGGCACTTCCCCGGGTCCGGACGGCGGTCGTCGTCTCAGCGGTCAGCACCGCGGTACACCCCTTCATGGCCGAGCCGGTGGGCGAACTTGTTCGCGCCGATGACGAGGACGGTGCCGATCACGGCCTTCACGAGACCGACCGCGGCCGCCGTGCCCCACTGGTTGTCCTTGATCCCGTGGAAGTAGACGTACGTGTCCAGGACCTCGCCGCTGCCCGGGCCGACGGCGTCGCGCTGGAGGAGGATCTGCTCGAAGCCGACGGTCAGGATGTTGCCGAGGTTGAGGATCAGCAAGAGGACCAGGACCGGGGAGAGGCCGGGCAGCGTGACGTGCCAGAAGCGGCGTGCGCGGCCCGCGCCGTCCATGGCCGCCGCCTCGTACAGGCCGCGGTCCACGGAGAGCAGCGCGGCGAGGATGATGATCGTGCCCCAGCCGGCGTCCTTCCACATGACCTGAAGCGCGAGCAGCCAGGGGAACGCGTCGGGGTCGGTCATCATGTCGTAGCGCGGCAGGCCGAGCGCTTCGAGCAGGTCGGGGACGACACCCGCGCCGCCGAGTATCTGCTGGAAGATCGAGACGATGATGACCCAGCCGATGAAGTGCGGCAGGTAGACGACGCTCTGCACGAAGCGGCGCAGTTTGTCGCTGACGATGCTGTTGAGCAGCAGGGCGAGCCCGATCGGCACGGGGAAGAACAGGACCAGCTGGACGAGCGCGATCGTCAGCGTGTTGCCGGTCGCCGACCAGAAGTCGGGGTCGGCGAAGGCGGCGCTGAAGTTGGCGAAGCCGGTCCAGGCGCTGTGCATGTAGCCGAGATAGGGCTGGTAGTCCTGGAACGCCACCATGTAGCCGAGCAGCGGCACGTAGTGGAACACCACGAAATACAGGAAACCCGGCAGGCACAGCAGCAGCATCACCTTGTCGCGCTGGAGACGCTGCCGGAGGGTCTTGCGGGGGACGACGGACGGTGGTGCGGGAACAGTCATGAGGCGGTCCTGTTCGGCCGAAGTGGCGCGATGCGGTAACTCTCCTGCTGCGGCGGCAAGTTAGTAAGCGGTTAACCCTGTCGTCAATAGATGCGGGCAACACCTGCGTGACGCGCACCTCTCACGAGCCCTGCACGACCGGGCATTTCGGCGAAATTGCTGGCAACTCGCAGCAGTGGCGGTGTGGTTGACCTTGACGGTCCCGCATCGGGCTCCCTAGTTTTCGGTAACGCCATAGAATACGTTTACTGTCCGGAGGCAGGGTGCGTACCACTGACGAGGCGCCGGTCGAGGCCACGGCCGCCGACGCCACACCGCCCCCGCGGCGGCCCCGCACGGTTCTCGCGATGGACTCCTCGGTCGTCGACGACGTCTTCCCGCCGTCGGTACGGGCCCGCCTCGAGGAGACCGCCGACATCCAACCCCCTTGTGTCGTACGGGAGTTCGCCAGCAGCACGGCACACGCGGCGCTCGCCGAGTGCGAGGTGCTGCTCACCGGCTGGGGCTGCCCGCCCATCGACACGGCCGTGCTCGACCGCGCACCCCGGCTGCGTGCGGTGATCCACGCCGCCGGCACCGTGAAGACGTTTCTGAGCCGGGACGCCTACGAGCGCGGGATCACCGTCTCCTCGGCGGCAGCCGCCAACGCGGTGCCGGTCGCCGAGTTCACCCTCGCCGCGATCATCCTGGGCGCCAAACGCGCCTTCCCCCTCTCCCATCTCTTCCGCACCCGCCGCACCCACCGCACCGCCGACGACCTGGACCAGCACCACTGGCTCGGCACGCACGGCCTCACGGTCGGCGTCGTCGGCGCCTCGCACATCGGCCGGCGCGTCGTCCGGCTCCTGCGCCCGCTCGACGCCGAGGTCCTGCTCTACGACCCGTACGTGAGCGACGCCGAGGCCGAGCTGCTCGGCGCGACCCGCACCGATCTGGACACCCTGGTCGCGACCAGCGACGTGGTGACCCTGCACGCGCCCGACACGGCCGAGACCCGGCAGCTGCTCGACGCGCGCCGGCTGGATCTGATGCGGCCGGGCACCCTGCTCGTGAACACCGCGCGCGGCCCGCTCGTGGACACCGCCGCGCTGACCGGGCACCTGGTCAGCGGGCGTATCGACGCGGTACTCGACGTCACCGACCCGGAGCCGCTGCCCGCCGACCACCCCCTGTGGGAGCTGCCCAACGTCTTCATCACCCCGCACATGGCGGGCGCCCAGGGCAACGAGGTCGGGCGGCTCGGCGCGCTCGCCGTCGACGAACTGGCCCGGTACGCCCGCGGGGTGCCCCTCAACCATCCCGTGCTCCTGGAGGATCTGGAGCGGATCGCGTGACCGGGCCCGCGCCGCACGCCATAGGCTCTGGTCCGGGCGGAGCACCGACAGCACAACAGCACGACCATCAGGGGGTGGGCCGGATGTCCCGGCAGAGTTCGACGGCGTCCGGCGCGAGCGGCACGGCCGGCGGGCAGCGCCGCGCCACGGTCGTGGACGTGGCCAAGCGCGCGGGTGTGTCCACGGCGACCGTGTCCCGCGTCATGAACCGCAACTATCCGGTCGCCGCCGCCACCCGCGAACGCGTCGAGGAGGCGATGCGCGCGCTCGGCTACGTGGTCAACGCCCACGCCCGCGCGCTCGCCGGGGTCTCCGGCCGCACCGTCGGCATCATCGTGAGCGAGCTGATCGACCCGTTCTACGCGTACATCGCGCGCGGCGTGGAGCGCGAGGCGACCGACGGCGACCGACTGTGCCTGGTCTGCTGCACCCAGGGCGATCCACAGCGGGAGCTGGCCTTCATCGAGCTGATGCACGAGCGGCGCGCGGACGCGGTCGTGCTCGTCGGCGGCAGCGTCGAGGACCGTGCCTACAAGGCCGAACTGGCCCGCCGCGCGCGCGAGTTGGACGCGGGCGGCTCGAAGCTGGTGCTGTGCGGGCGGCCCTCCCTCGGCGACGACGTACCCACGGTCGGCGTGGAGTACGACAACGAGGGCGGCGCCTTCGCCCTCACCGACCACCTGATCACCCAGGGGCACCGGCGGATCCTGTACCTCGGCGGGCCGCCCGGCCTGTCGACGGCCCGCGACCGGCTCGCCGGACACCGGCGCGCGTTGGAGCTGCGCGGCATCGGGCGCGACCCGCGGCTGGAACAGCCCGGCGCGTTCAGCCGCGCCTTCGGCTACCGGCGCATGGCCGAACTCCTGCGGGAGGCACCCGACTTCACCGCCGTCTTCGCCGCGAACGACATCGTCGCGGCGGGCGCGGCCCAGGCCCTGGAGGAGGCCGGCGTACGCGTCCCGCAGGACATGTCGCTGGTGGGCTACGACGACATTCCGGTGGCCCAGGAGCTGCGGCCCCGCCTGACCACGGTCCGGATCCCGCTGGAGGAGATGGGCCGACAGGCGGTCCGGGTCGCGCTCAACGGCGGCGACGAGGACGACTGGCGCGCGCCCACGACCGGCACACTGCGGCTGGGGACGCACATCGTGGTGCGCGATTCGGTGGCGCCGCCCCGGGCGGGACGGCGGCAGGGCTGAGCCGGCTGAGCCCTTTCGCCGCTCGGTCGCGCCTCGCCGCTCGGATGCCCTGGACCGGCCGGTCGCGCCGGGCCCGCCGGTCGCGCCGGGCCGGCCCGTTCCGCTGTGCTGGCCCGTTCCGCTGTGCCGCCCAGTCCCGCTGCGCTGCTCGATTCTGCTCGGATCGGCGCCACTTGACGTAGTAACGAACAGAAACTCCCCGGAACCTCTTGCGGGCAGGTAGCAAACGCTTACATGCTGGCGACGCGGCGCACTCGCCCTGCGTCCGCCCTCCACCGCACCTCCCTGCCGCACCTTCCCCTCCCTGTTCGGATGACCGCAAGGAGACGACTCCGCATGCGCACTCCCGAAGCTCCGTCCCGCCGTACCGTCCTGACCAGCGCCGCGGCCACCGGCGCCGCGATCGCCGTCGGCCTCGGCGCCGGGCCGGCCGCACACGCCGCCGGCGCCGAGGCCCATGCCGATGCGGTGACCGTGGAGCTCAGAGCACGGCCCTCCGCGGAGGCCGAGCGGCTGCGCCTCGGACAGGCGCTGCGCGCCTCCGAGTTCCAGGCCACGGGCCGCTACGCCCTGCCCGGCGCCGCGCTCCGCCTCGACGTGCTGCCGTACGACGACGTGGTGCCGACGCTCTGGATCGGGCAGTGGGACTACTACGGCACGCTCACCGCGCCCCGCAGCTACCCCCTGAAGGCCGGCGCGAACACGGTCACCGACCCGCACGGCGGGCCCGTCTACTTCTCCCTCGCGGGCGACGGGCAGCGCGCGGCGGTCAAGCTGAAGAGCGGCTCCGCCCCGATGCCCGTCTTCACTCTCGGCTCCACCCAAGAGGCCGACTACCAGCGCCAGTTGGACACGTACACCGACGTCCCGCTCGTCGAACTGCACGGCCCCCGGTCCATCGTGACGCTCACCCGGGAGGGCGCGCTGCTCCACCGCGACGAAGACCACGCGGCGCTGCTGCGGCTCCTGGAGCGGATCATCGACGCCGAGTCCGACATCAGCGGCCTCGACGGGTCCAAGCCGGTGCACCGGCCGAAGGCGGGCGGCTACCACTTCACCGAGGTGTCGGTCGTGCCGTCCGGCGTCGGCGCGTACGCCACCCACGGCTACAACGGGTTCCCGCGCGCCTACCTCGACCGGGCCACCACCGTGACCGGCCTGACGACCCGGGGCTGGGGGCTCTACCACGAACTCGGCCATCTGCATCAGCAGTTCGCTTACAAGCCGGGCGGACTCACCGAGGTCACGGTGAACATCTACTCGCTGGCGGTGCAGCGGGCCCTCGGGCAGCCGTCGAACCTGCTGACCGTGACGCCGTCGACCGGGCTGAACTACTTCCAGTCCGCCCAGGCCAAGTTCGGCACGGCGGGGCTCACCTACGAGAAGTCGTTCGGCGCGTACGAGAAGCTCGTGCCGCTGCGGCAGCTGGAGCTCGCGTTCGGGGACGACTTCTGGCCGCGGATGCACCGCCTCGTGCGCGAGGAGAACCCGCAGTCGAGCTACACCGAGAACGACAAGCGCTACCGGGCCCTGGCCACGTACGCCAGCCGCGTCGCCGGCCGGGATCTCACCGACTTCTTCCTCACGACCTGGGCGTTCCCCATCGACGCTCAGGGCCGCGCCGAACTCGCCGCACTCAACCTGCCGAAGCCGGACGTCGACCCGGCCGGCCTGAGCGACTGACGGGAAGGGTGACGAGCGACCATGGACCTCAGCAGACGTCAGACACTCGCTCTCGCGGGTGCGGCCGCCGCGGTGAGCCTGCCCGGCGCCCTCGCGAGCAGCGCCGCCGCGGCCGACGACCCGTACGAGGGCCTGCTCGCGCGGGCCGCGCGGCAGCTCACCGGCGGCACCTTCGACCCGGACGACACCGACTTCGCCGCCGCGCTCACGGCACTGGACACCCAGGCCGCCACCTGGTGGCGACAGATCGACACGTCGGCCGGGCGCACGGCGCTGTGGGCGGACCTGGCCCCTGCCTCCGACCCCGGCATGTTCGGCCAGAGCTACCAGCGGCTGCGCACCCTGGCCACCGCGTGGGCCACGCCCGGCACCTCGCTGACCGGCGAGCCCACGGTGCTCGCCGGGCTGCTCGGCGCCCTGCGCTTCCTGCACACCACCGGCTACCACCCGGCCCGCTCCGAGTCCGGCAACTGGTGGTTCTGGGAGATCGGCGCGCCCAGGGCGCTGATGGACACCTGCGTCCTGCTGCGGGCCTCGCTCCCGGCCGACGACCTCGACGCCTACCTGAAGACGGTCGCCCGGTTCGTCCCGAACCCGGACCGGCGCACCAACTCCCCCGGCCTCGCCGAGACCGGTGCCAACCGCGCCGACAAGGCCGTCATCGTCGCGCTGCGCGGGCTGCTCGCCCGGGACGCGGCCGTGGTCGCGCTGGCCCGCGACGGCCTGTCCGACGTCCGCGACCAGGGCCGCAACAGTCTGTTCCGGTACGTCACTTCGGGCGACGGCTTCTACGCGGACGGCTCGTTCGTCCAGCACGACTCCGTCGCCTACACGGGAACGTACGGCAGCGTGCTGCTCGGCAGCGTGGGGCAGCTCATCGCGCTGCTGGCCGGCTCGGAGCACGCGGTCACGGACCCGGCCGTCTCGGTGCTCCACGACGCCGTCGACCGGACCTTCGCACCGGTTCTCTTCGACGGCCTGATGATGGACGCGGTGCGCGGCCGGGCGATCTCCCGGGAGCGGGCCCGCGACCACACCGACGGCGCCGTCACCGTCTCGTACATCCTCCAACTCGCGGAGGGCGCACCGCAGTCGTACGCGGAGCGCTGGCGCGCGGCGGCCAAGGGCTGGATCCTGCGCAACCGCGAGACGCCGTACGCGACGCTCGTCGGCATCCCCGCGCTCGCCCGCGCCAAGGCGGTCCTCGACGATCCGGCGGTGCTCCCCGCCGACCGGCTCACCGGCCACTTCGTCTTCGCCGGCATGGACCGGGTCGTGCACCGCAGGCCCGGCTGGGCGTGCGCCCTGGCGCTGTCCTCGAAGCGCATCGCCGCGTACGAGGCGGGCAACGGCGAGAACCTGCACGGCTGGTACACCGGCGACGGCATGACGTACCTGTACGAAGGCGACGACCTCGACGCCTTCGGGGACGGCTTCTGGCCGACCGTCGATCCGTACCGACTGCCGGGGACGACGGTGGACACCCGCGCGCGGGCCGACCTCGGGACCGGGGGCGGGACGGGCACGATGCGGCCCAAGAACGCGGTCGCGGGCGGCGCCGTCCTCAACGGCCGGTACGGGGCCGCGGCGATGGAGCTGATCGCCGACGGGTCGACGCTGCGCGCCAAGAAGGCCTGGTTCTTCGTGGACAACGCGGTCGTCGCCCTGGGCGCGGGCATCACGGCGAGCGACGGCCGCACCGTCGAGACGATCGTGGAGAACCGGAACCTGCACGCCGAGGGCGCGCCCCGCCTCACCGTCGACGGACACCCGCAACCCGCGGAGCCGGGCTGGTCGGCGGCGCTGACCGACGCCTCCTGGGCCCACCTGGAAGGCACCGGCGGCTACGTCTTCCCGGCCGGCGGCCCCCTGCACGCGCTCCGCGAAGAGCGCACCGGCACCTGGCGCTCCCTCAACACCGGCGCCGACACCGGCGGCAGCACCGCCCCCGTCATCCGCCGCTACGCCACGCTCTGGTTCGATCACGGCCCCTCCCCCACGTCCGCTTCCTGTGCCTACGTCCTGCTGCCGGGCGCCACCGCCACCGCTACGGGCGCCTGGTCCCGGTCCCGGCCGGTGCGCGTCGTCGCCAACGACACGACGGTCCAGGCGGTCGAGTCGCCCCGGCTCGGGCTGCTCGCCGTGCACTTCTGGGCGGCGGGCGCGGTCGGCGGGCTGCGCGCGGACGGCCCCTGCACCGTCCTCGTCCGCCGCCGCGACGACGGGATCTCGGTGGCGCTCGCCGATCCCGGCCGCACGGCGACGACCGTCACCGTCCAACTCCCGTTCCCCGTACGGCAGGTGGTGCGGGCCGACGACACGGTGCAGGTCGCACCCGGCCGCCGTCCCGTGGTCACCGTCCGCGTCGCGGGCTCCCGCGGCCGTACGCACACCGCCGAACTCGTCTGATCCGCGGCCACCGCCCCGGCCGCGGAGCCCCGAACCGAGGAGCAAGCGAACCGCCATGCCCGCCCCGTACTTCTCCCTGCCGCCCACCGACCGTGTCCGCTCCCCCCGGACGGGCTGGACGCGGGCGCACTGGGAGGCCCTGGCCGACCGCCAGCTGGACGCGCTCGTCCCGTACGCGACCCCCGGTTTCGCGCAGTACCGGCTGCCGGGGCGGGCCAGTTGGTCCGGGGTCGTCTCGGACGGGCTCGAAGGCTTCGCTCGGACATTTCTGCTGGCCTCCTTCCGGATCGCGGGCGCGGGCGGCGGCGATGGCCCCGACGCGGCCGCCGTCTCCCACCTGATCGAAAGGTATACGGAGGGTCTGACAACGGGCACGGACCGTGACAGTGGCGAGGCCTGGCCCGAACTCACCGACTGCTCCCAACAGATGGTGGAGGCCGCCTCGATCGCCGTCGCGCTGCACGAGACACGCCCCTGGATCTGGGACCGGCTCGACGTCCGGGTGCAGGAGCGGGTCGTCGAGTGGTTCTCCGGTTTCGTCGGCGGACGCACCTGGGACAACAACTGGCGCCTGTTCCAAGTGGTGTCGGAGCAGTTCCTCGCGTCCGTCGGCGCTCCCTACAGCCAGAGCGACATCGACGGCGGCCTGGACCGGATCGAGGACTGGTACGTCGGCGACGGCTGGTACACCGACGGCGACGGCCGCAACTTCGACTACTACATCGGCTGGGCCCTGCACCTGTATCCGCTGCTGTGGTCACGGATCGCCGGCGAGGACCCCGATACCGGCCGCACCAAGGTCTACCGGGAGCGCCTCGGCCAGTTCCTCGCCACCTACCCGCAGTTCTTCGGCGGCGACGGCGCCCCCGTGCACCAGGGCCGCTCGCTCACGTACCGGTTCGCGGCGACGGCGCCCGTGTGGATGGGCGCGCTCGCGGACTGCACGCCGCTCGCGCCCGGCCTCACCCGGCGCCTCGCGTCCGGTGCGGCCCGGCACTTCGTGGAGCGCGGCGTGCCGGACGAACGGGGGCTGCTGCCGCTGGGCTGGTACGACACGTTCCTGCCCGCGACCCAGGCGTATTCGGGGCCCGCGTCACCGTACTGGGCGAGCAAGGGCTTCGCGGGACTTCTGCTGCCCGCCGATCACCCGGTGTGGACGGAGCGTGAACTCCCGCTCCCCGTCGAGGAGTCCGCGCAGTACACGGCGCTGCCCGCGCCGGGCTGGCTGCTGCACGGCACGCCGCACGACGGCATCGTCCGGCTGATCAACCACGGCAGCGACCACAACCCCCTGGAAGGCCCGGCCGAGGACGATCCGCACTACGCGAAGCTCGCCTACTCCACGGCGGCCGCGCCCGAGTCCGCGCCGCACGCCTGGGCCCGCACGGTCGACAACCACCTCGCGCTGCTCGCGCCCGACGGCACCCCGTCGCGCCGCCGCCGCATCCATCCGCTCACCTGCGAGGGGCGCCGCGCCTCCTCCCGTCACGACGCTCAACTCCCGGGCAGCGACGAAGAGTTCCCGATCGAGTCGACGAGTGTGCTGCACGGGCCGTGGGAGCTGCGGGTGCACCGGGTGCGGGCCGCCGCGGGCCTGACCGTGCGCGAGGGCGGTCACGCGGTGGCCGACGCCGTCCGGCCGCAGGGCGAACTCGGCCCCGGCTGGGCCCTGACGCGTACGGAGTCGGGGCTGACGAGCGCCGTGGTCGCGCTGTACGGCTGGGACGAGGAGACCGGGATCGCCCGCGAGGTCGAGGCCAACGCCTTCGGCCCGCATTCGGCCACCCCGTACCTCCGCGCGGCGCACCACCCGGGCGGTACGAGCGTCCACGTCACGCTGGTGGCCCTGACCCGTGACGTGGTGCACCCGCGGGCCCTGCGGGAGTCGGTCAACTGCACGGTGGAGGAGGACGGCGCGGTCCGGATCACGTTCCCCGACGGTGACACCGTCACGGCGTGAAGCCCAGGTCACAGCAGGGTGTCGCCGCGCACCCGGATCATGTCCATCACCTCGCCCGCCATCGCCTTGATGGTCGCGAGTCCGGCCCGCCCCCAGGGCCGCGGTTCGGTGTCCACCACGCATACGGTGCCGAGCGCGAGCCCCGTACGGTCGTCGATCAGCGGGGCGCCCAGGTAGGAGCGGATGCCGATCTCGTCGACCACAGGGTTGCCCGCGAATCGCGGGTAGTCGCACACGTCTTCAAGGACGAGTGCCTTGCGGCGCACGACTACATGGGGGCAGTAGCCGTGATCGCGTGCCATATAGCGGCTCGCCGAGCCCGCTGCCGACTCCGCTGCCACCGCGCCCAGTTCGCCGCCCCGGTGGTCGCCGTCGGGCGTGTGCAGGCCGGCGAAGAACTGCCGGTTCTCGTCGATGAAGTTGACCATCGCGTAAGGCGCCCCGGTGACGCCCGCGAGCCGGTCGGCGAAGAGGTCGAAGGTGCGCTCGGGGCGCCGCCCGAGGTCGAGCCTGCGCAGCCGCCGCGCCCGCTCGGGGCCTTCCTTGTCGACCGGGGTGAGCAGCAGACGCCCGGCCGCGTCGTAGGTCACGTGTGTGCTCCTGTCACGTGTGGGCCCCGAAGCTGGGCGCCGCCGGCGCGGCGTGCGCCAGCAGGTGCCTGACCAGGGTGAGCAGCGTCTGGATGCCGGAACTCGAGATGCGTGCGTCGCAGCGGACCACCGGGACCTGGGGGTCGAGGTCGATGGCGGCGCGCACCTCCTCCGGTTCGTAGCGGTACGCGCCGTCGAACTCGTTGACCGCCACGATGAACCCCATGCCGCGCTCCTCGAAGAAGTCGACGGCGGCGAAGCAGTCCTCCAGGCGCCGGGTGTCGGCGAGGATCACGGCCCCCAGGGCGCCTTCGGAGAGCTCGTCCCACATGAACCAGAAGCGTTCCTGCCCCGGGGTGCCGAACAGGTACAGCACATGCTCCGGGTCCAGCGTGATCCGCCCGAAGTCCATCGCGACCGTCGTCTCGACCTTGTTCTCGATGCCCTCGAGATCGTCGGTCGCTGCGCTGACGGTGGTGAGCAGCTCTTCCGTGCTGAGCGGTGCGATCTCGCTGACCGCCCCGACGAAGGTCGTCTTTCCGACGCCGAACCCGCCCGCCACCAAGATCTTCAGCGCAGTGGGGAACAGCTCAGAGCTGTCGTCGTAGTCCATCGAGCACTGCCTCCAGTAGGGACCGGTCAGTGGGGTTTTCGTGGAACGTGGGGGGCTTGGTGGTGATCGCCCCGCAGTCGACGAGGTCCGAGAGAAGCACCTTGGTGACGACTGCGGGGAGTTTCAGATGGCCGGCGATCTCCGCGACCGACGTGGGCTGGGCACACAGGTCGAGCGCCTGGCTGTGTTCGGGGCCCAGGTAGCCGAGGGGGGTTGCCCCGGTGGCCATGACCAGGGACAGCAGATCCATCGACGTGCTCGGCCGGGTGCGCCCGTTGCTGACCGTGTAGGGGCGAACGAGGCGGCCGGCCGCGCCGTCGAGCCATGGCCCGTCCTGCGGGGCCGCCACGCTCAATTCCTCATCGCCGTGGGCTCGGCCGAGGGCTGCCGCGGTGCCGTCACCAGGTAGGGCCGCACGCTCTTGACGAGCATGGCCATCTCGTAGCCGAGGACGGCGGCGTCGGCCTCCCGTCCGGCGAGCACGGCGAGGCAGGTGCCGGAGCCCGCGGTCGACACGAACAGCAGCGTGGAGTCCAGCTCCACGACCACCTGCCGTACGTCGCCACCGTCGCCGAACCGGACTCCGGCGCTGCGGCCGAGCGAGTAGAGGCCCGACGCGAGGGCCGCCATGTGGTCGGCGCTGTCGGGGTCGAGTCCGTGCACGGACTTGACGAGGCCGTCGGAGGAGAGGAGCACGGCGCTGTGGGTGTGGGGTACGCGCTGGACGAGGCCGCTCATCAGCCAGTCGAGATCGGACACATGACCCGTCGGCACATCGCTCGCCATGGGGGATCGACTCCTTGTCGGACTGCTGGGGGTGGTGCTGGTCGGGTGGGGGGCGTGGTGGGGGCCCGCGGGTATCGCCCCGCCGTGCGGGGCCGTCGCGGCGGTGGTCATGTACTGCTCCCGCTCTCGTCGTCACGGAGCGGCGCCTCCCGTGACAGCTCGCGCGGTTCGGCCGCCTCGGCGAGCGTGATGCCGCGCTGGAACGCCGCCATGAGCCCGGGGTCGTGACCGACCGGAGGTTCGTCGTCGGGCCGCTCCGCGGGGCCTCCGCGCAGTTGGGGCGCGAGGTGTTCCTGGGCTCTGCGCCTGGGGAGCTGCGGGCGTCCGATGGTGCCGCGGACCGCGCCGCCGAGCGGGGTCGGCGGTGTCACCGTGTGCTCGTCGGCGAGTTGCCGGTCCTCGGGGCGGATGCCGGGCAGGGCGTCGGCGGGGGTGGGCCGCGGGTCGCCCGCGGTGCGCTGCGGCAGGGGTGCGGCGCCGGGCGGCGCGAGGGGCGACTCGGTGCGCGGCTGTCGGGGCACCCCGGGCACCGGGGTGTTCGGGACGGCGCGTACGGGCGACGGCGTCTCGCGCGGTGCGGCGGTCACCGGCTGCGGCGCCTCGCGCGGGACCGCCGTGGGATAGGCGGCAGCGCTCCGGCCGTTCGCGGCGGCGGCCTGCGGGCCGAGCATGCTGTCGGCGGTCGCCGCGGCGGCGGCCCTGCGGACGTGCGGGGTCCGCTCGCCCTCGTCGTCGCGGTCGGTGCCGAGCAGCCCCTGCGGGAGGACGAGAACGGCCTGCACGCCTCCGTAGATGTTGGTCTGGAGCCGTACGGTGATGCCGTGCCGCCGCGCGAGCTGCGAGACCACGAACAGGCCGATGCGGCCGTCCTGGAGCAGGCTCGCGACGTTGACCTGGTCGGGGTCGGCCAACAGGGCGTTCATCTTGTTCTGCTCGGTGACCGGCATGCCGAGGCCGCGGTCCTCGACCTCGACGGCGAGTCCGGCGGTCACCAGGTTGGCGCGGAGCAGCACTTGGGTGTGCGGGGCGGAGAACACCGTGGCGTTCTCGACGAGTTCGGCGAGGAGGTGGATGCAGTCGGCGACGGCGTGCCCGCGCAGCGTGCCGTCGATCGGCGGGACGAGCTTGACCCGCGAGTACTGCTCGACCTCGGCGATGGCGGAGCGCATCACCTCGGTCATGGAGACGGGGTGGCTCCACTGGCGCCGGGACACGGCGCCGCCGAGCACCGCGAGGTTCTCGGCGTGCCGCCGGATGCGGGTGGCCAGGTGGTCGACATGGAAGAGGCCCTTGAGGAGATCGGGGTCCTCCACCTCGTTCTCCAGGTCGTCGAGGATGGAGATCTCGCGGTGCACCAGGGACTGGAGGCGCCGCGCGAGGTTCACGAAGACCTCGACCTTCTGCTGGCTGCCTGCCTGGCTGGAGAGCTGCGTGGCCTGGACGACGGCGGTGACGGCGACGTCCTGGGAGCGCGCGAGGTCGGCGGCGAGCTTGTCGAAGTCGTCGGCCCCCGAGCCGACCGGCGTGTGGGTGCGGCGCGGCGGCGGTCCTTCGCCCTTGCGCAACTTCTCGACGAGGCCGCGCAGTTCGGCCTGGCCGCGGGCGGTGCTGCGGCGCAGCCCGACGACCCGGTCGCGGACGGCGGTGGCCGCGCGGTCGGCGGCGATGGCGGCGATGACGATGCCGGCGGCCGTGACGAGGCAGGCCCCGGCGAGCACGGCCCACAGGGCGGGGCTGGGCCGGACGCCGGTGGAGCGGATGACGAACAGCACGGCGGCGCAGGCGCTGAGGGCCACCGCGAGCGGTGGCAGCACGGCGAGTCGCAGCAGTTGAGGGCGTATGTGGGTCTCGGCCTGGCGCGGCGCGGCGGCCCGCCCGGCCGGCCTGCCGTGCCGACCGCCTTCGCGGCGGTCTGCGCGGGCGGCCGGCTGGCGAAGCTGAGACATACGGGTCCTCGTCCTCGGTTCTCTCGGGGTGTCGGTCGGCGGTTCACGACGGCAGGCAGCGCGACCGGGTGTCGCGCGGCGGGCACTCACGGTAGTCGTCAACGCCTCATGTGCGGTGGGCAGTTGCCAAACTCCGGCGGCCGAGGTCCCGCTCTGGTATGAGCCCTCGTACGACAGTCCGAATACTCCGCCGGACAGGTGTTCGCCGAGGCCGGACTGTCAGTGGGCTCCCGTACGGTCGGTTTCATGACGACGGGATTCGACCTCACGCTGGACTGCGCGGACGCGACGCTGCTCGCCGACTTCTGGAAGACGGCGCTCGGTTACGTGGACGAGCCCCCGCCCGCGCCGTTCGCGACGCGCGAGGAGTGGCTCGCGTCGTTCGGGCCGCCGGAGGACGAGGAGGAGGACGACGGCGCGTGGCTGTGTTCCCCGGACGGCACGGGCCCGCGGCTGTCGATCCTGAAGGTGCGCGAGGCGAAGACGGCGAAGAACAGACTGCACATCGACGTACGGGTGCCCGGGCACGGTTCGCCCGCCGAGCGCTGGGCGCGGATCGTGGCGAAGGCGGACCGGCTGGTGCGCGCGGGCGGCACGATCCTGGAGGAGTTCGACGGCCACCACATCGTGATGGCCGACCCGGAGGGGAACGAGTTCTGTGTGGCCGCGGCCCCGCGCTGACGGCGGGCGGTCACGGCCACCGGATCTCGCCGTCGCCGCGGTGCACGTGCCCGCCCCGTGTCACCACGTCGGCCCGGCCGAGGGTGCGCAGCGCTCCAGAGCCGTCGGGGCGCCCGGTGAGCAGCCGGCTCCCGAAGAACGCGCCGCCGCCGACGGCGAGTCGGCCCAGAGCCGTGGGTCAGACGCCGAGCAGCCGGAGGTTGCCGGAGAGCGGCTGGGCGTGGCTGTGCGTGTGGCCGACAGCTGGGTCAGCGGGCGCAGCCCGTCGTGCTCGTCCCGCAGACCGCCCCCGCAGACCGCTGCGCCCGTCCGTATGGGCGACGAGCGTGATGCGGCAGTTGTCGACGGGGGGCCAACGGCGCGCGGTGGGCGGGTCAATGACCCGATACCGAGGGGTGTGCGGCGTTCCCGGCGCGAGGGCGACGGCGGGCAGCCCGCGATTCTCGGCCCACGCGCCGCAGGCGCGGCTCGGCCCACGCGCCATAGGCGCGGCTCGGCCCACGCGCCGTAGGCGCCGCTCGGCTACGGGCTGCGGTTCGTCACGCCCCTCCGGCTTCACAGAGGAGCCCGGGTCCGCACCAGCGCGCACGCTCGGACAGCGCGCCGGAGGGCGGACCCGGCGCCCTCAGCGGTCTCCCGCGAGATCCAGCTCGCCCTCGACCGGCCGCGCCGCCACCGGCGCCTCGTCCTCGCTCGGGCGCCACGGGTGTGCGAGAGGCGCGGAGACCGCCCGCCACCACGGCTCGGTCGGCAGCGCTCCGGCCGGCTCGAAGGGCTCGCCGGGCCGCGGCAGGGCAAGGGGCTGCTCCGCCTCCTGCGCCGCGTCGGCGGTCCACTCGCCCGGCTCGGCCCAGGCGTGCAGCGACAGATTGAAGGTGCCCCAGTGGATGGGCATCAGGACGCCGCGCGGCGCGCCGCCCTGGAGATCCAGGTGGGCCCGCACGCCTTCGGCGGGCGTCATGTGGATGTCGGGCCACGCCCCGGGCAGCGGGGTGCGCCCGGTGTGGCCGTCGCGCCAGTGGTTGGAGTAGGCACCGATCTGGATCATGGTCAGGTCGAACGGACCGTGCTCGGCGCCGATGTCCTTGAAGCCGGGGAAGTAGCCGGTGTCACCGCTGTGGTAGATCCGGTGGTCGGGCCCCGCCACGACCCACGACGCCCACAGCGTGTGCTGCGGATTGCGCATGCCGCGGCCGCAGAAGTGGCGGGCCGGGGTGGCCGTGAGGGTCACGCCGCCGACCTCGGCCGACTCGTGCCAGTCCAGCTCGCGCAGCCGGTCGGCCGGGACGCCCCAGTGCTCCAGGTGGGCGCCCACGCCGAGCGGCACCGCGAACAGGGTGTCGGTGCCGGCCAGCTCCTTGATCGTGGGCATGTCGAGATGGTCGTAGTGGTCGTGCGAGATGACGACGACGTCGACCGGTCCGAGCGCGGCGAGCGGCAGCGGCGCGGGGTGCAGCCGCTTGGGGCCGGCGAAGGAGAACGGGGAGCAGCGCTCGCCCCAGACCGGGTCGAAGAGCACGCGCACGCCGTCGATCTCGGCGAGCACGCTGGAATGCCCCATCCAGGTGATCCGCAGCCCGTCGGCGGAGGGCTTCGACAGGTCGGCGAGGGTCGTGGCGTGCACCGGGATCGTGCCCGTGGGAGCCCGCAGGGCGCGCTCCTCCTTGCGGAAGAAGACCTTCGCAAAGTCGATCATGGAGCCGTCCGGCCGGATCTTGGCGGCCTGCGGGTTCTGGAAGGTGCCGTCGGAGAAGTTCGGCGACTTACGGATGCGCTCCAGGCGCGCGCCCGTCGACTCGGCGCCGAAGGCAGCGGGCCGCAACGAACGCGGTCCGGAACTCAGGGAACGTGACACGACGCCTCCCGTTTGATCGATCAGGGATTTCCATTATGGGCGGCCCCACCGACAACGCGCCGCGCCCCTTCCCCCTGCCTGCTCCGCCGCCCGCCGGCCACACCTGACTCGAACTGATCCATCATTCAGTAACCGGTCCATTGACAGGGCTCTCCCAGGGTCCGGATACTGACCGACGATTCAGTAAAGCCACTTGGAGGCACCGTGTCGGAACTCCCCACCGAGCTGGTCCCGCTCACCACCGAGCAGCGCGCCGTCGTGGATCTCGCGCGGTCGTTCGCGGCCGAGGAGATACGTCCGCGCGCGCGTGCCGTCGACGAGGCGGACGTCGAGACGCCCTGGGACCTGTGGCACAAGGCCGCCAAGGTCGGCATCACGGGGTTCATGCTCCCCGAGGCGTACGGGGGCGGCGGCTTCACCGACGTCTTCACGCAGGTGCTCGTCCAGGAGGAGCTGTGCGTCGGTGACCTGGGCATCGGCAACCTGCTCTGTTCGAACGGCTTCTTCGCCGACCCGGTGCTCGAGCTCGGCTCCGAGGAGCAGAAGCGCGCCTGGCTGACCCCGCTGACCGGCCCCGACTCCCCGATGACCTCGCTCGCGACGACGGAGCCCGGTGCGGGCTCGGACGCCGCCTCCATCACGACGACGGCGACCCGCGCCGCCGGCGGCTACCTCCTCAACGGCCAGAAGGCGTGGATCTCGAACGCGGGCGAGGCGGACCAGTACGTGGTGTTCGCCAAGACCGACCCGGAGCAGCGCTCGCGCGGAGTGAGCGCCTTCTTGTTGCGCAAGGACACCGAGGGGCTCACCTTCGGCGAGCCGATGCGCAAGATGGGCCAGCGCGCCATCGTGTGCCGCGAGATGTTCTTCTCGGACGTGTTCGTCCCCGAGGAGAACCGGCTCGGCGACGAGGGCCAGGGCTTCGTCGGCCTCATGCGCACCTTCGACATCTCGCGCGCGGTGCTGGGCGCGGCGGCCACCGGTGTGGCCCGCGCCGCCTACGAGTACGCACGCGACTACGCGCGCACGCGCGTGCAGTTCGGCAAGCCGATCATCGAGCACCAGGCGGTCGCCTTCCGGCTCGCGGACATGCGGACGCGGATCGAGCAGTCGCGGCTGATGACGTGGCGCGCGGCCAAGCGCCTGGACGCGGGCCTCGACGCGACCGCGGAAGCCGCCATGGCGAAGCTCACCGCGTCGGAGACGGCGGCCTACTGCACCTGGGCGGCGGTGCAGACGCTGGGCGGCTGGGGCTACTCGCGCGAGTTCCCGGTCGAACAGTGGATGCGGGACGCCAAGTTGGAGGAGATCGAGGAGGGCACCTCCGACATCATGCGCCTGGTCATCTCGAGGTCGCTGTGACGGCCGGACCGGTGCGGCTGACCGGCGGCGAGGCCGTCGTACGCGCCCTCGCCGCGCACGGCGTGACCCGCGCCTTCGGCATCCCCGGCACCCACAACCTGGAGATCTACCGCCATCTGACCGCATACGGCATCGCGCACGTCGCCCCGCGCCACGAGCAGGGCGCGGGATACGCGGCGGACGCCCACGCGCGCGTGACGGGCGCCCCGGGTGTCGCGATCACCACGACGGGTCCTGCGCTCCTGAACATCGCGGCCGCCGTCGGCCAGGCGTACTCGGACAGCGTGCCGCTCCTGGTGATCTCGCCCGGGATGCCGCTGCGCCATCCGCGCCAGTCGACGGGGCTGCTGCACGAGATGCGCAGCCAGAGCGAGGCGCTGCGCAACGTGGCCGCGTTCAGCCACCGGGTCTCCTCCATGGACGAGATCGGTGCGGCGGTGGCGCGCGCCTTCACGTTGTTCCGTACGGAGCGGCCGCGACCGGTGCACATAGAAGTGCCGCTCGACCTCCTGGAGGCGGCAGAGCCGGTGGGCCCCGTGCGTCTTGCCCCACCGACCGCGCCGGCCGTACCCGACGCGCAGGCACTCGCGGCGGCGGCCGACCTCTTGGCGCGGGCCGAGCGCCCGGCCCTCGTCCTCGGCGGCGGCGCGCGCGGCGCGGGCCCTCAGTGCCTGGCCCTTGCCGAGCAGTTGGGCGCACCGGTGGTCACCACGGCGAACGGCAAGGCGGTCGTGGACGAACAGCACCCGCTGTCGCTCGGCGTCTCCCTGCACAGCCCGGCGGTCCACAAGTGGCTCGCGAGCCGGGACGTCGTCCTCGCGATCGGCACGGAGCTCGCGGAGTCGGACCTGTGGGCCGATCTCCCGCCCCTCCAGGGTCAGTTGATCCGTGTCGATCTCGATCCCGCGCAGATGTATGCGGGCATCCCGGCGAACGTCGCGCTCGTGGGCAACGCGGCGGCCACGCTGGACGCCCTGAAGGTCGTCGGTGGCAGCGCGCCGGACGAGCGGCATGAAGAGGCGGCGGCGCTGCGCACCACGCGCGACGACGAGACCCGCGCGCGGGACGCCGTGTGGCTCCCGTACCTGGAGGCGATCCGTGCGACGCTCGCACCGGACGCGATCGTCACCTCCGACAGCGCCCAGTGCTGCTACTACGGCGCCCTGCCGCACCTCACGCTCGGCCCACAGGCCCGCTACCTGCACCCGACCGGCTTCGGCACGCTCGGCTACGCCCTGCCCGCCGCGATCGGCGCGAAGGCCGCCCAGCCGGACCGGCACGTCGTGGCGCTCAGCGGTGACGGCGGCCTCCAGTTCACCGTCCAGGAGCTGGCCACGGCGGCCGAGCTGCGGCTGCCGCTGCCCGTCGTGGTGTTCGACAACGCGGGCTACGGCGAGATCCGCGACGAGATGGCGGCCCGCGGCGACACGCCGCTCGCGGTCGACCACGCGCGCGTGGACCTGCCCGCGCTCGCCCGCGCCTACGGAGGCCACGGCGCCGTCGCCCACTCCCCCGACGAGCTGGCGACGCTCCTGGCCCGGGCCCTGACCACGCCGGGCCCCACCCTGATCACCGTCCCCGAGGAGACCGCATGACCACCCCCACGGCCCCGCTCGTCCAGCTCACCTGGACCGACCATGTCACCGGCCGCACCGGCCACTTGGTGATCGACCGGCTGGTCCGCGGCGTCTCCAGCGGCGGCCTGCGCATGCGCCCGGGCTGCACCGTCGAGGAGGTCGCCGGGCTCGCGCGCGGCATGACGATGAAGGAAGCGCTGCAATACAACCCCGAAGGGCGCTACATCCCGCTCGGCGGCGCCAAGGGCGGCATCGACTGCGACCCGCGCTCCCCGGAGGCGTACGGCGTCCTGGTGCGCTACCTGCGGGCCATGCGCCCGTACATCGAGTCGTTCTGGACGACCGGTGAGGACCTGGGTCTGACCCAGGACCTGGTCGACAGGGCGGCCGCGGAGGCGGGCCTCGTCTCGTCCATCCAGGCCGTGTACCCGCTGCTCGACGACGAGCAGGCGGCCCGCGCGCGGCTCGCCGACGCGTTCGCGCTCGACGTCGACGGGATCGGCCTCGACGAGCTCGTCGGCGGCTGCGGTGTCGCCGAGTCGGTGCTCGTCGCGCTCGACCGCGCGGGCGTCGCCCACGAGGGCACCCGTGTCGCGCTCCAGGGCCTGGGCACGATGGGCGGCGCCACGGCCCGCTTCCTCGCCCGCGCCGGCCTGAAGGTCGTCGCGGTCGCCGACCTGAAGGGCACGGTCGCCAACCCCGACGGGCTCGACGTGGAGGCGCTGCTCGCCGCCCGCGACGCGTACGGCACCGTGGAACGCGCTGCGCTGCGCCCCGAGGACCGTGAACTGCCGGGCGACGCCTGGCTGTCGGCCGACGCCGACGTGCTCGTGCCGGCCGCCGTCTCGTACGCGATCGACGCCACGAACGAGGACCGGATCACGGCCCGCTGGATCGTCGAGGCCGCCAACATGCCGGTCGTCGCGGAGGCGGAGGAGCTCCTCGCGCGGCGCGGCATCACGGTCCTGCCCGACGTGGTCGTCAACTCCGGGACGAACGCCTGGTGGTGGTGGACCCTGTTCGGCGACATCGGCGCCGACGCCGATGAGGCGTTCGCCTACACGCGGCGCTCCATGCGGGCCCTGATCGACCAGATGCTGGCCCGCGCGGAGGCCGACGGCACGACGCCGCGGGCCGCCGCGCACGCCATCGTCGCCGACCGGCTGCCCGTCATCGCGGAGCGCTTCGGGTGGTACAGGTGACCACTGAGCGAGTCGGGGAACGCGCCCCTGCCTGCGCCGACCCGCTGGGCACCCTGGACACGCTCTACGACCCCGCCTCGGTCGCGGTGGTGGGCGCGTCCGACAACCCCGAGAAGTGGGGGTACTGGCTGGCCGCCGGCGCCCTGAGCGGCCGTGCCCGGCGCGCCGTCCACCTGGTCAACCGCCGGGGCGGCCACCTTGAGGGTGAACCGTTCCTGCCGGATCTGGCGGCCGTGCCGACCGCGCCCGAGCACGTGGTCGTCGCGGTGCCGCCCCGGCAGGTGCGGCCCGTCGTCGCCGAGGGGCTCGCGGCGGGGGCGCGCTGCTTCACGGTCATCACGTCGGGCGGTGCGGGCGCCGCCGAGGAGCGGGCCCTCGCGGACCTGGTCACGTCGAACGGGGCGCGGCTGCTCGGCCCGAACTGCATGGGCGTCGTCGACACGACCAGCCAACTGCGGCTCAGCTGGGGCGACTTCCCGCACGGCGGGCTCGGCCTGGTCTCGCAGAGCGGCAACCTCGCGCTGGAGATCGGCCGGCATCTCGCCCGCGCGGGCGAGGGATTCTCGCGGTTCGTCTCGCTCGGCAACCAGCGCGACATCGACGCCGCCGACGCCCTCGCCTCGCTGATCGCGCACGAGCCCACGAGAGCGATCGCCGCGTACGTGGAGGACTTCCGGGACGGCCGCCGCCTGGCGGGCGTCCTGGCGGCCGCGCACGCCGCGGGAAAGCCGGTGCTGCTCCTGACCGTGGGCCGCAGCGCGGCGTCGGGCCGCGCCGCCGCCTCCCACACCGGCGCCCTCGTCAGCCCGCACGCCACGGTCGCCGCGGTCTGCCGCGACGCGGGCGCGCTGCTCCTCGACTCGGCCGGTGAACTTGTCGACACCGCCGTCCACTTGATGGCGCGCGGCCCCCAGCGAGGACGTACCCCGGCTCGGCGGGTCGCCGTCATCGGGGACAGCGGCGGCCAGGGTGCGCTCGCCGCCGACGTGTTCACGGCGCACGGCCTCGACGTACCCGCGCTCTCTCCGGACACCGAGACCGCCGTCGCGCAGCACCTGCCGCCCGGGGCGGGCGCGGCCAACCCGGTCGACCTCGCCGGGGCGGGCGAGGCCGATCTGGCCAACTACGCGCGCGTGGCGGGCAGTCTGCTGCACGGCGGCGATGCCGACGCGGTCGTGCTCACCGGCTACTTCGGCGACTACGCGAGCGCCAATCCGGCGCAGAGCGACACGGAGTGCGCGGTCGCGCACGCGCTGGCCGACGCCTCCGACGCCGCGGGCCGCCCGCTCGTCGTCCACACGATGGCCCGCGACACCCCTGCCCTGGCCACCCTCAGGGAGCGCGGCGTCCCGGTCTACGAGCGCATCGAGCAGGCGGCGACCGCACTGGCGGGCGCGGCCCGCCTGGCCGCCACGACACCCTGCCTCCCGGACCCGCACGAAACGCCTGGGGCGTCGTACGCCCTTGAGGACGGCGGCTACGAGAGCGTGCGCGACCTGTTGGCGGTCCATGGACTCGCCTTCCCCGTGGCCGAGTTCGTGACCGATGCGGACGCCGCCGTGGAGGCCGCGCACCGCACGGGCTACCCCCTGGCGCTCAAGGCGATGGGGCTCGCCCACAAGACGGAGGCCGGCGGGGTCGCACTCGGCATCGCCGACGAGGCCGCCCTGCGCGCCGCGTTCGCCCGTATGCGCCGGGCCACGGGTATGGAGCGCTACGCGGTCGAGGCGATGGCCACGCCCCCGTACGCGCGCGAACTCATCGTCGGCGTACGGCGGGACGCCGCGTTCGGCCCGGTCGTCATGGTCGGCGCGGGCGGTGTCACGGCCGAGCTGCACGCCGACACGGCGCTCGCCCTCGCCCCGCTCACCCCGGCACGCGCGCGTGCCCTGCTCCTGGAGCTGCGGCACGCCCCGCTGCTCACCGGCTGGCGCGGCGCCCCGCCCGTCCATCTGGAGGCGGCGGCGGCCGCCGTGTGCGCGGTCGCACGGGCCGCGGCGGACCACCCCGAACTGGCCGAACTGGAGGTCAATCCACTCCTGGTGCATCCGGGCGGGGCGATCGCCCTGGACGCGCACGGGGTGCCAGCACAGTAAGCCGCTCGGCGGTCTCCTCGTCGAGCGGCAGAAAGGCTTCGAGCCGCAGCTCGGCGAGGGTCACGTCGACCGCCGTACCGAAGTGCGTGAGCGTGCTCAGCAGGCGCAGCTCACCGACGCGGGAGCGCAGCCGCAGCGGAACGGCGAACCCCAGGTGGTCCGGGCCGACGCGCCGCGGCCGGTCCGGCAGCAACTCCTCCAGCTCGGCCAGGAGTTGAGCCGTACGCCGGTGCGGGTTGCGCGCGGCCTCGTCCCGCAGGGCGTCGACGACGTGCCATGCCCACTCCTCCAGGTTCTCGATGCGCGGCGCGAGACCGCGCGGATGCAGCAGCACGCGCGCGACGTTCACCGGCGCCTTCGACAAGGAAGCGCCCACGCCGTCGATCAGCGCATAGAAGGCGCCGTTCGCGGTGACGAGGTCCGCGCCGCGGTCGATGATGACGGCCGGGTACGGATGGTGCGCCTCCATGACGCGTTCCAGCGCCTTACGGACGGCGCCCAGGTGGGGATCCGCGAAACCGGTCTCCTTGTAGGCGGGCGCGTACCCCGCGGCAAGGAGGAGCGCGTTCCGCTCGCGCAGTGGCACCTTCATGGCCTCCGCGAGCCGTACGACCATGGCACGTCCCGGCGTGGAACGGCCGCTCTCGATGAAGCTCACATGGCGCTGTGTGGTGCCCGCGCGTGCGGCCAGTTCCAGCTGGCTGATCCTGCGCCGCGTCCGCCATCCGCGCAGCGCCTCGCCCAGGCCCCCGCCCCGTACCGTCTCCGTCGTCACCGTCTCGGTCGTCACCGGGCCGTGTCTACCCCAGGAAACGCCGATCGGCCATTCCCTGCCGGGAATTGAGGTCATACCCGGCCGGGCCGCAGAGTCGGTCGCACACACCCGCTTCCCGAGGAGTCACCGTGCCGCACATCGACGCACAGGATCTGGCCGCCCGCTACGCCGCCGTCTGGAACGAGCCGGACCCCGACCTGCGCCGCAAGGCCGTGGAGGCCCTGTGGGCGCCGGGCGGGGTCCATGTCCTGCAGCCGCCGCAGGAGATGCGGGCGGAGGCGGGCCGGCTCGGCTTCACCGCCACGGCGCTCGTGGCGCGCGGCCATCACGAACTGGAGACCCGCGTGGCGCGCTCCCACGAGGAGTTCGTGGCCACCGGCGAGTTCACGTTCCGTGCCGCGCCGGACAGCGCGTCCGCCCTGGAGGACGTCGTCACGTTCCGCTGGCAGTCGGTGCGCGCGGAGACCGGCGAAGTGTCGGGCGGCGGCCTGGAGTTCGTGACCGTCGACGCGGACGGCCGGATCAACCGCGACTATCAGTTCCCCGGGCTGTGACGTTCTCCCGGTCGCGTCGCCGCGCCTTCGCGCCGCTCGCGTAGAACACCAACCCGATCCCGATGAACAGCAGCAGCGGCAGGACCTGGCTGAGCGTGTACTGGAGCCGCTGACCGGCGAACGACTCGGGCAGCGAGTCCGCCGCGCTGCCCGCCGTCCCGAACCAGCCGACGCCGAAGCCCGGCCAGACGAGGACGACCACGGTGAACGCCACGAACCCGGTGGCCAGCACGCTCACGGTCCACGCGCCCGCGCGCCCGCCCGGAACGGCGTACGGGCGCGGCTGGTCCGGGTACTTGCGGCGCAGGACGGCGAGGCTCGGGAACGTGATGACGTAGGAGATGAAGGTGGTGCAGATCGTCAGGCCGAGGCCGGCGGCGAAGTACTTCTCGCCGTCGCCGCCGGTGAGGTTCAGGGCGACGACGAAGAAGACGGTGCCGAGCACGGCGGAGAGGAAGTTGACCCGTACCGGGGTGCCGTGCTTCTCGGAGATGCGGCCGAGCCACGCGGGCCCCGCGCCGTCCGCGCACGCGACGGCCTGCGCGCGGTGGGCGCCCATGGCCCAGGTGACGCCGGAGGTGAGCAGGCCGATGATGAGCCCCGCGGCGGCGACCCCGCCGAACACGGAGCCGAGCCCGGTGAGCGTGACCGTTCCGTCGGCCGCGATCGAGCCTCCGTAGACCGTGAACACGGCCTTGCACGCGTCGATGAAGCCGCCGAGGCTGCCGATCTCCTGGCTCGGCAGGACGAACAGGATGCCGAGGATGGGCCCGCCGTAGAGCAGCACGGCGGCGAGCCCCGAGCGCAGGATCGACAGGGGGATGTCGCGGCGCGGGTTCTTCATCTCCTCGGCGGCGGAGCTGGGCAGTTCGAAGCCCACGTAGTTGAAGATGAGGACGGGGACGAGCGCCACGAATCCGGCGTAGGTGGGGGTGAACTCGCCCGCGGGCAGCGTGTGCACACCGTGCTCGGCGGCGAACACCACGACGGAGACGAGGAAGAAGCCGAGCAGCACGATCCGCGCGACGGCGCCCGCGATCGGCACCCACTTGCCGATCCGCACCGACTGCACGACCGCGAGCGCGCCGCCCCAGATGAAGACGAGCCCGGCGAGGTACTTCCAGAAGCCGGGCAGCGGCGTGAAGAACTCCTCCCAGGTGGTGAGGGCGATGATGCACAGACTGCCGCCCACCCAGACCGGGTTGGATATCCAGTACAGGAGCTGGTTGACCCCGGCGACGAGCCGGCCGAAGGCGAGCCGGGTCCACACGTACGGGCCGCCCTGCACCGGGAAGGCGGAGCCGAGTTCGGCGACGAGAAGCCCGTACGGCAGGAAGAAGGCGAGGGCGAGGATCGCCATCCAGGTGATGCCCTGCGGGCCCTGGGCCGCGACCGAGCCGATGGTGTCGAGGCCGACGAGCGTGCAGATCAGGAAGAACAGCACGTCGAGCCGGCGCAGGTCCTTGCGCAGCCTGGAGCGCTGTTCGCCCCAGCCTTCCGAGAGGTCGGGGGTGCCCGCTGGGGGCTGGTTCTGCGGGACGGGCGGCGCTTGGGTCACGAGGTGCTCCTGGCGGCGACAGGACTGCTCCGACGGGGGACGACCGACCCCTATTGACTGAATGGCCAGTCAGTAGAGGAGAGTAGAGGGACTGTGGCGCGCCCGTCAGGAAGGTGTCAAGGGTCCTGCGCGAAGCGGCGGCCACGAGCCCGGCACGGACCTCCCGCGCCGCCGCCCGCGGACGGGACCAACTAGGGTGACCGCGTGGCCAGAGTCCGGTTGAGCGTGGCAGAGCGGCGCGAGGAGCTGCTGCGCGCCGCCATCGAACAGATCGAGGCGCGCGGTGTCGCCGCCGTGCGCATCGCCGACGTGGCATCGGCGCTCGGCGTGAGCAACGCGCTGGTGCTGTACCACTTCTCGACGAAGGAGAAACTCGTCGCGGCCGCGTTCGCGTACGCCGCCGAGGGCGACCTGGCGCATCTGCGCAAGCTGCTCGGGCGGCGCACGTCGGCCCTCAAGCGGCTCCGTGCGGCGGTGCGCTGGTACGCGCCGACCGGGCAGGCCAAGGGCTGGCGGCTGTGGATCGAGGGCTGGGCCGTGTCGCTGCGCGAGCCCGCGCTGCGCGAGGTCGCCCGCGACCTCGACCAGCGGTGGAAGGCGGAACTCGCGGACGTGATCGCGCAGGGCGTCGCCGCGGGCGAGTTCAGCTGCCCCGACCCGGCGGCGACGGCCCTGCGCCTGACCGCCCTGCTCGACGGGCTCGCGGTGCAGATGACGGCGTACGACGGCGCGGTGTCGCGGGCCCGTACGCAGGAGTGGGCCGATGAGGCGCTCGCACGGGAACTGGGCCTGGAACGGGCCGAGTTGACGGGGGCGGGCCGGTAGCACCGCCCCCCCGGGGCACAGTCGTCAGCGCAGCTCGTACACCGCCGTCAGCGTCACCTCGTCCTCGATCTCGCCGGGCGCCACCGGCACCTTCTCCATCGCGTCGAAGGCGACCGCGGAGACCGCCACCGGGCGCGGCCGGCCGCCCGCGCCCTCGTCGAGCGAGACGAGACGGCCGAGCTTGTGCCCGGTCAGCTCGGCGTACTGCACGGCCTTCGCGTGGGCGTCGGCGTGCGCGGCCTTGCGGGCCTCGGCGCGCAGGGCGCTCGGGTCGGCGACGTCGAAGGTGACACCGTGGAGGCGGATCGCGTCGCCGGACGCGTCGGACATCGCCTGGATGACGGCGCCGGTGCGCTTCAGGTCGCGGATTTTCACGGAGAACGCCTGGGACGCCTGGTAACCCGTGAGCTTCGGGGCGGAGCCGGGCTCGGGCCCGTCCGCGTACACGGCGGACAGGGCGAGGGCCTCGGTGCGTACGTCGCGGTCGGCGATCCCGGCCTCGCGCACGGCGTCGAGCAGCGCGTCCGCCGCGCGGCTCTGGGCGGCGAGCGCCTCCTTGGCGCTCGCGCCGGACACCTCGACGCCCGCCGTGACGGTGGCCATGTCCGGCGCGGCGGCGGCCCGGCCCTCACCGGTGACCGTCAGGGTCGCGGGCCGGGGCGCCTGCGCGCCGACCGCGGCCGGGGCCTGCGGGGCGGCCGCCGCGGGGAACGCGGGCAGGCCGACGGCGAGCAGGGCCGCGGCGAGCGCGGCGCAGTGGCGGGTACTGACAGGCATGGGATCGGGGTCCTTCCCGGTCGGGCCCGCCCCGGCGGCGGGCAGCCGACATCCCAGCACCCGCGCCGGTCCCGGCAGGACACGCCACTCCGCCCGGTCACCTCACCGGCGCAGCCCCGGACTCAGGACGCGGACTCCAGGTGAGCCTTGATCGCGTGCGGGTCGACGAACCCCTTGGCCTGCACCCGGTCGCCGGACGACTCGCCGCGCAGTCGCCGCCCGATCCACGGCACCAGGAACTCGCGGGCCCAGTGGATGTCGTCGCGCCGCACCTCGAACGTGCCGCGCGGCGGAAGCAGCGGCCAGGGCTGCTCCGGGTCGGCGGGGACCTCGATGCCGAGCGCCTGCGCGGCGCGCAGCGCGACCCGGGTGTGCCCTTCGGCCGACAGGTGCAGCCGGTCCTCGTCCCAGGCCCTGCGGTCGTGGAGCGACTTGAGGGACCACAGGTCGAGCATCGCGCAGCCGTGCCGGTCGGCGATGGCCCGTACGTGCATGTTGTACGTGGCGATCTTGCCGCGCAGGTGCTTGAGCACGGCGACGTCGCGGGTGTCGAAGCCGGTGGCGACCATGACGGTCCCCGCGGCCTCGGAGAGCCGCACCACGGCCTTCTCGAAGCGCTCGGCCACGTCGTCCGGGTCGGTGCCGGGGCGGATGATGTCGTTGCCGCCCGCGACGAGGGTCACCAGGTCCGGGGCGAGCTCGACGGCTCGCGGGAGCTGGTCCTCGACGATCTGGTCGATGAGCTTGCCGCGGACCGCGAGGTTCGCGTACTGGAACGTGTCCTCGGGGACGCGGTCGTCCAGGAGGACGGCGAGCCGGTCCGCCCATCCGACGAAGTTCCCGTCGGGCCCGGGGTCCCCGACGCCTTCGGTGAAGCTGTCCCCCACCGCCGCGTAGGACCGAATCGTGCCGCCGCTGAATGATCTCGATTCGTTTGCCACGACCACACATCTTTCACCCTGGGATGTGACCTACGCGACCGTAGCCAGGGGTTGACGGGTGGTGAGATAGCCCACTCGGCCCCCGGGGAATATCCCGGGGGGCCGAGTGGATCGCGCGCGCCGGGTCCTGTCAGACGCTCACACCGTGCTGGCGCAGGTACGCCAGGGGGTCGATGTCGGAGCCGTAGTTCGGGGACGTACGGATCTCGAAGTGCAGGTGCGGCCCGGTGACGTTGCCGGTCGCGCCCGACAGGCCGATCTGCTGCCCGGCGGTGACGGCCTGGCCGGCCGAGACGCCCACCGACGACATGTGGGCGTACTGCGAGTACTTGCCGTCGGCGTGCTGGATGACGACCTCGTTGCCGTAGCTGCCGTCCCAGCCGGCCGAGACGACGGTGCCGGCGGCGATCGCCTTGAGCGAGGTGCCGGTGGCAACGGTGAAGTCGGTCCCGGTGTGGTAGCCGCTGGACCACATGGAGCCGTTCTGGTGGTACGGGGTACCGATGGACGCGGCGACGGGCTTCACGTAGGAGGTGGTGGTGGAGGCGCTCGCCTGCGTCGCCGTGGTGGTGGCCTTGGCCGCGCCGCCGAGCGTGAGCTTCGTGCCGGGCTTGATGAGCGCGGCGTCGGAGCCGATCGCGGCCTTGTTGTCCTGGTAGAGCTGCTTCCAGCCGCCGTCGACGCCCTGCGCCTCGGCGATCTTGGAGAGCGTGTCACCGGCCTTCACCGTGTACGTCGTGGCGGTGGCGGCATGGGCGCCGGTCGCGCCGATCAGCGGCAGGGCGAGCGCGGCTCCGCCGGCGGAGACGACGGCGGCGGCGCGGGTGACGCGCTGGGACTTCGGACGGCGGTGCTTTCCCTTTGCGGGCATGGCGAAATCTCTCTCCGTCGCCTACGAGGTGAGCTGTCGGGTTCGGACGGGAGATGTCCGGCCGCGCCCGTCGTACGGACGCGACTTCACCCCGAGCCGCATGGGGAATTCCCTCGGCGGCGTACTGCCTGTGGGTCCCCCGCTCCTGCCGTCACGGGTAGTCGTTCGGAATCCGGGCGGTGGCAGGACTAGGCGTTCCGACCGGAGTTGGTGGTGACCGTAAAGGAATGAGAAAGGCGGCGACAAGCGCCGAATTCACGTACGCCAGCCCTTTCTTGATCGACTGGGAGTTCCCGGTGTCACCCTGCGTCGACCCTTCCGCTTTACCAACGCCTTACCCCTAGCAAATTCCGCGCGCCGCAATCCGGACGACCGCCACGGAACGTCACGGCTATGAGCCTGCTCACGCAGACCTGCGCAACACCCGTGCTACCAGGGACAGTTACCAAGGAAAGCCTCAAATCGGACAGATGGTTGCCCCGGGAAGCCATGTCGTATCGTCAGGAGCGCGATCCGCCGGCGAGCAACGCCGGTGCCCCGACCGGGAGGAGCCCCCGTGACGCAGCACGTCCCGTCCACCGAGCCCGAGCTGGCCGGAGTACGCAACTTCCGGGACGTCGGCGGCCTCCCGACCGTGGACGGCCGGCGCGTGCGCCAGGGCGTGCTCTACCGCAGCGGACACCTCGCCCACGCCACCGCCGAGGACGCGGTGTTCCTCGCGGGCCTCGGGCTGCACACGGTCTTCGACTTCCGCAACGCGGCGGACCAGCGCCTTGAGGGCGCCGACGTCGAGTTGCCGGGCGTGCGCAATGTGAACCTGCCGCTGTCCGACCCGGCCGACGGCGCCGAGTTCTGGCAGATGGTCCGCGACGGCGACATAGAGCAGCTGCGGGCGCTCCTGTCCGAGGGCCGCGCCGCGAACCGCATGATCACGTCCTACCGCTCGATCATCACGCAGCGCACCGGCGAGCACAGCCGGGTGCTGCACGCGCTCGCCGAGGACAGCGTCCCCGCCCTGATGCACTGCGCCGCGGGCAAGGACCGCGCGGGCCTGTCGATCGCCGTGACACTGCTCGCGGTCGGCGTGGAGCGCGACGCCATCGAGGCGGACTACCTGGAGTCGAACGCGAAGCACCGCCGCTACAAGGTGCGCCGCAGCGGCACGTCCGCGGACGCGTACTCCCCCGAGGTCATGGAGCTGCTCAGCCCGCTCTTCGACGCGCGCGCCGAGTACCTGAACGCGGCCTTCGAGACGCTCGAGGAGACCTGGGGCAGCACGGACCGCTACCTGGAAGAGGGCCTGAAGCTCACCGCGGCCGACCGCGAGCGGCTGCGCGAGCGCCTGCTGGACTGACGGTCCAGGCCGCCTACTGGCCGCCGCCCAGCGTGAACAGCAGATAGATGAAGGCGGCCAGGGCGTGCCCGGCGAAGACGTACACGAGGACCCGCACCCAGATGCCGCGCGGCAGCTTGTCCTCGATGTCACGGCCCGCGGGCCGCTCGGTGTCACTCATGTCAGACCTCCCGGATCGGACCGGCCGCGGGGCCGAGGCACAGCGCGGCGGTCGGGCTCTGCAACAGGGTGTGGACGAAGAGGAGCTCGGCCCCGCCCTGGTCCGCCGCGGCGAGCCGGTGCGGGGTGAGCGAGTCGAAGTGGGCGCTGTCACCCGGGCCGAGCCGGTGGGTCGTGTCCCCGAGCCGCAGCCGCAGCCGCCCTTCGAGGACGTAGAGCCACTCCTCGCCGGGGTGGACGCGCACGATGTCGCCCTGGCTGCCGTACGGGATGTGGACCCGCAGCGCCTGCATGCCGCGGCCGGGGGCGCCGGCCTGCCGGTACACCCAGCCGCCGGCCTCGGTGGGCTCCATGGCCCCGGCCCGGACGACGGCGTCACGGTCGGCGGGGGTCTCGCCGAGCAGTTCGGAGACCGTCGTACCGTAGGTACGGGCGAGAGCGAGCAGCATCGGCAGCGACGGCTGGCGCTGTCCGGTCTCCAGGCGTGAGAGGTGGGCCGGCGACAGGCCGGCCGCGCGGGCCGCGTGCTCCAGCGTGAGGGAGGCGCGGCGGCGCAGGGCGCGCAGCTGGGGCGCTACGGCGGGCAGCTCCGGGGGCTCCGGAACCTCCTCCGGGAGGGCAGGACTCATGCTGTCGATTCAGCCAGAGCCCTGCCCCAGCGGCAAATCCTTTGCCTCAGAGGCAAAGTCTCTCGGGGGCGTCTCAGCGGTTGGCGACCGCCTGCTTGATCAGTGTCTTGCTGAAGTCCCACATCAGTCCACCGCCGCTGTGCGCGTCGTCCATCACGGCGGTGAAGGCCTCCACGAACCGGTCGACGTCGGCCTCGTCCACGACGAGCGGCGGGATCAGCTTGATCACCTCCAGGTGGTCGCCGGAGACCTGTGTGAGGATCCGGTGTTTCTGGAGCAGCGGCACGACGACCATCTGCGCGAACAGGCCCTTGCGCGCGGCCTGCAGCATCGTCCAACGGCTGCGCAGCTTCAGGGACTTGGGCCGGCCGAACTCGATGCCGATCATGAGCCCGCGTCCGCGCACGTCGCTGAGCAGCTCGTAGCGGTCGACGAGCGCGGCGAGCCGGGACTTCAGGAGATCGCCCATGGCGCGGGCGTTCGCGACGATCTGGTCGTCCTCCATGACCGACAGGACGGCGAGCCCGGCCGCCATCGCCTGCGCGTTGGACCCGAAGCTCGCCGAGTGGACGAGGACACGGTCCATGGACGAGTAGACCTTCTTGAAGATCCAGTCCTTGCCGAGCGTCGCGCCGACCGGGACATAGCCGCCCGACAGCGCCTTCGCGACGCACACGAGGTCCGGCTCGACGCCGTCCTCGTGCTGGTACGCGTAGAAGTCGCCGGTGCGGCCGAGCCCGGTCTGCACCTCGTCGGCGATGAGCAGCGCCTTGTGCCCCCGCAGGAGGTCCTGCGCGGCCCGCAGATACCCGGGCGGCGACTCGTGCACGCCCTTTCCCTGGATGGGCTCGACGATGAGCGCGGCGACGTCCCCCTTCCTCAACTCCCGTGCCAGCGCGTCGAGATCGCCGAGCGGGACGGCGGTGTCGGGCAGCAGCGGGGCGAACCCGTCACGGAATCCGTCCTCGCCGTTGACCGACAGGGAGCCGGTGGTCAGACCGTGGAAGGCGTGCGCGCAGTACAGGACGCGCGGCTTGCCGGTGGCGTACCGGGCGAACTTGAGCGCGGTCTCCACGGCCTCCGTGCCGCTGTTGCCGAAGAACACCCGGTCCAGGTGCGGGCTGTGCGCGATCAGCTTCTCGGCGAGCAGGCCCGGCAGCGGCTGGCAGTCGAACCGGGTCAGGTCGGCGAGCGAGGCGTCGAGGACGTCGTGCAGCGCCTTGCGGACGACGGGGTGGTGCCGGCCGAGGCCCATGACGCCGAAGCCGGCGAGCATGTCCAGGTAGTCGTTGCCGTCCGCGTCCCAGAAGTGCGCGCCCTCGGCCCGCTCGTAGACCTTGTCGAAGCCGATGGTGTGGAGCATCTTCGGCAGTTGGTGGTTGAGGTATCTGGCGTGCAGCTCGTACCGTTCGGCGCCGCGCTCGGCGAGCAGCGTGCCGAGGTCGAACTCCTTGCTCATGCGTCGTTCTCCTTGCCTGACTTCAGACTGAGCGAGGCGCTGATCCGTCCCGCGATCTCCACCGGTGTCAGACCGATGTCGGCGAGCACCTCGCCCCGCTTGGCGTGCGCCAGGAACTGTTCGGGGATCCCGAACCGGCGTACGGGCACATCGACGTCGGCGTCCCCGAGGGCGAGCGCGACGGCCGAACCGACGCCTGCCGCACGGCTGTTGTCCTCGACGACGGCGACCATCTCGTGGTCGGCGGCCAGCGGCGCGAGGGCCGGGTCGACCGGCTTGACCCAACGCGGGTCCACCACCGTGGAGTTGATGCCGCGCGCGGCGAGCAGCTCGGCGACCTGGAGGCAGACCGGTGCCATGACGCCGACGGAGACGAGCAGCACGCGCGCGTCGTCCGCCCGGTGCAGGACGTCGACGCCTCCCACCCGGTCGACCGCCGGGATCTCGGGCCCCACCGACTCCTTGGGGAAGCGCAGCATGGTCGGCGCGTCGTCCACGGCGACGGCTTCCCGCAGCTGGAGCCGGAGTTGGTCGGCGTCGCGCGGCGCCGCGATCCGCAGTCCGGGCACGACCTGGAGCACGGACATGTCCCACATGCCGTTGTGCGAGGCGCCGTCGACGCCGGTCACCCCGGCCCGGTCGAGCACGAACGTCACCCCGCACTTGTGCAGCGCGACGTCCATGAGCAGCTGGTCGAAGGCCCGGTTGAGGAAGGTCGCGTAGACGGCAACTACGGGATGCAGTCCGCCGGTCGCGAGTCCCGCGGCCGACACGGCGGCATGCTGCTCGGCGATCCCGACGTCCCACACCCGCCCGGGGAACTCCTCGGCGAACTTGGTCAGGCCCACCGGGTGCAGCATCGCCGCCGTGATGGCGACGACGTCGTCCCGCTCGCGCCCGATCCGCACGATCTCGTCGCCGAACACCGAGGTCCAGGACGGCCCGTTGGAGGGGGCGAGCGGCTCGCAGGTCAGCGGGTCCATCACGCCCACCGTGTGGAACCGGTCGGCCTCGTCGGCGAGCGCGGGTTCGTACCCGCGCCCCTTCTCGGTCAGACAGTGCACGAGGACGGGCCCGTGGAAGCGTTTCGCGCGGCGCAGCGCGGACTCCATGGCGCCCACGTCGTGCCCGTCGATCGGTCCTACGTACTTGAGACCGAGGTCCTCGAACATGCCCTGCGGCGCGAACGCGTCCTTGAACCCCTTCTTCGCGCCGTGCAGCGACTCGTACACCGTGTGCCCGACGACCGGCGTCCTGAGCAGCACGTCCTTGCCCCAGGCGAGCACCTTCTCGTACGAGTCGGTGGTGCGCAGCGTCGCGAGGTGGTTGGCCAGGCCGCCGATGGTCGGTGCGTAGGAGCGTTCGTTGTCGTTGACGACGATGATCAGCGGGCGGTCCTTGGCGGCCGCGATGTTGTTCAGCGCCTCCCAGGCCATGCCGCCGGTCAGCGCGCCGTCCCCGATGACGGCGACGACGTGCCCGCGGTCCCCCTGCACCTGCCGCGCCTTGGCGAGGCCGTCCGCCCAGCCGAGCGCGGTCGAGGCGTGGCTGTTCTCGACGATGTCGTGCTCGGACTCCTCGCGCGAGGGGTAGCCGGACAGGCCGCCCTTGCCGCGCAGCTTCGAGAAGTCCTGACGGCCGGTCAACATCTTGTGCACGTAGCTCTGGTGGCCGGTGTCCCAGACGATCCGGTCGACCGGCGACTCGAAGACGCGGTGCAGCGCGATGGAGAGTTCCACGACGCCCAGGTTGGGCCCGAGGTGGCCGCCCGTCCTCGCGACCGCGTGGATCAGGAACTCCCTGATCTCCAGGGCCAGTTCGTCGAGCTCCTCCTCGCTCAGCGCCTTCAGGTCGCGCGGCCCCCGGATGGATTCCAGAATCGTCACGCTCGAGCCCCCTTCCCGTTCGAACTTCAGAACTCAAGCCACGGTGACGTCGGGTGCCCCCGACGCGACGCCGTCCTGCTCCATCTGCTCGGCGATCTTCATCGCCTCCTCGATGAGCGTCTCCACGATCTTCGACTCCGGGACGGTCTTGACGACCTCGCCCTTCACGAAGATCTGACCCTTGCCGTTGCCGGACGCGACGCCGAGGTCCGCCTCGCGCGCCTCACCCGGGCCGTTCACCACACATCCCATGACGGCGACGCGCAGCGGCACCTCCATGCCGTCGAGCCCGGCGCTCACCTCGTCGGCGAGCTTGTACACGTCGACCTGTGCCCGCCCGCACGACGGGCAGGAAACGATCTCCAGGCGCCGCTGGCGCAGGCCGAGCGACTCCAGGATCTGGATGCCGACCTTGACCTCCTCGGCGGGCGGCGCGGACAGCGAGACACGGATGGTGTCGCCGATGCCCTCGCTCAACAACGCCCCGAAGGCGACAGCCGACTTGATGGTCCCCTGGAAGGCGGGACCCGCCTCCGTGACCCCCAGATGCAACGGGTAGTCACACGCGGCCGCGAGCTGCCGGTACGCGTTCACCATCACCACGGGGTCGTTGTGCTTCACCGAGATCTTGATGTCCCGGAAGCCGTGCTCCTCGAAGAGCGACGCCTCCCACAGCGCCGACTCGACGAGCGCTTCCGGGGTGGCCTTGCCGTACTTCTGGAGCAGACGCCGGTCCAGGGAACCGGCGTTCACCCCGATCCGGATCGGGGTGCCCGCGTCCGAGGCGGCCCGCGCGATCTGCTTCACCTGGTCGTCGAACTTCTTGATGTTGCCTGGGTTCACGCGCACTGCCGCGCACCCGGCGTCGATTGCCGCGAACACGTACTTCGGCTGGAAGTGGATGTCCGCGATCACGGGGATCTGCGACTTGCGCGCGATCGTCGCGAGCGCGTCCGCGTCGTCCTGGGTGGGGCACGCCACGCGCACGATCTGGCAGCCGGAGGCGGTCAGTTCGGCGATCTGCTGGAGCGTGGCCCCGATGTCCGAGGTCCGCGTCGTCGTCATCGACTGCACGGACACCGGCGCGCCGCCTCCCACGGCCACCGGTCCGACCTGGATCTGACGGCTGACCCGCCGTTCGGCCAGAGGTCGGACCGGCACCTCGGGGAGGCCCAGTGAGACAGGCTCTCCGGAACTCATGGCGTCGTCACCCGCGATTCGACACGACGGTCTCGGTCATGGCCCGCAGCGACTCCTTGAGGGAGCCCATCGTGGCAAGGACCGCGGTCGGCTCGTACCCGCAGTGCGCCATGCAGTTGGCGCAGCGCTCGTCCTTGCCGCGCCCGTACGCGTCCCAGTCGGTCTTCTCGATGAGCTCCTTGTACGTGGTCACGTACCCGTCGCTCATCAGGTAGCAGGGCTTCTGCCAGCCGAAGAGCGAGTAGTTGGGGATGGCCCACGCGGTGCACGGGAAGTCGACCTTGCCCTCGAGGAAGTCGAGGAACAGGGGCGAGTGGTTGAGCCGCCAGCGCCGCCGGTTGCCGCCCGCGAAGGCCTTCTTGAACAGTTCGCGGGTCTGGGTGACGCCGAGGAAGTGCTCCTGGTCGGGCGCCTTCTCGTAGGCGTACGCGGGCGAGATCATCATCTCGTCGACCTTGAGGTCGTCATTGAGGAAGTTGAGCACCTCGATGATGGTCTGCGGGGTGTCCGTGTTGAAGAAGGTCGAGTTCGTCGTGACCCGGAAGCCGCGCCGCTTGGCCTCCTTGATCGCCTCGACGGCCTCGTCGAAGACGCCCTCCTTCGCCACGGACTCGTCGTGCCGCTCGCGCAGCCCGTCGATGTGCACCGCGAACGCGAAGTAGGGGGACGGGGTGAACTTGTCCATCTTCTTGCGCAGCAGCATCGCGTTGGTGCACAGGAAGACGTACTTCTTCCTCGCCACCAACTGCCGCACGATCTCATCGATCTGAGGGTGCATCAGGGGCTCGCCGCCGGCGATGGACACCATCGGCGCACCCGATTCGAGCACGGCGCCGACGGCCTGCGCGACGGGCATGCGCTGCTTCAGCACCCCGGCCGGGTGCTGGATCTTGCCGCAGCCCTCGCATTTGAGGTTGCACGCGAAGAGCGGTTCGAGTTCGACAATGAGCGGGAACTTGTCCCGCCTGCGGATCTTCTGTTCAGCGAGATACGTCGCAACCTTGATGGACTGACGAAGCGGCATGGCCATCTGGCTCACCTCCGGGGGAGCAGCAAAGAACGGTGCCATTCGAAAAAAGCGGGAAGGACGGCACGAAGGACGCGGAAAGCAGATAGTCCACCGCGCACCGTGCCGATCCTGACGAGTTCATGTTGCGGGGCGTCCACGACCACCCGTACGGCGGCAACCGGGCGGCCGTCGGTTCTCGCGGCCGTGCGCAGCGTGGCCGCGGACTCCATGTCGACCGCGATCGCACCGGTGGCGAGCAGGTCGCCCCGCTCGTGACCGCGTACGACGTGATCGGAACCGGTGAGCGGGCCGGTGTGCACGGTCCTGCCGGGCACCGCCCTGACCAGCTCCTTGACCAGCAGCTCCGTGCCCGCGCACGGCGTGCTGCCGTCCGCGTCCCGGGTCTCCTCGGCCACGACCAGGTCACCGGGGTGCATGCCGGGGGCGAGCCCCGCGCAGAACCCGGTGGCCACGACGGCGGCGGCGCTGAGCGCCGGGTCGCCGAGTGCGCGGGTCATGGCCCGCTCGGCGGCCCTCGGCCCCATGCCCGTACGGAGCACGGTCACGGGGGCGCTCGCCCCGGCCCGGCTGCCGGTGCGCAGGGCGAGGTGCTCGATGCCCAGCGCGCAGGCGACGAGCAGCGGGGTGGTGTCCGGCGGTCCTGTCGCCGGGTCGGCGCTCATCAGCTGCCCTTGGTCACGGCGCCGGCCTGGCCGCCGAAGGGGTCGCCGTGCACGTACCGGCCGAGCGCGGTCAGCGGGAAGACGTGCCGGTACAGGTGGTAGTTGATCGAGAAGTCCCAGGGGAAGCCGGTGCCGGTGAAGTACGGCTCGTCCCAGGTGCCGTCCTCGGTCTGGGTCTCGGCGAGGTAGGTGACGCCCCGCTCCACCGCTTTGGACTCCCGCTCGCCGGCCGACAGCAGCGCCATGAGCGCCCAGCCGGTCTGCGAGGCGGTCGAGGCGCCCTGGCCCTTCCAGTCCTCGTAGCGGTACGAGCGCAGGTCCTCGCCCCAGCCGCCGTCCTCGTTCTGCACGGACTCCAGCCAGTCGACCGCGCGCCGGACCGCCGGGTGGGAGGTGGGCAGACCGGCCGCGACGAGCGCGGGGACCACCGACCCTGTTCCGTATACGTAGTTGACGCCCCAGCGGCCGAACCAGGCGCCGTTCGCCTCCTGTTCGGCGAGCAGCCACTCGATGCCGCGGCGGGTGCGCGGATCGTGGGACATGCCCTCGATGGCGAGCATCTCCACGACGTGCCCGGTGACGTCGGCGGACGGCGGGTCGATGACCTCGCCGAAGTCGCAGAACGGCAGCCGGTTGGGGAACGGGCTGGTGTTGTCGACGTCGAAGGCGGCCCAGGCGCCGTTCTTCGACTGCATGCCGAGGTTCCAGCGCACCCCGCGCTCGATGGCCTTCTCCAGGCGCACCTTGTCGGGGTGGCGCACACGGCGCAGCGCGAGGACGACCTCGGCGGTGTCGTCGATGTCCGGGTAGTTGTCGTTGTGGAACTCGAAGGCCCAACCGCCTGGCTCCAGGCGGGGCTTGCGCACCGACCAGTCGCCTGGCCGGTCGATCTGCTCGGTGATCATCCAGTCGGCGGCCTTGACCAGCGCGGGGTGGTCGCCGGGTACCCCCGCGTCCGCCAGCGCGATGGTCGCGAGGCAGGTGTCCCAGACGGGCGACTGGCAGGCCTCGATCATCCGGGCCCCGTCCTCGCGCCACACGGCGAACCGGTCGAGGGACTCCAACCCGGCCTTGAGGACCGGGTGTTGGAGGTCGTAGCCGAGCAGGTGCAGGGCGATGACGGAGTACACGGCGGGCGGCTGGATGCCGCCCCAGCAGCCGTCGTTCTCCTGCCGCTCGATGATCCAGCGCGCGGCCGAGTTGATGGCGGCCTTGCGCAGCGGCTTCAGGGCCACCTTGTGATAGCCGTGCATCACCTTGTCGAGCCGCTGGAACGCACCGTCCCAACTCGCCACCGCCGCAAGGGGCTTGGCGGGGTTGGGATTCCTGGCGTCGGTGTGCAGCTCGTCGAGCGGGAACGGCGCGGGCCGCACCGGGCGTTTCGCGGACACGATGGTGAGCGGCACGATGGTCTGCCGCGCCCAGCATCCGAAGTCGTAGATGTTGAGCGGCATCCACTTCGGGAAGTAGATGAGCTCCGGCGGGAGTTCGGGGAGGTCGTCCCACTTCCACCAGCCGAACAGGGCCAGCCAGATCCGGGTGAAGACCCGTGCCTCGGCGATGCCGCCGCGCTCACGGATCCACGCGGAGGCCCTGGCCATGTGCGGGCTGTCGGGGGCGTCGCCGGCCAGCCGCAGGGCGACGTACGCCTCGATGGTCGTGGAGAGTTCGCCCGGTCCGCCGTAGAAGGTGGCCCAGGTGCCGTCCTCGCGCTGCTCGCCCCTGATGAAGAGGGCGGACGCTTCGGTGGTCGCCTGATCGCGGATGCCCAGGAACTGGCGCAGCAGCAGATCCTCGGCGTCCATCGTCACGTTCGTCTCGAGGTCGCCCTTCCACCAGCCCTGGGCGTCCTGCCGGGCGAGCAGGAAGTCCGTGGCGCGGTGTATGGCTCGGCCGGCGGCGCCGTGCGTCCCGGCCGCCTGCGGGGTCGTGTCGGTCGTTGGGGCAGTGGTGGCCGAGGTCGCCTGCGGGGCCGGGGCTCCGGAGCTTCCGTCGGTCGTCGCTGTCATGGCTATCCCTTCATGCAGTGGTTCATCTCTGCTGGGTAACCGTCGGCCGATGCCCTGGATGGACACCGGCCGGCGACTGCGAGTCATATGCGGCCGATAGTGATCATCTCTTTCGTACGACGACGAAGTCGGCGAGCGCCGCGAACTGGGCCCGCACCTGGTCTGACATCTGGACGGTGTCCAGCGCTTCGAGGGCGACCGTGTGCTGGCGCCGCGCTTCCTGGGCCGTCCACTCGCGCCCGCCGGCCTCTTCGATGAGGGCGGCGCGGGCGGCGAACTCCGCCTCGGAGAAGTTGTCGAAGTCGTTGTTCTTGGCGTCCGCCGCGAGCAGCTCGCCGAGCCGCTCGGAGGCCGGGCCGTCCGCGGCGAGCGCGGCGACGACGGGCAGCGACTTCTTGCGCTGACGCAGGTCGCTCCACGTCTGCTTGCCGGTGGACTGCGGGTCGCCCCAGATGCCGAGGAGGTCGTCGACGGCCTGGAAGGCGAGGCCCAGGTGGTAGCCGTACTTCTCCAGGGCGTCGGCGGTGGCGTCGTCGGCGCCGCCGAGGACCGCGCCGATGGAGGAGGCGCAGGCGAGCAGGGCGCCGGTCTTGTTGCCCTCCATCTCCAGGCACTCCACGACGCTGACGCGCTCGCGGTGCTCGTAGGAGATGTCCTGCGCCTGACCGTCGATCAGGGCGCGGGTGGCGGTGGTGAGGCGGCGGGTGGCGCGACCGGCGTCGACCGTCTCCAGTTCGAGCAGCACCTCGTTGGCGAGGGCGAACAGGGCGTCGCCGACGAGGATCGCCTGGGCGGGCCCGTGCACCTTCCAGACGGTGTCGCGGTGGCGGCGCTGCTCGTCGCCGTCCATCAGGTCGTCGTGCAGCAGCGAGAAGTTGTGCACGAGCTCGACCGCGACGGCGCCGGGGACGCCGACCTCGGGTGCGGCGCCCGCGGCCTGCGCGGAGAGCACGGCGAGGGCGGGCCTGACGGCCTTGCCGCCGTCACCGTCGGACGGGTTGCCTTCGGCGTCGATCCAGCCGAAGTGGTAGGCGGCGACGGTGTTCATGGGCGGTGCGAGGCGGTCGACCGCCTTCTTGAGCACCGGAGTGGCCAGGGTTCGGCCGCGCTCCAGAAGCGCGGTCACGTCCACCGCGTCGGCAGCCTTTTCGGCCGAGGGCACAGGTGGCACAGTCTCTCCTTGTGTAACCGGATGCACCGATGTCGTCGATGTCGGTGTTCCTGCCGTGGGAGGTTCGAGGCTCACGCCGCCTCCCGGTACAGATGGCCGCGCGGGCGGCCGAGTGCGGCGAGCGCCGCGTCCGCCGCGGACGCACCGCTGCGCACGGCGCTTTCCATGGTCGCGGGCCACCCGGTGGCGGTCCACGCGCCGGCCAGGTAGAGGCCGGGGGCATTGGTCCGGGCACCGGGGCGCAGGGCGCCGACGCCCGGGGTCGGTGCGAAGGTCGCCGTCCGCTCGCGGGTGACGAAGAAGTCGTGGATCTTCGCCCCGCGCGCGTTGGGCAGCAGCCGCTCCAGCTCCGGGAGGTAGCGCTCCCGCAGCACGGCGACGGGCTCGTCGATCTCGTCCTGCGCGGCGGACTGCGACACGGCGAGGTACTGCCCCTCGGTGAGGCCGGAGGCCTCGGTGCGGTCGAAGACCCACTGCACCGGGGAGCCGAGCGCCGTGAAGAAGGGCCGCTTGAGGACCTTGCGGTCGTAGACGACGTGCAGGTTGAGGATCGGCGCGGTGCCGATGTCGAGCAGCCGCCCCTTGTCGTCGAGCGCGCCGTCGGGCAGCAGGTCGTGCGCCTCGCGCTGTGGCACGGCGAGCACCACGGTGTCGGCGGCCAGGATCTGGCCGGAAGTGTCGGGCCCCTCGGGAACCTCGACGGCCCAACGTCCGTTCTCCGTACGGGAGATGGAGGTGACGCGTGTACGGAGCTCGGTGCGTACGCCCGCGGAGTCGAGCGCCTTGCGGGCGAGAGTGTCGTGGAGTTCACCGAGGGGCACCTGGGCCCAGCCGATGTCGGCGGCACCGGGGTCGGACAGCAGCCCGGTCTTGAACACCATGGCGGCGAGGCCGAGGGAGGCCTCCCCCGCCACCGCGTTCAGGGTCGCGACACCGACCAGGTCCCACAGCGCCTCGATGGCCCGCTGCGACTGTCCGTGCTCGGCCAGCCAGGAGCCGAAGTCCCGCTCGTCGAGCGCCGGATCGGTGAGGTCGAGGCCCTTGAGCGCGAGTGCGGCACGGCCGACGTTGGCCCGCTCGGCCAGCGTCAGATGCGGGTAGGTCGCGAGGCTCTTCGCGAGGTGCAGCGGTACGGGCAGCGCCGTGCGCCGCAGCCGTCCGAGCCGGTTCTTCTCGGCGTCGAGCACCGGCACGTCGAGACGTTCCTGCAAGGGCGCGAGCGACGCGGCGTCGATGCGGTCGAGGAACCAGCGGTAGGCGGTGCAGCAGCGCAGGTACACGTGCTGGCCGTTGTCGACGGTGAGGTCGCCGCGCTTGAAGGAGAAGGCGAGCCCGCCCAGGCGCGGCCGTCCTTCCAGGAGCGTGACGTCCGCGCCGCCGTCGGCGAGGGAGAGCGCGGCGGTGATGCCCGCGAGCCCACCGCCGACGACGACCGCGGTGGGCCGCTGCCGGGCCGCGGTGTCGTCCGCGTCGGACTCTTCGGGTGCGGTGTTCCCGTTGCTCATGCGCCCTCCCCCGAGGCGGTGCCGATGGTGCGTACGGCCGGGGTGCGGCGGGGTTCGACGGATGTGACGAACGCGCTGCCGACCGTTGCATGCAGGGACGCCGCGTCGCGGCGGAGGGTTGCCCGCCACTTCACGTTCCTCGCTGCACCGAGACCGTGGCTGCCCATCAGGCGCGCCTCCTGAGGGCGGTGCGGGAGACCGTGCGCGCGTCGAGGCCGGACAGGCCGCGCACGGCGACGTACGCCTTCTCGTGCCCGGGCAGCGAGACGCGGCCGCGCAGCACGGCCTCCGGCTCGCGCTCGATGCGGTCGAGCAGGCGCCGGTAGATGCCGGCCATGGCCGCGACACAGGCCCCCGAGCGGCGGTCGAGCAGGGGCAGCAGCTTGTAGCCCTCGGCGAACAGCGCACGGGCGCGCCGCACCTCGAAGTGCACGAGGCCCGCGAAGTCCGAACCGGGCGGCGGCGTCGGCCCGTCGAACCCGGCCGAGCAGCCGAACTTGGCGAGGTCGTCGGCGGGCAGGTACGTACGCCCGTCGGCGGCGTCCTCGCGCACGTCCCGCAGGATGTTGGTCAGTTGGAGCGCGAGCCCGAGCGTGTCCGCGTACTCGGGCGCGCGGTCGGCGCCACGCGCCCCCGGCTCCGCGCCGAACACGCCCAGCGAGACCCGCCCGATGGCGCCCGCGACACAGCGGCAGTACACCTTCAGGTCGTCCCAGGTCTCGTACGTCTCGCCGCGCAGGTCCATCAGGACGCCGTCGATGAGCTCGTCGAGCCCGCCGAGCGGGATCGGGAACCGGCCCGCGGCATGGGCGAGCGCGACGGCCACCGGGTCGGTGTCGTCCTCCTCGACCTTGCCGTTCTGGACCCGCGCGAGCAGCGCCCGGGTCTCGTCGAGCCGCTGCGCCTTGACGTCGGGCGCCAGCGTGCCGTCGCCGATGTCGTCGACACGGCGCGAGAACGCGTACACCGCCGACATGGCGCGGCGCTTCGCGGTCGGCAGCAGCCGGATCCCGTAGGCGAAGTTCCGTGCCTGTCGGCCGGTGACCGTCTCGCAGTAGCTGTATGCGGCGAGCACCGGTGCCGACATCTGCTGGTCAGACTCCACGGTTCTGCTCACCCCTCTCCTCGCAGAGTCGCTCCCACCTCGCGCAGCAGCTGGAGCTTGGTGGGTTTGGGCGGTCCAGGAAGGACGTCGTACTTGGCGGCGGTGATCGCGTGCACCGCCGCCTTCCCCCCTGCCACGAACCCGGCCAGCAGCAGCTTCAACCTGCCGTGGACGCTACCCACGAGGGGGGTGCCTTCATTCAGGAGCCCGAGGGCGCGTTCCGCTTCGAACGCGACCAGGGCACGCACCGACGCGCCCGTCGTCGCCGTGGCGAGATCCGACTCCTGTACGTGGAACTGTTTCATGTCCTCGGCGGGCAGGTAGACCCGGTCCCGCCCCAGGTCCTCGGCGACGTCCTGCAAGTGCTCGACGATCTGGAGGCCCGTGCAGACCGCGTCCGAGCGGCGGATCCGCTCGGGGGTCGCCGTGTCCGTGATCGCGAGGACGAGGCGGCCGACGGGGTTGGCGGAGAGCTCGCAGTAGGCGAGGAGGTCGTCGTACGTCTCGTAGCGCGCGACGAGTTGGTCCTGGCGGTTGGCCTGAATGAGTCCGAGGAACGGCTCGGGGGTGAGGGCGCGGCGGCGCACGGTGGGCTGCAGGGCGAGCAGCAGCGGGTGTCTGGGCGTCGAGTCGAAGACCCGGCGCAGGTCCGCCTCGAAGGCGTCGAGCATCGCGAGCCGGTCGTCGGCCCGATCGGGTGAGACGCCGAGCAGACGGGCGTCCGCGCCGCCGGGCGCGAGGTCGCCGTCACCGATGTCGTCGACGAGGCGCGCGTACCCGTAGACGGCCATGAGGTCGTCGCGCCAGGCGCGCGGCAGGAAGAAGGGGGCGACCGGGAAGTTCTCGTCGGCAGCCTTGTCCAGGGTGGCGCTCTCCGTGGTGTCGGGGCGCGGGCGGGATGCGGTCACCGGGCGCGGTCCGCTTCCGGAACGACGGCAAAAGCCCCGTGGAGCTGGAGAGTTTCCGTAGCCATTGCCGTCACGTCTCCCGTTCTACACTGCCGACCCAATACATCCTATTTCGGACACGCCGCCCGGACTTCCGCGCGGTCGGCCCGCCCCGCCGGACCGGGCGTCGCGCATTATCGCCCCACTTGCCGCGAATAGGCACCGGTACAGCTTACGTTGTACAACGATGCTCGCCACGGCGGGGTGTTCCGCACATCACAAGAACACACCGATTGGCTCCAAGATTCCTTCAGGCCAAGGAAGTTGACCCGTCCTTGACCGTGATCGGGAAATCGCTTGGCCACTACAAGCACATCGGAGGCCCCACCGATGCGACTCGGTGGAGCCTCCTATGACGCGGGCCGGAGCCGGGTGGTTACTTGCCCGTGAACTTCTCGTACTCCTTGAGTACCTCGCCCGTCGGACCGTCCATACGCAGCTCCCCGCGCTCCAGCCAGAGCACGCGGTCGCAGGTGTCGCGGATGGACTTGTTGTTGTGGCTCACCAGGAAGACCGTGCCGGCCTCCTTGCGCAGCTCCCGGATGCGGGCCTCGGAGCGCTTCTGGAACTTGCGGTCACCGGTGGCGAGCGCCTCGTCGATCATCAGCACGTCGTGGTCCTTGGCGGCCGCGATGGAGAACCGCAGCCGGGCCGCCATGCCGGACGAGTAAGTGCGCATCGGCAGCGTGATGAAGTCGCCCTTCTCGTTGATGCCCGAGAAATCGACGATGTCCTGGTAGCGCGCCTTGATCTCCTCACGGGACATGCCCATGGCGAGACCGCCGAGGATCACGTTGCGCTCGCCCGTGAGGTCGTTCATCAGGGCCGCGTTCACGCCGAGCAGCGAGGGCTGGCCGTCGGTGTAGACCTTCCCCTTCTCGGCGGGGAGCAGGCCGGCGATGGCGCGCAGCAGCGTCGACTTGCCGGAGCCGTTCGAGCCGATCAGCCCGATGGCCTCGCCGCGGTACGACGTGAAGGAGACGCCCTTGACCGCGTGCACCTTGCGCACGCCGCGCTCCTCGCCGCGCTTGAGTATGCGGCTCAGCGCCGAGGTCGCGCTGCCCTTGCCGGTCTTGGCGCCGTTGACGCGGTACACGATGTGCAGCTCGTCGGCGATGACCGTGGGAACGCGGGCGTCGGAGGGGTTCTTGTCGAGATCAGCCACGGCCGTACCGCTCCTCGGACTTCCAGAAGTAGACGAAGCCGCCGACGGCGACGAGGACGGCCCAGCCGACCGACACGGCCCAGACGTGCGGCGGCAGGTTCTCGGTGCCGTAGCCGTCGATCAGCGCGAACCGCACCAGGTCCATGTAGATGGCGGCGGGGTTCCACTGGAGCACGTCGGCGACCCACTGCGGATGGCCCTCGAGCATGATCGGGATGGAGAACATGACGCCGGACGCGTACATCCACGTACGCATCACGAACGGCATCAGCTGCGCGAGGTCGGGGGTCTTCGACCCGGCCCTGGCCATGATCAGCGCCAGGCCCGTGTTGAAGAGGAACTGCAACGCGAGGGCCGGAATGATCAGCAGCCACGACAGGCTCGGATAGCTGCCGAAGCCGATCGCCACGATGAACAGCACGATCATCGAGAACATCAGCTGCTGGAGCTGCTGGAGCGCGAAGGAGATCGGCAGCGAGGCGCGCGGGAAGTGCAGGGCGCGTACCAGGCCGAGGTTGCCGGAGATCGCCCGCACGCCCGCCATGACCGACGACTGGGTGAAGGTGAAGACGAAGACGCCGGTCACCAGGAACGGGATGAACACTTCCTGGGTCATGCCCTTTTTGGTGCCCAGGATCAAGCCGAAGATCAAGTAGTAGACGACGGCGTTGAGCAGGGGCGTCGCCACCTGCCAGACCTGGCCGAGCTTGGCCTGGCTGTACTGGGCGGTCAGCTTCGCCTGCGAGAAGGCGAGGATGAAGTGCCGCCGGCCCCACAGCTGCCGTACGTACTCGGACAGGCCGGGCCGCGCTCCGCTGACGGACAAGCCGTACTTGGCGGCGAGCTCGGCCGGGGAGAGCCCGTCGTCGGGCGACGGGGCGGCGCTCACCGCGACACCGCCGTCATGCGTTGTCTCACTCACAAGGGGAACTTTCGTCTTCAAAAGCACAGCCTGGTCGGGCATAGGCGAGGAGCCAGGGACCGGGTTCGGCCCGAATGCTCTCAGACATGAGCTTGTCAGATGACAGGAGGTCGGCCCAGTCGGGTCAGGCGCCACACCGTACGCCACTTCATCGGACGCCGAGGGCCGCACGGCGTCGTCCAGCCCTCCTTGAAACCGCCCAGCCAGGCCTTCAGGGCCGGGCCCGAGGGACGGCGGGCGAGGGTCAGCAGCAGCCACACGCCGAGGTACACGGGGACCAGGGGCGCGGGCAGGTTGCGGCGGGCCAGCCAGACCCGGTTGCGGGCCACCATGCGGTGGTACACCGCGTGCCGGGACGGGGCCGTGGTCGGGTGGTGCAGGACCATGTCGGCGCGGTAGTCGATCATCCAGCCCGCGTCGAGGGCCCGCCAGGCGAGGTCGGTCTCCTCATGGGCGTAGAAGAACTCGGCGGGCAGCGGTCCGGCCTCGGCGATGACCCGCGTACGGACGGCGTTGGCGCCGCCGAGGAAGGTCGTCACGCGCGAGGAGCGCATCGGGTCGGCGGCGCGCAGCCGCGGGACGTGGCGGCGCTGGGTCTCGCCGGTGTCCGGGTCCGCGATGCGGAAGCTGATGATGCCGAGCTTCGGGTCGGCGGCGAAGGCCTCGCGGCACAGCTCGGCCGTGTCGGTCAGCGGCAGCAGGCCGTCGTCGTCCAGGAACATCAGGATGTCGACGTCGGATCCCGACGGGCCGAACGCCTCGATGCCGACGTTGCGGCCGCCGGGGATGCCGAGGTTCTCCGGCAGCTCGACGGTGCGTACGCCGTCGGGGACATCGGGGACCGGCGAGCCGTTGCCGACCACGACCACCTCGACCGGGGCGCCGTCCTGCTTGGCGACCGAGTCGAGGAGGGCGCGCAGCTCGGCCGGCCGGTTGCCCATGGTGATGACAACCGCGCCGACCTTCAACTGCCGTGCGTCCGGGGTCACTTCAGCCTGCTCGAAGCGAGGATGGACACGAGGTGGAGCAGGGTCTGGAGGAGCGCGATGCCCGCCAGGACGGCCACGCCGAGGCGCGTGAAGAACAGGTCGCCGCGCATCTGGTCCACGATCGAGAGGACCAGGATGAGCAGCGTCGCCTCGATGCCGAGGATGAGCCGGTGGAAGTTGAGCATCGCGGCGGCCCTGCGGGCCAGCGCCATGCCGGAGGAGCGCATCTCGGACGCCGCCTCCTTGACCTGCTCCTTGCCGCTCTGCGCGCGGGCCACGGCGACCAGGTCCGTCTCGGACTTGATCAGGATGGCGCCGAGCGCGGCGAGCGTGCCGAGGAAGGCCCACAGCCAGTCGATGCGGCCCTCGCCGAACAGGTCGGCGGCGCGCAGGCCGAAGCCGACGAGCACGGCGGCGTCGGTGAGGTACGCGCCGACACGGTCCATCCAGACACCGGTCAGCGAGTACTGCTTGCGCCAGCGCGCGATCTCGCCGTCGACGCAGTCGAGCAGCAGGTACAGCTGCACCGCGACGACGCCGAGGACCGCGCCCCAGATGCCCGGGACGAGCAGCGCGGGGGCGGCCAGGACACCGCAGACGGTCATCAGGTAGGTCAGCTGGTTGGGCGTGACCTTGGTGTTCACCAGGTGGCGGTCGACACGCAGCGAGATCTCGCGCATGTAGAGCCGGCCCATCCAGTGCTCACCGCTCCTGCGGTCCTTCACCCCGGCGGGGTGAACGACCGGGCGGAGTTCAGCTACCGATGGCTTTTGCATAGTCGGCGTAGGCGTCCCTGATCTGGTCGGTGGAGAGGTCGAGGTGCTCGAGGATCGTGTAGCGGCCCGGCCGGGTCTGCGGAGCGAACTCCACGACCTTGACGAACTCGTCCACGGTGAAGCCGATCTCCTCGGGCAGCACGGGCAGACCGTGCCGGCGCAGCACCTGCGACATGTACACGGACTCGTCGTGGGCACCGCGCAGGTGCATCGCGAAGGCCGCGCCCAGGCCGCACTGCTCGCCGTGGCTGGCGGCGCGCTTGGGGTGGAGGAGGTCGAAGGCGTGGTTGATCTCGTGGCAGGCGCCGGAGGCCGGACGGGAGTCGCCCGACACGGACATGGCGATACCGGTGAGGACCAGACCCTCGGCGAGGACCTGGAGGAAGCCGTCGTCGCCGACGCCGCCCGGGTGCCGCAGCACGGCCTCGCCGGCCTGGCGGGCCATGGCGGCCGCGAGTCCGTCGATGTCCTCGCCGCGCTCCCGTGCGGCCAGCTCCCAGTCCGCGACCGCGGAGATGTTGGACAGGGCGTCGCCGATACCGGAGCGCACGAAGCGGGCCGGGGCCTCACGGATGATGTCGAGGTCGATGACGACGGCGATCGGGTTCGGTACGCCGTAGCTGCCGCGACCCGCGTCGTTGTCGAGGGTCGCGACCGGCGAGCACAGGCCGTCGTGCGACAGGTTCGTCGCGACGGCGACCAGCGGCAGGCCCACGCGCGCCGCGGCGAACTTGCCGCAGTCGATGATCTTGCCGCCGCCGAGGCCGACGATGGCGTCGTAGCGCCCCGCCTTCTTGACCTCGTCGCCCAGCTTGATCGCGTCGTCGAGCGTGCCGCCGCCGACCTCGAACCAGTCGGCCCGGGGCAGCGAGGGCTCGAGACGGGCGCGCAGGGCGGCGCCCGAGCCACCGCTGATCGCGATGGCCAGGCGCCCCGTGGACGACGAGATCCTCTGGTCGGCGAGGACGGTGGCCAGGTCGTTGAGCGCCCCCGGCCGGATGTCGACGACGACCGGCGAGGGGATGAGCCTCGTCAGTACTGGCACGCGATCTCCCGAGCCTTGGCCAGGTCGTCGTGGTTGTCGATCTCGACCCACGGCACGTCGCCGATGGGCGCGACGTCGACCTTGAAGCCGCGGTTCACGAGCTCCTGGTAGCCGTCCTCGTAGTACAGCTGCGGGTCACGCTCGTACGTGGCCTTCAGGGCGTCGGCCAGCTCGTCGGCGGCCTCGCCCTCGATGAGGGTGACGCCGATGTACTCGCCGGTGGCCTCGGAGGGCTCCATCAGCTTCGTGATCTTCTGGACGCCCTTGGCGGGGTCCACGACGACCTTCATCTCCTCGTCGCCCAGGTCCTTGACCGTGTCGAGCGCGAGGATGATCTTCTTGCCGTCGCCGCGGGCGGCGAGCAGCGTCTTCTCGACGGAGACCGGGTGCACGGTGTCGCCGTTGGCGAGGATCACCGAGTGCTTGATGGCGTCACGGCCGCACCACAGGGAGTAGGCGTTGTTCCACTTCTCGGCGACGTCGTTCTCGATCAGCGTCAGCTTCAGGCCGTACTTCGCCTCGAGCGCAGCCTTGCGCTCGTAGACGACCTCCTTGCGGTAGCCGACGATGATGCCGACCTCTTCGAGGCCGATCTCGGCGAAGTTCTTCAGGGTGAGGTCGAGGACGGAGAGCTCGTTCTCGGTTCCCTCGCCCACGACGGGCACGAGCGCCTTGGGAAGCGTCTCGGTGTAGGGGCGGAGCCGGCTGCCGGCGCCGGCGGCCAGGACGAGGCCGATCATGCGGGTTCTCCTTCATCGTGTACGGCGGGTGCTCCAGCAGAGACCCAGAAGCGGATGCTCTCGGCGAGCACCACGAGTGCCACGAACACGGCGAGGACCGTGAGCGCGACGGTGAAATCTGTCGTTGTGAACAGCGCGGCCAGGATCGTGACCACCAGCGTTCTGCCTTCGTGCCCGCCGATCGCCCGCACCAGCCAGTGCGGGGGCGCTCCGGTGCCGCCGCGAATGCGGTACACCGTGTCGTAGTGATGGTAGGCGACCGCCCCCACCAGCCCGAAAGCCGCGGGAAGCGCCTGGTCGACGTCCGAGCGGGCCGCGAGGACGAGGATCGTCAGGTACTCCGAGGCCCGGAAAACGGGGGGCACGAGCCAGTCGAGGGCGCCCTTGAGGGGGCGGGCGACGGCGAGGCCCGACGTGACGCAGTACACGGCCGCGGCCACGATCGGCCAGGGGCCGCCGACGTCCGTGAGAGCACTCACAGTGACGACGGCCACGCCGCCGAGCGCGGCGGTCACGGGGGCGGGAAGGGGCGCCTTCACCTTGCTGAACAGCTGCGCGATCGGGCCGGTGTCGGCGAGATCGGCGAGGGCCTGGGCGGCGCGGTCGGTGCGGCGGGCCTTGCGGGTGAGCGAGCGCAGCACGCGTCCCGCGGTGGTGTAGCAGGCGGCGAGCGCGCAGCCGATGAGGAGGACGACGAAGGTGACGCGCGGGGTGGTCAGCGCGGTGAGGATCGCGATCAGCGCCCAGCGTTCGCCGATCGGCAGCACTATCATCCGGCGCAGCCAGACCGTCCACCCGACGCTGTCGAGCTTGTCCGAAAGGGCCGCTGTGGGGCTGGTGTTGGCGCTCGCGTCGTGGTTCGCCTCGTTGAAGGAGAAGTCGACGATGTGGCGGCAGGACTGGAGGACCATGGCGCCGAGGGCGAGGGCCCACACGTCGTCGCCGTTCGCGTTGGCCGCGCCGAGGGCGAGACCCGCGTAGTAGGCGTACTCCTTGGCGCGGTCGAACGTCGCGTCCAGCCAGGCGCCGAGCGTCGAGTACTGCAGCGAGTAGCGGGCGAGCTGCCCGTCCGTGCAGTCGAGGACGAAGGAGAAGAGGAGCAGCAGGCCCGCGGCGACGAAGCCGGGGCGCGTGCCGGTGGCCGCGCAGCCCGCCGCGATCAGGGCGGTGAGCAGCGACGCGGTGGTGACCTGGTTCGGGGTCAGGCCGCGGCGTGCGCACCAGCGAGCGATGTAGCGGGAGTAGGGGCTGATGCAGTACGTGGTGAAGAAGCCGTCCCGCGCCTTGACCGCCGTACGCAGCCGGATCGCCTCGTCGTCGACGGCGGCGACGCGCTGGCGGGCCTCGTTGCGGGCCTGCGGGTCGGCGGGCACGTCCGCGACGAGTTCGCCGAGTTCGGGGCGGCGCACCTCGGTGCCGGCCGCCTCCAGGGACGTGGCGAGGGCGTCGGGGTGCGGGCCGCTCTCCGCGAAGGCCCGGTTCAGTGCCTGCCGTGCGGAGGGCAGCACCGAGACGGCGCCGGGGATCGCGGAGGCGGGGAAGCGGGGGTCGGTGAGGCCGAGGCGCAGGGCGTGGACATGGCCCACGAAGCCCGCGTCCACGACGGCGACCCGCCGGCCGCCGGGGACGGTGGCGAGCGCCGCTTCGGCGTCCGCCGCGTCCGGGGCGAGCCGTACGTCGAAGCCGAGCGCCCGCAGATCGCCCTCCAGGGACGACCCGGGGACCGGCTGGCCGGTGACGATGGCGGTCGACAGACGAACTCACTCCTTGGGTGCCGACGCGAGGGCGCCGGGCTCATGCACACGATGGGGGCGCCCTGAGCCCCGATTTTCCGGGGGCCGGGCGGCATGTCGGCAGAGGCTATCGGATGATGAGAAGCGGACGTTCACCGCCCGTTTACGGCCCGATTGGCCCCTGTCCCACACGGTCTGCGTAGGCCAGGCCGCCCATTCATCATTGTCGATCAAGGCCCCGGCCGACAAACCCGCGGGCGGCCGCCACCGGCCGGGGTCCGGCTTAGGGTGGTGCGTCATGACGTGGCTGATCACCGGCGGAGCCGGATACATCGGGGCACATGTGGCACGGGCGATGGCGGGCGCCGGGGAGCGCGTCGTGGTCCTCGACAACGTGACGTCGGGCGTGCCCGACCGGCTGCCCCCGGACCTTCCCCTGGTCCGCGGCTCGGCCCTGGACGCGGATCTCGTGGCCCGGGTCTGCGCCGAGCACGAGGTGACGGGCGTGGTGCACCTCGCGGCGCACAAGCAGGTCGGCGAGTCGGTCGAGAAGCCCGAGCTCTACTACCGGGAGAACGTCGGCGGGCTCGCCACGCTCCTCGAGACGGTCGCCGCCGCGGGCGTGCGCCGCTTCGTGTTCTCGTCGTCGGCCGCGGTCTACGGCAACCCCGACACCGACCTGATCACCGAGTCGACGCCGTGTGCGCCCGTGAACCCGTACGGCGAGACGAAGCTGGCCGGCGAGTGGCTGGTGCGGGCGGCGGGGCAGGCGCACGGCATGGCGACGGTCTGCCTGCGCTACTTCAACGTGGCCGGGGCCGCCGAGCCCGCCCTCGCCGACATCGGCGTCTTCAACGTGATCCCGATGGTCTTCGACCGCCTCACGCGCGGCGAGTCCCCGCGGATCTTCGGCGACGACTACCCGACGCCGGACGGCACGTGCGTACGGGACTACATCCACGTCGCGGACCTCGCGGAGGCGCACCTCGCCGCGGCCCGCCGGCTCCTGCGCCCCGACGCGAGCGGCGACCTGACCCTGAACATCGGCACCGGTCAGGGCGTCTCCGTACGCGAACTCGTGGACGTGATCGCGGACGTCTCCGGCGACCGCACGCCCACGCTCGTCGAGCCGCGCCGCCCCGGTGACGCGCCGCGCGCGGTCGCCTCCTCGGCGCTCGCCGAGAAGGAGCTCGGCTGGTCGGCGACGCGCGGGGTGCGCGAGATGGTGGAGTCGGCCTGGGCGGGGTGGTGTCTGCGACACCCCGAGGCGACGCCTGAATGATCTTTCCGGCGCCCTGACCTGCACACATGGAGTTCTTCGTTTCCGCAGGTCAGGGCATATGACAACGGTGTTCAGTGCAGTGTTTGCAGATACCCCCTCCCCGTAGTTCACTGTGATCGCCGCCCCCGACCGGGGCGGTACGGCGAACCGATACGGAGGGCGGTTTCGATGGGCGTCGGGCACAGCCACGACCACGGGCACGGCCAGGGACCCACGACCGGAACGGCCGCCGCCGCCCACCGGGGCCGGCTGCGCATCGCGCTGTCGATCACGCTGACCGTGATGGTGGTGGAGATCGTCGGCGGCGTCGTGGCCGACTCGCTGGCACTGATCGCGGACGCCGCCCACATGGCGACGGACGCGCTCGGCCTCGCGATGGCCCTGATCGCGATCCACTTCGCGAACCGCCCGGCCAGCGAGCAGCGCACGTTCGGCTATGCGCGCGCCGAGATCCTCGCCGCGCTCGCCAACTGTCTGCTGCTGCTCGGCGTCGGCGGTTACGTCCTGTACGAGGCGATCCAGCGCTTCATGGAACCGGCGCAGACGGCGGGCGGCCTGACGATCGTCTACGGCCTGATCGGCCTGGTCGCGAACATGATCTCGCTGTCGCTGCTCGTCAAGGGCCAGCAGGAGAGCCTGAACGTGCGCGGCGCGTTCCTCGAAGTGGCCGCCGACGCGCTCGGCTCGGTGGCGGTGCTGATCTCGGCCGTGATCATCCTGACGACGGGCTGGCAGCCGGCCGACCCGATCGCGTCGATCGTCATCGGCCTCATGATCGTCCCGCGCACGGTGAAGCTGCTGCGCGAGACCCTGAACGTGCTGCTCGAATCGGCCCCGAGGGGCGTCGACATGGCCGAGGTCAGGACGCACATACTGGCGCTGCCCGGCGTCGAGGACGTCCACGACCTGCACGCCTGGACGATCACCTCGGGCATGCCGGTGCTCTCCGCGCACGTGGTCGTCAGCCCCGACGTGCTGAGCGCGATCGGCAACGAGAAGATGCTGCACGAACTCCAGGGCTGCCTCGGCGACCACTTCGACGTGGAGCACTGCACGTTCCAGCTGGAGCCCACCGGTCACGCGGAGCACGAGGCGAAGCTCTGCCACTGATGTCCGCCGAAAGCGACCGACCCACGCTCCGTGGTACTTTGGCCACGGATCTTTGAGGAGGTGGGTTGATGACTGTCGTCGCGGTGAGCGCTGCCGTGCGCAGCGACAGGTGCATCCCCACCATTCCTCGGGCCCTCTCCTTCTGAGCGGGTCCCTTCACCCAAGGGTTCTTACGTTGACCGACGACAACAACGTCGTACGCGATTCCTTCTTCGCTCTGCACCACGGACTTCCCCGGCAGGGCCCCGGTTCCGACGCCACCACACGGCGTCTTCTCTCCTACGCGGGTGAGCTGCCCGCCTGTCCGCGCATCCTCGACCTGGGCTGCGGTCCGGGCCGCAGCGCGCTGCTGCTCGCCGCCGAGACCGGCGGGGAGGTGACGGCCGTCGATCTGCACGAGCCATTCCTCGACGAGCTGCGCGCCGCGGCGCGCGAGCGTGCCCTCGACGGCCGTGTTCATGTCGTCAACGCCGACATGGGCGAACTCCCTTGTCCGGATGGTTCGTTCGATCTGGTGTGGGCCGAGAGCTCGGCGTACAGCATCGGCTTCGACACCGCGCTCGAGCGGTGGAAGCGGCTGCTCGCGCCGGGCGGCACGCTCGTGCTCACCGAGTGCGAGTGGACGACCGACACCCCCTCCCCCGAGGCCCGCGCCTTCTGGGAGGAGCACTACAAGCTGCGTACCGCCGAGGAGAACCTGCGAGCCTGCACGGCCGCCGGGTACTCCGTGCTCGGGGCCTACCGGCAGCCCGAGTCCGACTGGGACGAGTACTACGCCCCGCTCGCCGCGCGCGCCGACGCCGCCGATCCGGCGCGGCCGGGCATGGCCGTGGCGCTGGCCGCCACGCGCGCGGAGCTGGCGATGCGCCGCGAGCACGCTGCCGATTACGGGTACGGAGGCTATGTGCTGCGGCCCGCCGCGGCCTGGCCCACCCGGCCCGAGACCGACGGCGACCGGGCCGCGGTGCACGCGGTCAACGCCGCCGCGTTCCCGACGCCGGCCGAGGCCGATCTCGTCGACGCCCTGCGCGCCGACGAGGGCGCCTGGCTGGACGGCCTCTCGTACGTCGCCGAGGCGCCGGACGGCTCGGTCGCCGCGTACGCGCTGATCACCCGCTGCACCGTGGACGGGGAACCGGCGGCGGCGCTCGCGCCCGTGGCCGTCCGCCCGCAGGACCAGCGCACGGGGGCAGGCTCGGCCGTCGTACGCGCGGTGCTCGATGCGGCACGCGCGCGCGGGGAGCGGATCGTGCTGGTTCTCGGACACCCCGAGTACTACCCGCGGTTCGGCTTCGGGCCCGCGTCGGCGTACGGCATCAGGCCCGGGTTCGACGTGCCCGACGAGGCGATGATGGCGCTGGCCCTGGGTGACGGACCCGATTCCGGGCAGCTCCCGCGGGGCACTATCTCCTACCCGGCCGCCTTCGGCGTCTGAGCGGACCCCAGCGCCTGTCAGTGGGTCCCCCCGGCCGAAGGCTGGGGGGAGGGTCAGGTCGCATCACAGGAGGCCCGCGCACGTCATCGCCGGGTGAGCGGGGTCCGGCGCGTCGAGATGCAAGGCGGAAGAGGGCGACAACGCGGAGCGTTGGCAACCGACGACAACGCCGCAGATCGGCGTGGTGGACCCCGCGCCCGCGACAAGATCCGCCGGACAGGCCCTACGGTGGTTCCGCCCGGCCGTGCGGCCGGGCGGGACATGCGGGGGACGGTATGGCCCGGGAGTCCGCGTCCCGTACGGCAGACTTGGTCCGGAAAACCGAAGCGAAGGATGGGTATGCCGATCACACCTGCCACCGCGGCGAACAGTTCGTCGAACGGCACCGGAGAAGCGATCTTGCTGGAACTCGTCGACGAGGACGGCAGGACGATCGGCACGGCGGAGAAGCTCGCCGCCCACCAGGCGCCGGGGCAGCTGCACAGAGCGTTCTCCGTGTTCCTCTTCGACGAGCAGGGGCGGCTGCTGCTCCAGCAGCGGGCGCTCGGCAAGTACCACTCCCCCGGCGTGTGGTCGAACACCTGCTGCGGGCACCCGTACCCGGGTGAGGCGCCGTTCGCGGCGGCCGCCCGGCGCACGTTCGAGGAGCTCGGCGTCTCGCCGTCGCTGATGGCGGAGGCCGGCACCGTGCGCTACAACCACCCGGACCCGGAGTCGGGCCTGGTGGAGCAGGAGTTCAACCACCTCTTCGTGGGGATGGTGCAGGCACCGCTGAACCCGGACCCGGAGGAGGTCGGGGCGACGGCGTTCGTGACGGCCGGGGAGCTGGCCGAGCGGCACGCGAAGGACCCGTTCTCCGCGTGGTTCATGACCGTGCTCGACGCGGCGCGCCCCGCGATCAAGGAGCTGACGGGCCAGGCGGCCGGCTGGTAACGCTCAGAAGTGCGCGGCGGGCAGGGGCAGGGCCGCCCAGATGACCTTGCCCCCGCTCGCGGTGTGGGCGACGTCGCAGACGCCGCCCGCCTCCGCGGTGATCTCCCGGACGAGCAGCAGCCCGCGCCCGCCGGTCTGTCCGCTGGTGGCCTCGAGTGCCGTGGGGCGGTAGGGGTGGTCGTCCTCCACGGAGACGCGCACCCACTCCGCCCCGACGGCCACCTCCACGGCAAGCATCGGGGAGAGCAGGGCCGCGTGCTTCACCGCGTTCGTCACCAGCTCGGAGACGATCACGAGCAGCCCGTGCACCAGGTCGTCGGGGGCGGGCACCCCCTGCCGGGCGAGCAGTTCGCGCACCGCGCGGCGGGCCTGCGGCACGGAGGCGTCGACCGCCTCGGCGGTGAAGCGCCAGACTCCTTCGTACGGCAGCGGCTCGTTCGATGGTCGGTCGAGGGGAACTCCCCCACTGCCCTGAGGACTTGGGCGGGACCCCCACCCGTGGCCGCTCATCGTCCGGTCGCCGCCCTTGCGCTCGATTGTCACCACCCTTCGAGTGTTGAGAATCCACTGGTCCGGACCGAATGACTGACCAGAAGTCAGCGCGTATCGACGGAATTTGACCGATGGCGTATGACAGGGTCAGTTCTCCGACTGGTCCCGCCCCAATGAGTCCTCTTTCAGAGGCTCTTCAGCTTGTTGTACGAGACGGACGATGCGCCGGCCGCCCAGACCGGTCGCGAGCAGCCCGAGCCCGTCGAAGAGCAGCGCGAGGGAGAAGAAACAGCCGAGGACGTAGCGGCTGCTCTCCGGCCAGTTGCCGAGGACCAGGACGCCGAGCAGGATGCCGAACGCGCCCTGCACCAGCGTCCAGCCGAGATACTGCCCCCGTACGACGAGACCGCCGACGAGCCGGAAGACGCCGCCGGTGAGGAAGAGCAGCGCGGCGAACATGGTCAGCGCCTCGGCGGTGCCCTCGGGGTGGCGGATGACGACGATGCCGGCCGCGAGGTTGAGGGCCGCGACGACGACGCCGAGCCAGAAGAAGTTGGTGCCGCGCGACTGGACCGCGTGCAGCAGTCCCACGAGGCCGCCGAGCAGCAGCAGCCAGCCGAAGAGCAGCATCGAGGTGAGCGTGGCGAAGGCGGTGTAGGCGAGACCGACGAGGCCCGCCAGGACGAGCACGACGCCGAGGGCCGCGAGCCAGCCGAAGCCGCGGCGCATCTTGCGGCGCCGCCGGTCCGGGCCGCGCTCGTCGGTGGTGACCTTCCCGGTCAGCGGCGGCCCCGCCGCCGCTTCCTGATCCTGCGGTTCAGCCATCGGCGCCTCCTGTCGGCACCCCCTTCAGATCGTACGTTCGCCCGCTGCGGATAGCATCCGGCGCATGGCTCCCGTCTCCCCGCCGCGGCTCACGCACTCCGTCGCCGACGGCATCGCAACCGTCGTCATCGACCATCCGGCGAAGCGCAACGCCATGACCGACGGCATGTGGGCCGCCCTGCCGCCGCTGCTCGCCGAGCTCGCAACGGACCCGGCGGTGCGCGCCCTGGTGCTGACGGGGGCGGGTGAGACGTTCTGCGCGGGCGCCGACATCTCGACGCTGGGCAAGGGTGCCGCGCAGGGGCTCGCGGTCGCGGCCGAGGACGCCCTCGCGGCGTTCCCGAAGCCGACGCTGGCCGTCGTACGGGGCTACTGCGTGGGCGGCGGCAGCCAGTTGGCGGCGGCGTGCGATCTGCGGTTCGCCGCGGAGGGCGCGCTGTTCGGGGTGACGCCCGCGAAGCTCGGGATCGTCTATCCGGCGTCGTCGACGCGCCGGCTCGCCGCGCTGGTCGGGCCCGCGACCGCCAAGTACCTGTTGTTCTCGGGCGAGTTGATCGGCACGGAGCGGGCGCTGCGGACCGGGCTCGTCGACGAGGTCTGGGACGGGGCCGAACTGGACAAGCGGGTGGCCGAGTTCACCCGCGTACTGGCGTCGCGTTCGCTCCTCACCCAGGCCGCGGCGAAGGAGTTCGTGGCGGGGCGCGCGGACCGGGACGCGCACTGGGCCGCGCAGGCGCGCGGCAGCGGCGACACCGCGGAGGGTGTCGCCGCGTTCCTGGAACGGCGGGCGCCGCGCTTCGAGTGGACCGTATGACGCTGGCTGCTACATCCTCTAGATCCTTTACGCGCTTTACGTGCTTTACGTGAGGATGAAGCGGCTCTTGGACCGGAACTCCTCGACGAGGTGCGCGGGTGCCTTCTGCGGTGAGCCCGCGTCATAGGGCGGCTGCGGGTCGTACTCGGTGAGGAGCTGGACGGCCTGGGCGTGCTCGTCGCCCGCGATCTTCCCCAGCAGGGTCAGGCCCATGTCAATGCCGGAGGAGACCCCGGCGGCGGTGACGTACTTGCCCTCGACGACGACGCGCTCGCCCGTCGGCTCGGCGCCGAACTGCTTCAGGAAGTCCAGGGCGAGCCAGTGCGAGGTGGCGCGCCTCCCCTTGAGCAGGCCCGCCGCCGCGAGGAGCAGCGATCCGGTGCAGACCGAGGTCGTCCACGTACTGGTGGCGTCGGCCGCGCGCAGCCAGGCGAGCAGCGTCTCGTTCTCCATCTGCGGGGTCTGTCCCGGGCCGCCCGGGACGACCACGATGTCCGGGTGCGGGACCTCGGCGAAGGTCTTGTCGGCGACGATGGCCAGGGTGCCGGTGTCGGTGCGCACCGGGCCGCGCTCCTCGGCGACGAAGACGAGTTCTGCGTCGGGGAGGCGGCCGAGGGTCTCGTAGGGGCCTACGGCGTCGAGAGCGGTGAATCGGTCGAAGAGGACGACGGCGATCTGCACGAGGGGCCTTTCCGGTCGGATTTCTCGGGTGGTCAGTGCGCGGGGTGCGGGGCGTGGAAGCGGCGGCGGTACTCCGCCGGAGGTGTGCCGAGGGTCTTCAGGAAGGCGCGGCGCATCGCCTCGGGGGTGCCGTAGCCACTGGCCCGGGAGATCTCCTCCACCCCGTCGGGGGTGTCCTCCAGGAGCCGGCGCGCGTGTTCCATGCGGACGCGTTCGACGTACTTGCCGGGGGTCAGGCCGGTCTCCGCCTGGAAGGCGCGGGCGAAGTGGCGGGGCGAGAGGCGCGCGCGGGCGGCGAGGGAGTCGACGGACAGGTCGTCGTCCGGGTGCTCGGTGATCCACTGCTGGACCTCGCGCAGCGGTTCGCGGCGGGCGGTCTGCGCGGCGAGCTGGGCGCTGAACTGGGCCTGATTGCCCGGGCGGCGCAGGAAGACGACGAGGTGGCGGGCGATCGTCAGCGCCGTGTCGCGGCCGTGGTCCTCCTCGACGAGGGCGAGCGCGAGGTCGATGCCGGCGGTGACCCCGGCGGACGTCGCCACGTTTCCGTCGCGTACGTAGATGGGGTCCGGGTCGACCTGGATCGCGGGGTGGTCGCGGGCGAGCGTGTCGCAGTACGCCCAGTGGGTCGTGGCCCTGCGGCCGTCGAGGAGGCCCGCGCGGGCGAGGAGGATCGCGCCGGTGCAGACCGAGACGATCCGCTCGGCGCGCGGGGCGGTCTCGCGGAGCCAGTCGATCAGGCGGGGGTCGGGGCGGCGGGTGCCCTGGCCGCCGGGGACGAGCAGCGTGTGCGGGGCGGGGGCGTGTGCCAGGGCGTGGTCCGGGACCAGGGTCAGGCCGCTCGACGTGCGCACCGGTGCCCCGTCGAGGGAGGCCGTGCGGACCCGGTATCCGGTGGCGGAGCCGGTGGTGAGCGTGGCTCCGGCGAAGACCTCGACCGGGCCCGTGACGTCGAGGCTCTGGACCTTGTCGAAGAGCGGGACCAGGACGGTGCGTGGCGGCATGCCCTCATTCTTCGGGCCTCTCCGTCATGGCCGCAATGACGAGCAGCCCACCTTTCCTGCCATCGTCGACTCCCTCCTCGCCAGTCGTACCGACCGGTCGGTAACGTACGGGCATGACTCCTGACCCGCGCCTCCGTGCCGCCCGCCGCTGTCACCACGTGGTCAACCCGTTCCACTCGACGCACTACTTCTCACCGGACCTCGGCAAGGAGCTGGCCGCGGTCGGGGTGAGCGACCGCAACGCCGCCTACTTCGCGGTGCGCTCCGCGCCGATGGGCGCGGTCGGCGCCGGGACGGTCACCGCGGCCTTCTACAACTTCAAGCACGAACTCGTGGCGCGGCACGTGCCCGAGGTGTGGAAGGCCGCCTCCCCGGAGACGGTGCTCGCCGCACGCGCGCGTGCCGTGGACGCGACGCTGCGCCGGCTGCTCGGCGAGGAGGTGCTCGCCTCCGCGGAGATGGCCGAGGCGGCCGAACTCGCGCTGCGCGCCACCGAGGCGTGCACGCGGCACGCGCGGCCCCTGTACGCCGCCCACGCCGACCTCCCGGTGCCCGACGCCCCGCACATGGCCTACTGGCACGCGACGACGCTGCTGCGCGAACACCGCGGCGACGGACACCTCGCCGCGCTGCTCGCCGCCGAACTCGACCCGCTGGAGGCCCTCGTGAGCCATGTCGCGACCGGCAAGGGCATGGCCCCGAAGTGGCTGCTGGCCACGCGCGGCTGGAGCCGTGCCGAGTTCGACGAGGCCGCGGGAAGGCTGCGGGAGCGCGGACTGCTCACCGCCGGCGAGGAGTTGACGCTCACCGAGGAGGGCGTGGCGCTGCGGGCCGCGATCGAACTACGGACGGACGAACTCGACCGCGCGCCGTACGCGCACCTCGGCGACGAGGGCGTGGCCCGGCTGACCGAACTCGCCGGCGGCTTCATCGGTGCGGCGCTGGAGAACGGGGCGTTCCCGGCCGACCTGATCGGCAAGGCCGCCTGACGTCTGAGCGGCGCCGTACGCGGTACCCGGTCTCCGCAAGGCACCCCGGTCACCGCGGCCGGGGCGACGAGAGGAGAGCCTTCATGTTCCGTGCCATCGCCGACGTACTGCGCCAGATCGCCGGGGCCATCGCCACCGTGGTGACGCTGCCGTTCCGCGCGCTCGCCCGGCTGTTCGGCGGAGCGTCCCGCTCCGGAGGCCGGGCGCGCCGCGCATGACAGGCCCCCCTGGTCGGCGCCCTGATCCCCTGTTGTCGGTGCCACCTGCCACAATTGCCGCGCAACCTCAGTCGACATAGGCGGTTACGGGATCGTGGCGACACCCACTGTTGGAACCACTGTCGGGTCCATCGAAGGCAGGATTGCCGAGGAACTCGGCGTACGGGAGCGGCAGGTGAAGGCCGCCGTCGAGCTGCTCGACGGCGGCTCGACGGTGCCGTTCATCGCCCGCTACCGCAAGGAGGCGACGGAGTCCCTCGACGACGCGCAGCTGCGCACGCTCGAAGAGCGTCTGCGGTATCTGCGCGAGTTGGAGGAGCGGCGCACCGCCGTCCTGGACTCCGTGCGCGAGCAGGGCAAGCTGACGCCGGAGCTGGAGGCGCAGATCCGCGCCGCCGACACCAAGGCGCGCCTGGAGGACATCTACCTGCCGTTCAAGCCGAAGCGGCGGACGAAGGCGCAGATCGCGCGCGAGGCGGGTCTCGAACCGCTGGCCGAGGGCCTGCTCGGCGACCCGTCGGTGGACCCGGCGGCCGCGGCCGCCGCGTTCGTCGCCGCCGGCAAGGGCGTCGCGGACGCGCAGGCCGCGCTCGACGGGGCCCGCGCGATCCTCACCGAGCGGTTCTCCGAGGACGCCGACCTGATCGGCGAGCTGCGCGAGCGCATGTGGGTGCGCGGGCGGCTCGCGGCGAAGGTCAAGAAGGGCAAGGAGGAGGCGGGCGCCAAGTTCGCCGACTACTTCGACTTCGCGGAGCCCTTCAAGGAGCTTCCCTCGCACCGCGTCCTCGCGATGCTGCGCGGCGAGAAGGAGGACGTGCTGGAGCTCGTCCTGGAGCCTGAGGAGGCCGTGGAGGAGGGCCCCGGCGCCTCGTCCTCGTACGAGCCGATCATCGCCGACCGGTTCGGGATCAGGAACCAGGGGCGTCCGGGCGACAAGTGGCTTCAGGACACGGTCCGTTGGGCCTGGCGCACGCGCATCCTGGTGCACCTCGGCCTCGACCTGCGGCTGCGCCTGCGCACGGCCGCCGAGGACGAGGCGGTCAAGGTCTTCGCGGCGAACCTGCGGGACCTGCTGCTCGCCGCCCCGGCGGGCACGCGCGCGACGCTGGGGCTCGACCCCGGTTTCCGTACGGGTGTGAAGGTCGCGGTCGTCGACGCGACGGGCAAGGTCGTGGCGACCGACGTCATCCATCCGCACGTCCCGGCCAACCGCTGGGACGAGGCGATCGCCAAGCTGGCGAAGCTCTCCAAGGAGCACGCGGTCGACCTGATCGCGATCGGCAACGGCACGGCGTCGCGCGAGACCGACAAGCTCGCCGGTGAACTCATCACCAAGCACCCGGAGTTGAAGCTCACGAAGGTGATGGTCAGCGAGGCGGGCGCCTCCGTCTACTCGGCCTCCGCCTTCGCCTCGCAGGAGCTGCCGGACATGGACGTGTCGCTGCGCGGCGCCGTCTCGATCGCCCGCCGTCTCCAGGACCCGCTGGCCGAGCTCGTGAAGATCGACCCGAAGTCGATCGGTGTCGGGCAGTACCAGCACGACCTGAGCGAGGTGAAGCTGTCGCGCTCGCTCGACGCCGTCGTCGAGGACTGTGTGAACGGCGTGGGTGTCGACGTCAACACCGCCTCCGCGCCGCTCCTCGCGCGCGTGTCGGGCATCGGTTCCGGCCTCGCCGAGAACATCGTGGCGCACCGCGACGCCCACGGCCCCTTCAGCAACCGCAAGGCCCTCAAGGACGTGGCACGGCTCGGCCCGAAGGCGTACGAGCAGTGCGCGGGCTTCCTGCGGATCCGCGGCGGCGACGACCCGCTGGACGCGTCGTCCGTGCACCCCGAGGCGTACCCGGTCGTGCGGCGGATGGCGAAGTCGACCGGGGGCGAGGTCGGTTCACTGATCGGCGACACGGGCACGCTGCGCTCGCTCAGGCCGGCCGACTACGTGGACGACACGTTCGGTCTGCCGACGGTCACCGACATCCTGAAGGAGCTGGAGAAGCCGGGACGCGACCCGCGGCCCGCCTTCAAGACGGCCACCTTCAAGGAGGGCGTGGAGAAGATCTCCGACCTGGAGTCGGGGATGGTCCTCGAGGGGGTCGTGACGAACGTCGCCGCGTTCGGGGCCTTCATCGACATCGGTGTGCACCAGGACGGGCTCGCGCATGTGTCGGCCCTGTCCCGTACGTTCGTGAAGGACCCGCGCGATGTCGTCAAGCCCGGTGACATCGTGAAGGTGAAGGTCCTTGACGTGGACGTGCCGCGGAAGCGGATCTCGCTCACGCTGCGGCTCGACGACGACGCCAGTGCCTCCGGCGGGTCTCGGGGGTCTCGTGACCGGGATCGTAAGCCGCCGCAGCAGCAGGCCCGTCAGGGTGGTCGCGGGAGCGGCGGGGGCCGGGGTTCTGGTCCGGGTGGCGGCAAGGGGCGGCAGGGTGGGGCTCCTGCCGCCGCCAATTCCGCCATGGCTGACGCGTTGCGGAAGGCTGGATTGGCCTAGCCGCCGTTGAGCTTGTGAGCGTGGGGAACTGCGGCCCGGTTCGTGGCCGGGCGCGCAGTTCCTCGCGCCCCTAAAGCTCTCTGAGTTTTCCGGCAGCCATCTCCAGACGGCGGGTCGTCTGCACCGCGTCCAGCATGCGGCGGTCGTGGGTGACCAGGAGGAGGGTGCCCTCGTACGTCGCGAGGGCCGACTCCAGCTGCTCGATCGCCGGGAGGTCGAGATGGTTCGTCGGCTCGTCCAGGACCAGGAGGTTGACGCCCTTGCCCTGGAGGAGGGCGAGGGCGGCGCGGGTGCGCTCACCGGGTGAGAGGGTCGCCGCCGGGCGCAGCACATGGTCCGCCTTGAGGCCGAACTTGGCGAGCAGGGTGCGGACTTCGGCCGGTTCGGTCTCGGGGACGGCCGCGCAGAACGCGTCGAGCAGGGTCTCCTGGCCGTGGAAGAGGGCGCGGGCCTGGTCGACCTCGCCGACCACGACACCCGAGCCGAGCGTCGCGTGCCCGGAGTCGAGCGGGACGCGGCCGAGCAGGGTGGCGAGCAGCGTGGACTTGCCGGAGCCGTTCGCCCCGGTGATCGCGACCCGGTCCGCCCAGTCGATCTGCAGCGTGACCGGGCCGAAGTCGAAGTCGCCGCGCCGCAGCCGGGCGTCGCGGAGCGAGGCCACGACCGAGCCCGAGCGGGGCGCCGCCGCGATCTCCATGCGCAGCTCCCACTCCTTGCGGGGCTCGTCGACGACGTCCAGGCGCTCGATCATGCGCTGCGTCTGACGGGCCTTCGCGGCCTGCTTCTCGCTGGCCTCACTGCGGAACTTGCGGCCGATCTTGTCGTTGTCGGTCGCCTTGCGCCGGGCGTTCTTGACGCCCTTGTCCATCCAGCCGCGCTGCATCTGGGCGCGGCCTTCGAGGGCGGAGCGCTTGTCGGCGTACTCCTCGAACTCCTCGCGGGCGTGGCGCCGGGCGACGTCGCGCTCCTCCAGGTAGGCCTCGTAGCCGCCGCCGTAGAGGTTGATCTCCTGCTGGGCGAGGTCGAGCTCCAGGACCTTGGTGACGGTGCGGGTGAGGAACTCGCGGTCGTGGCTGACGACGACGGTGCCGGCGCGCAGGCCCCGCACGAAGTTCTCCAGGCGCTCCAGGCCGTCGAGGTCGAGGTCGTTGGTCGGCTCGTCCAGGAGGAAGACGTCGTAGCGGGACAGGAGAAGCGAGGCGAGGCCCGCGCGGGCCGCCTGGCCGCCGGAGAGGGACGTCATCGTCTGGTCGAGGCCGACGCTCAGGCCGAGCTGCCCGGCGACCTCCTCGGCGCGTTCGTCGAGGTCCGCGCCGCCGAGGTTCAGCCAGCGGTCCAGGGTCGTGGCGTACGCGTCGTCGGCGCCGGGGGTGCCGTCGACCAGGCCCTGGGTGGCCTCGTCCATGGCGCGCTGGGCTTCGGCGACGCCGGTGCGCCGGGCGAGGAACGCGCGGATCGTCTCGCCGGGGCGGCGCTCCGGCTCCTGCGGCAGGTGGCCGACGGCCGCGGTCGGCGGGGAGAGCCGCAGCTCGCCCTCCTCCGGCACGGCGAGGCCCGCGAGGAGCTGGAGCAGGGTGGACTTTCCGGCGCCGTTGGCGCCGACGAGGCCGATCACGTCGCCGGGCGCGACCACGAGGTCGAGCCCGGAGAACAGGGAGCGGTCGCCGTGTCCCGCGGCGAGATTCTTGGCTACGAGGGTGGCAGTCATCAGGGCGTCGATCCTAATCGGGGCACGCGGCCGCCGTGGCCGCGGCCCGGCGGGTCAGCGCGCCATGGGCGCCACCAGCACGCTTCCGGTGGTCCGGGCCACGAGGAAGGACTCCCCTTTGGTCGCCTTCCCGTCGAGGGCGACACGGTGCAGGCCGGGTGCGAGGACGTCGTCGAAGACCTCGTGGGTGTGGGTGCGGTAGAGGCGGTCGAGGCGGTAGGCGGTGATCTTGACGCGGCAGGTGGAGGTGACCTCAAGGCCCGCCTCGCCGTCGGCGGCGACCAGCCGGGTGAGGCGGCGCTGTTCCTCGGGCCCGCGGTCCAGGGCGCTCTCGATCTGGGCGACGAGGAGCGGAATGATCGGTGCGAGCCCGTCGACGTACGCGACGTCGGCGCCCGTGCGCTCGAACTCCCTTCGTACGGCGTCCCGTTGGCGTTGCTCGACGGCCCGGCCGAAGGCGACGGCACCATAGGCGCGCAGTTCCTCGGCCGGGACGCCTGCCGCGTCCTGGGTGATGTCCGCGCCGATGCCGATGGTGCGCAGCGCGGCGGCGAGTTTGGCGAGAACGGCGACGCGGGCGCCGATGAGCAGCACCCTGCGCGGGGCGACGGGCCCGGGGGCGCCGTCGAGCAACTGGCCCAGCGCGGCGCGGTAGGCGTCGCCGCGGAAGCGGAACGGGCCGATGCCGTGGTAGCCGTTGAGCTCCAGATCGGCGTGCTCGTCGGTCTGCCAGGCGAAGTCGCGCCATACGAAGTCCTCGCCGGCCTTCTCGATGGCGGCCGTGACCGCCCCGCACTCCAGGCCCTCGCACTCGGGGCAGCCGTAGATGACGTAGCGGCCGCCGGCGAGCGGTGCGTCGGCCTCCAGGAGCAGGCTCCTGACGTGGTGGGTGAAGATGGCGGGCGGGATGTCGGCGGCCAGCGGGGAGACGGCGTCGAGGTCGGAGAGCTGGAACAGCAGCGGGCGGCCGTCGACGATGAAGTCCACGAAGTCCCGGTGGACTTGGTAGTCACCGTTGGCGAGAACTCCACCGGCGCGCATCGCCGGTGCCAGGCCGAAGGTCGCGTACTCGGCAGACATGAGGTGAGTATCCCCACCTGGAACCTGATGTGAGCACGGCATCACACATTCCGCTACCGTCCGGGCGTGAAGAGTGAACCGAGCGGTGAAGTGATCGTGGTCGGCGGCGGGGTCATAGGGATGGCCACCGCCCTGGTTCTGGCGCGGCGCGGGCGCCGGGTGCGGGTGTGGTCGCGGGAGCCGGCCGGGCGGACCACCTCGGCCGTCGCGGGTGCGCTGTGGTGGCCGTACCGGATCGACCCGGTCGAGCGGGTGGGCGCGTGGTCGGTGGAGTCGCTGCGGCGCTACGAGGAGTGGGCGGGGCGGCCCGAGGCGACCGGCGTACGCATGGTCGAGGGTGTACACGCCGGCACGCGTCTTGCCGGGCTCGGTGCGTGGGCCGGCGAGGTGGCGGGGCTGCGCGACACGGAGGCGGGGCTCGCGGCGCGGCTTCCACTGATCGACATGCCGGCCCATCTGGCGTGGCTGCGCGGGGAGTTGGCGGCCGCCGGTGTGGCGGTGGAGGAGCGGGCGGTGTCCTCCCTGCGGGACGTGCCCGCGCCGGTCGTCGTGAACTGCGCCGGGCTCGGGGCCCGGGACCTCGTACCGGACGCGGCGGTGCGCCCGGTGCGCGGGCAGTTGGTCGTCGTGGAGAACCCCGGCATCCGTACGTGGTTCACGGCGGCGGACCCCGCGTCGGACGCGACGACGTACTTCTTCCCGCAGCCCGGCGGGCTGATCCTCGGCGGCACCGCGGAGGAGGACGCGTGGTCCCTGGAGCCCGACCCGGCGGTGGCGGAAGCGATCGTGAAGCGGTGTGCGCAGGTGCGGCCCGAGATCGCGGGGGCACGGGTGCTCGGGCACCGGGTGGGGCTGCGGCCGGCCCGGCCCGCCGTGCGCGTCGAGCGTGAAGTGACCGGCTCCGGGCGGGTGCTGGTGCACAACTACGGGCACGGCGGGGCCGGGGTCACGGTGGCCTGGGGGTGCGCGCAGGAGGCGGCGGATCTGGTGTGAGGGGGGCGGCGGATCCGGGACGAGGGGGCGGCCCAGGCGGCCCGCCCCCTCGTGCGTCACGGCAGCAGACCGTACCCGAGGAGCACCGCCGCCTCGACCTTCACGGCGCCGGGCGCGAGGACGCCGTCGGTCTCCGGGTCGCCGCCGAGGCGGCCGCCGTGGGTGCGGACGCCGACCGATTCGGGGTCGACGTCCTGGATGTGCACGACGCGGCCGAGCCGGACCCCCGCCGCCTCGGCGTAGACCTCGGCCTTGCGGCGGGCGGCGGCGACGGCGCGGCGGCGGGCCTCGTCGCGCATGGCCGGTTTGCCGAGGACATCGAAGCGGACCTCGTCGACGCGGTTGGCACCGGCCTCCACGGCGTCCTCGATGAGCTGCTGGAGGCGGTCGAGCTGCTCGGTCTGCACGGTGTACGTCGCCTCGCACCGGTAGCCGAGAAAGGTCCGCTCGCCCCCGTACCCCTTGAACTCGGACTGGAGCGCGAGGCGCGATCCGGACACCTCGGAGTCGGGCACGCCGTGCTCGCGCAGCACGCCCCGCAGCCGGGCCACCGCGGCGCCCGCGTGCGCGAAGGCCTCCTTGGGCGTCGGCGCCAGATGGTCGACGGCCAGCTTCAGTTGGGCCACGCGCGGCTCCGCCGACACGCTGCCGGTCCCGAAGACGCTGAGGCCCCAGGGTTCCTTGATCTCTGTCATGCCGGGATTGAAACACCGCGGCGCGCTGGGCGACAGGGGCGCGGATTCACGGCCGTACGCTCGGCAGCCCGTCGATCGCCTCGACGACGTCGTCGGCCGTGCGCGTCGGTGTGAAGTCCCGCTCCTGCCACGTCCGGCCGCGGGTCAGCCACACGGTTCGCAGCCCGAGGGCATGCGCTCCCCCGATGTCGGCGCGCGGGGCGTCGCCGATCATCCAGGCGTCGTCCAGGGAGCGGCCGACCGCTGCCGCGCAGAAGAGTTCGGGGGCGGGCTTCTTGTGGCCCACGGCCTCCGAGATCACCCAGCTGTCGACGAGCGCGTCGAGGCCGGTGCGGCGGATCTTCTCGGTCTGCTGTGCGGTGCGGCCGTTGGTGACGACGACCGGGGTCCAGCCGGCGGCCGACGCCGCGAGCAGGGACGTACGGACCGGGTCGGGCAGGGTCACGCGGTCCGCCGCGCCGTGGTCGAGGACGGTGCGGATCGCGGATGCCGGGACGCGGGGGCCGTAGCGCGCAGTCATGGCCGCCGCGACCTCGGCCCGAGGTGTGCAGCCGTCGGCGTCGACGGCCATCAGCCACGCCACGTCCCTTGCCGGGAGCGCGTGTTCGGCCAGGAAAGCCGTCATCGCCGCGCGGAACGCCGCGTCCCGGTCGATCAGGGTGTTGTCGAGGTCGAGCAGGAGCAGGGGCATGGCCGGGAGTAGAACACGTCCCGGCCCTGCCCCGCCCGACGTCGGTGACGTCAGCTCTTGTCGGTGTCCGTCTTGAGGTCCGTGTCCAGGCCGCTGCCCGGCCCGTCGTCCTCCAGGTGTCTGCCGATGGGGTCGCCCTCCGTCTCCAGGCTGTCGCCGGGGCCGATGCGGATCTCGAACTCGCCGCCGTACTGCTCGTGTCCGGCGACGACGGCCGCCTCGACGACCTCGATGCCCATGTCGCCGCGGACGATGAGCGGGTCCTGGCGCAGGTCGCGCATGAGGGACACGCACATGCCGATCATGACGAGGGTGAAGGGGGCCGCCACGAGGATGGTCAGGTTCTGCAGACCGGTGAGCGCATTGCCGGAGCCGTTGCCGATGAGGAGCATGACCGCGGCCACGGCGCCCGTCACCACGCCCCAGAAGATGACGACGAACCGGCCGGGTTCGAGCGCGCCCTTCTGCGACAGCGTGCCCATGACGATGGAGGCCGCGTCGGCGCCCGACACGAAGAAGATGCCGACCAGGATCATGACGAGGAGGCTGGTGGCCGTCGCCATCGGGAACTCGTGCAGGACGCCGAAGAGTTGGGCCTCCGGGGTGTCGGCGCCGCCGAGCTGCCCGTGCTCCTTCATCTTCATCGCCGTACCGCCGAAGATGGCGAACCAGAGCAGGCTGACCGTGGACGGGACGAGGATCACGCCGCCGACGAACTGGCGGATGGTGCGGCCGCGGCTGATGCGCGCGATGAACATGCCGACGAAGGGCGTCCAGGAGATCCACCACGCCCAGTAGAAGACCGTCCAGCTGCCGAGCCACTCGGCGACGCCCTTGCCGCTGGACGCCTCGGTGCGGCCGATGAGCTGGGGCAGGTCACCGAGGTAGGCGCCGAGCGACGTGGGCAGCAGGTCGAGGACGATGATCGTGGGGCCCGCGATGAAGACGAAGACCGCGAGGATCAGCGCCAGGACCATGTTGATGTTGGACAGCCACTGGATGCCCTTCTCCACCCCGGAGACGGCGGAGGCGACGAACGCGACCGTCAGGACGGCGATGATCGACACCAGCAGGGCGGTGCTCGCCTTGTCCATCCAGTTCAGGACCTCGAAGCCGGAGCCGATCTGGAGTGCGCCGAGGCCGAGGGACGCCGCCGAGCCGAACAGCGTCGCGAAGATCGCGATGATGTCGATGACCCGGCCCCACGCCCCGTGCGCGCGCTTCTCACCGATGAGCGGCACGAAGACGGAGGAGATCGTCTGCCGGCGGCGGCGCCGGAACGTGGAGTAGGCGATGGCGAGCCCGACGACCGCGTAGATCGCCCACGGGTGCAGCGTCCAGTGGAAGAGGGTCGTCGCCATGGCGGTCTCCATGGCTTCCGCGGAGTCGGCCGGGTCGGTGCCCGGCGGCGGCGTCGTGAAGTGCGCGAGGGGCTCGCTCACGCCGTAGAACATGAGGCCGATGCCCATGCCGGCGCTGAACATCATGGCGACCCAGGAGACCGTGCGGAACTCCGGCTCCTCACCCTCCTTGCCGAGGGTGATCTTGCCGTAGCGGCTGATCGCGAGCCACAGGGCGAACACGACGAAGCCGGACGCGGCGAGCATGAACGCCCAACCGCCGTTGTGGATCAGGCCGTTGAGCGCACGCGTGGACACGCTCTCCAGGCTGTCGGTGGCGACGGAGCCCCAGACCACGAAGGCCAGGGTGAGCACGGCGGTGACGCCGAACACGATCCGGTCGGTGGCGGGGCTCCGGCCGCCTGTCGCTCCTTCGTCGGGGACGGGAGCGTCGGTGGGTGGTTTCTGAGGGGTTGTCACCCTTTAGGGCCTACCACACACGACGCTCCTGACACCCCTTCAGCAGCTGGTGTCGGGCTCCCCTTCCGTCAAGTGGTAGGGGGCGCGGGCGTCGAGCAGCAGCGCGACGAGCGCCCGCTCCGACTGGCGCAGCGGCACGAAGGCCCCCCTACCCGACTTCTCCACGGTGATGCCGTGCAGCGCCAACTCGTCCTTGTACGTGGCGTACTGGGCCTCGGTGAGGCGGTAGCCGCAGGGCGGGTCCTGGATGGTCTCGGCGGGTTCGGCCGGGTCGTTGTCGGCGCCGCCGACGTAGACGGGACCGCTGTCGGCGAAGCCGGCCACGCGGGCGGCGCCGGTCGCCGCCTCGATCCGGCCGAGCCGCTCCCCGGTGAAGGTGAACAGTCCGCCGAGCGCCGCGAGTTGGGAGTCGCGGCGGCGCCGGTTGTTCAGCGACTCGTCGGCCTCCTCGGCCGGGGTGCCCGGATCGACGCGGCTCTCGATGAGCAGGCCGACGGAGTGCTTCACGCCGGACATGTTGCGCAGGATGCGCTCCTGTCCGTCGCCCGCGGTCTGCTTGATCGGGTCGCCGGTGACCGGGTCGGTCCAGATGCCGTACGTGCCTGTGGAGTATCCGGAGGCGTTGGCCGCCGGCCGTACGTAGTCCAGGGAGAGCTTCCTCGCCTCGTCGTGCACGGCCGCGTCGGTGTTGAGGTTGCGCGGCCAGAGGTCGAAGAGGTCCTTGTCGTAGTACTCGGGGGTGGCCCCGTACTCGTGCAGGTCGTAGATGACGTCGGGCCTGCGGTCCCGGATGACGGCCGCCATGGCCCGCGCCTCCGCCGTCCTCAGGGCGAGGTGGTCGCGGTTGATGTCGACGCCGTCGGAGTTGCCGCGGGTGTCGGCGGCGCGCCCGTCGGGGTTGGCGGTGGGCACCACCAGGAGGGTCGTGCGGGACAGGAAACGCCGGGTGGCGGCGTCCTTGGCGTACGCGAGGTCGCGGATCTTGGTGAGGCACGCCTCGCGTCCGGACGGTTCGTCGCCGTGCTGGCTGCACACGAGCAGCACGGTGCCGGCGGTGCGGTGCGCGCCGATCCGTACGAGCTGGAGCGGCCGGCCCTGCGCGGTCGTCCCGATCCGGGAGACGGAGACCCGGTCGGAGGCCTTGTCCACGGTGGCGAGGAGGTCCTGTTCCTCGGGCTGGGTGGTCCAGCGGGCGCCGCCGGTCTGCTCGAAGCCGGTGCGGGGCGGCTCCGTGGCGCTCGCCTGCGCGGGCGCCGTGGCGGCGAGGGCCGCGACGGACGCGGCCAGGACGAGGGTGCGCTTCGGCTTACGCATCAGTGGGCGCCTCCCGGGACGGGACGGTCCTGACGGAACGGGCTCACGCCGTCGGCCGTCCTGGAGTGCGGCGCGGCGGTGACGGATCCGGAGGTGGCGGCCGCGAAGGCGTCGGCGCCGCCGACGACGGGGACGCGGGCCGCGGTGCCGGACAGGTCGAGCGTGAGGGTCGGCTTGCTCGCGGGCGGGTCGATGAGGTCCTTGTCGGTGCCCGCGACGATCAGCGCGAGACGGTGGCCCTTGGGCACGACGTGGTCGGCCGAGGCGAGCGAGATGGTGAGGGTGTAGGGCTTGCCCGGGGTCAGCTCGGTGCCCTTGTCCGGGTTCGCGTACGTCCCCAGGTCGGCCCAACCACGGCTGAAGATCGTCGAGTTGACATCGGTGGTGGCCGCCTGCGTGTTCAGGAAGCAGGAGCTGTCGCCCGTGGTGCCGGGGCCCCAGCAGTTGCGGTCGGTCAGCGTCGTGATGCCTTCGCCGGCGCCCGCGTAGTCGCGGATGGTGGCCGGGCCGAGGTCGACGAGGACGGCGCTGAGGTGGGCGCTCGACGTGGTCGGCGTCGCGGTGACGGTGACCTTCGACGAGCCGGACAGGCGCAGGTCCTTGGCGAGCGGGCGGCTGATGAAGCCGGCCTTGTCGGGAGTGGGGCTGTCGATGCGGTCGGCCCAGTCGGTCTCGCTCAGGGCCGGGTTGTCGGTGAACGTCTCGGTGCCGGAGCCGGTCTTCAGGCCCAGCGTGCCGACGCCCGCGGCGCTGCCCTTGCCGGGGCGCAGGGCGGTGGTCTGCGTGCTGCGCGGCGGCCAGACCTTGTCGGTGGTCCAGTGGTCGGGGGTGCGCTCGATGTCGGCCATCGGCTCGCGGTCGATGCCGTTGTCGTAGCCGAGGAGTTCGTGGTCGAACCAGCGGTGCAGGGTGTCGACCCACGCGGCGCGGCGGAAGTCGAACGGGTCGACGTGGCCGGTCTGCGAGAGCCAGATCTTGCGGTCGACGCCGTTCTTCGCGAGCGCCTCCCACCACTGGCCGAAGTGCTTGGCGCGGACGTTGAGGTCCTGCATGCCGTGGACGACGAAGACGCTGGCGCGGACGTTGTCGGCGTCCTTGACGTAGTCGCGCTTCTCCCACAGGGAGGTCCAGTCGCCGGTGCGCGGCGCCTCGTCGACGAGCTGCTTCTGGACGGCGGCGCAGCGGGTGCGGGCGTCGGGGCTCTCGACGTAGTCGGACAGCCAGTCGGGGCCCGAGTCGTAGAGCGGGGCGCCCTGCTGGAAGTAGTAGTCGTACCAGGAGGAGATGCCGCCGATCGGGACGATGGTCTCCAGGCCCTCGACGCCGGTCGCGGCGACGCCGTTGGCGATGGTCGCGTCGTAGCTCTTGCCGATCATGCCGGTGCGGCCGTTGGTCCAGCCGGCCTTGGCGCGTTCGGTGCCGGTGCGGCTGGTGTAGCCCTTGCCGCGTCCGTTGAGCCAGTCGACGACGGCCTTGGCGGAGCCGATGTCGTAGGCGCCGCCGACGTCGACACAGCCGTCGGAGCGGTTGGTGCCGAGCAGGTCGACGCCGACGAAGGCGTAGCCGCGGGGCACGAAGTAGTTGTCGTAGAACAGCGGCATCTGGACGACGTCGCCGTTCGCGTCGTACGTCTTCTTCTGGCTCTCGTTGCCGCGCCCGCAGCAGGAGTAGTACGGGCTGGCGTCCATGATCACGGGCACCTTGCGGCCCCGCGCGGCGGGTTCACGCGGGCGGACGATGTCGACGGCGACCCGGTCGGTCTTTCCGTCGCCGTCCCCGTCGAGCCGGGTGTCGACCCAGACGGACTCACGGATCGCTTTCTCGTACGAGTAGACGGGCTGCGACCCGGTGGGTTCGGCCGCGTGGACGGCGGCGCCGGGTGCGACGAGAACGGCGAGCAGGGCGGCGGTGGCCGCGGTCGCGAGCGTTCTCCAGAGGCGGTGGGTGCGTCTGGCAGGTATCGGCATGGCGCGGAAGGTACACGGGTCAACTCCCGCGCGACAGAGGGCGGTAGCGGGTGAAGACAGGCGCTTGGGGTGGACAGGCACATGTCGGCCGAATGGCGATCGTGTGACAGTCGGGGCCATGGACATGACCGGGGGTGGGGGTGCTGAATAGGCTCGCGGTGGTGATCACCCACCTGGCCGAGTGATCACCGTGGCTCAACCCTCGGCGTGTTCCTACGACTTGGAGTTTTACGTGTACCGCAGACTCATCGCCCCCGGCGCACTCGTGGCCTCCCTGATGCTGGCGATCCCGGCATCGGCCGCCGACTACACGCCGGGGGCCTCGGGCATCGGCGACCCCTACTACCCGACGTACGGGAACGGCGGCTACGACGTCTCCCACTACGACCTGCGTCTGAAGTACCAGCCGACGACGGACCTGCTGGAGGGCACGGCGACGATCCTCGCCTCCTCGACGCAGGACCTCTCGCGCTTCAACCTCGACTTCGGGCTGACGGCGAGCTCGGTCCTCGTCAACGGCAAGAAGGCGAAGTTCGCGGCGTCGGGCGTGCAGGAGCTGGAGGTGACCCCGGCGACCGGCCTGCCGAAGGGCACGCCGTTCACCGTCGTCGTCAAGTACTCCGGCAAGCCGACCGACGTCGAGCTGTGGGGCTTCACGTCCCCGCAGCGCACCCCGGACGGCGCCGTCTTCGCCAACGAGCCGGAGTCGGCGGCCTGGTGGTTCCCGTCCAACGACCACCCGCGCGACAAGGCCACGTACGACGTGTCGGTCGCCGTGCCCGACGGGACGCAGGCGATCTCCAACGGCACGTTGCAGTCGCAGAGTTCGCAGCTGGGCTGGACCCGCTTCAACTGGCGCTCCAGCAAGCCGCAGGCGACATATCTCGCGACGCTCGCGGTCGGCAAGTTCGACATCACGAAGGACACGACGGCGTCGGGCCTGCCGGTCATCAACGCCTACAGCAAGGATCTCGGCGCGAACGAGGGCGCGGCGAAGGCCAGCGTGGAGCGCACGACCGAGGTCGCCGAGTGGCTGGAGTCGCTGTACGGCCCGTACCCGTTCGACGCGCTGGGCGGCTACGTGCCGAACGTCCCGTCGCGCTTCGCGCTGGAGACCCAGACGCGGCCGTTCTACTCGCCGAAGCAGTTCGCCAACGGGGCCAACGTGTCCGTGGTCGTCCATGAGCTGGCGCACCAGTGGTACGGCGACAGCGTCTCCGTCGACAACTGGAAGGACATCTGGATCAACGAGGGCTTCGCCCGCTACAGCCAGTGGCTGTGGTCGGAGAAGGAGGGCGAGGGCACGGCGCAGGAACTCGCGGACTACGTGTACGCGCAGCATCCGGCGGACGACGCGTTCTGGACGGTGAAGCCGGGCGACCCGGGCGCGGAGAACCAGTTCGACATCGCGGTGTACGACCGGGGCGCCCTGGCGCTCCAGGCGCTGCGCAACGCGGTCGGCGAGAAGGACTTCTTCGCGATTCTGAAGGGGTGGCCGCAGCAGCACGCGTACGGCAACGCGAAGGTCTCCGACTTCGTGCGGTACGCCGAGAAGGTCTCCCGTAAGCCGCTGGCGGGGTTGTTCGACACGTGGCTGTACCAGCCGTCGAAGCCGGCGACTTCCGCGGTGCGGTCTGCGGGGGTTGTGGAGCGGCCGAAGTCTTGGCGGGCCATTGCCGCGACCAATGGGGTGCATGCGGAGGGTTGAGCGGCTGTGGGTGCGTGGGGGCTGGTCGCGCAGTTCCCCGCGCCCCTGAAGGCATGCGCTGCGCGCAGCCTTCCCCCCTGAGATGCCGCACCGAAGGTGCGCATCTCAGGGGCGCGGGGAACTGCGCGAGCAACCCCCACCGGCCCGCGCCCGCCGAGCCAACGGCAGGTACCGCAGACGCTCGGGCAGGCGCGGGACGACCCATCTGACCGGCACCGCGAGACGCCGCAGCGCCCGTTCCTGGCGCGCCGTCCACCGGAGGTCAAGCGCCTCGCGGGCCTCGGGCGGGAGCAGGCCGATCGAGAGGAACCGCAGGGTGCGCGCCAGCGCGGGGCGCAGAACCGGCCAGAGCAGCCGCAGCACCCCGTGGCCCGGCGGGGCCGGGATCGCGCGGGCGGCGGACGTCAGCTCGTCGACCACCGGGTTCCGGCCGATCTGCCGCGCGAGCGTCTCGCGGTAGTACGGCCAGAACTCCGCGGTGGTCTGCGGCATGTCCCGGTCGTGGATGCCGAGGATCCGGCCGACCATCAGCCACTCCGCGTAGAACCGCTCGTCCTCCTCGGGCGTGAAGGGGCGGGCGAAGTAGCGGCGGGCGTAGCGGGCCACGGGGTAGCCGGTGGCGTGCACCCAGGCGTAGTACGCGGGCGTCAGCGCGTGGTAGTGGCGGCCGTCCGGGTCCGTGCCCCGGATGTCGCGGTGCACCCGGCGCAGGCGGCGCCCTTCCTCGGCGGCGGCCTCTCCCCCGTAGACCCAGAGCAGGACCGAGGTGAGGGAGCGCCGGCCGCGGCCCCACGGGTCGGTGCGGAAGACGGAGTGGTCGTCGACGCCCGCGCCGACGGCGGGGTGCGCGACCTGGAGGACGAACGCGGCGGGCAGGGCGAGCAACGAGCGGATGTCGCCCGCGGTGTCCCAGAGGATCCCGCCGGGCGGGGGCGGTGGCGGGTCCGGGTCGTGCTGTTTCATGCCGCGTCCTGTGGGTCACGTGGTGCGGGTGGTGCCGTGATCCCAGTATGCGACGCGCTAGATCTCGCCGCCGAATCGCTTCGCGAGGTCCGATGCGAGCTCGGAGACACAGGTGCACAGGTCGGTGACGGCGGCGGCGTGCCGCGGGTCGGAGCGGACGAGGGGAGTGGGCACGACCGGGACGCGGCAGGGGGCGTACGGCGGCGGCTCCGGTGCCGCCGCCCCGGTACGTCCCGCGTGCCGGGCCCGTCGTCGCACGGTGGTGACCAGCGTCGTCGCCAACATGGCCGCGAACACGGCCAGTTGACCCGCCTTGAGATGGACGTCCCACGGAATCAGGGCCATGCCTGTGTCCTACCCGCCCGGCACGCGCCTCAACTCACCGCTCCCTCAGGGCCCTTCGGGCGGGCAGCACACTCGCCGCCAGGGCCAGGGCGAGGCATCCCCCGACGGCGCCGACCACCGGCTGCCACGGTACGACCAGGTCCACCGGGATGCCGAGGGTGCCGCTGAGTCCGGCCCTGATGCCGAGCAGCGACGGGAGCGCCGCGCACACGCCGAGCAGGGTGCCGAGCGCCACGACGACACCGGTCTCGGCGGCGACCGTGCCGAGGATCTGCCGGGGCGCTGCGCCGGAAAGGCGCAGGACGCGCAGGTCATGGCGGCGGTCGGCGGTGGCCATCAGGAGGGTGTTGGCGACGGCGAGGGCGGTGCAGCCCGCCGACAGGGCGACGAGGAGCTGGGTGAACACCGCGATGAGCCGGTCCTCCTCCGCGTCCTGGCGGCCCGCGTGGGCAGTGACGGTGATCTCGCGGGTGCCCGGCACCTCGTGCGGGGCGCGTTCGCCGGTGCGGAACACGGCCGTGGTGAGCGCCGACGGATCGTGGACGCGGACCGCGTCGCGGCTCAGCAGGACGCCGGCCGGGGCGGTCTGGTCGCTGAGTACGGCGACGACCCGGGCGGGCGCGGTGGTGCCGTCCTCGTAGGTGAGGTCGACGGTGCCGCCCTGCCGGGTGCGCAGCGCGGCGAGCGCACCGCGGGAGAGGGCGACCGTGCCGTGGCCGCGCAGCGCAGTCAGGGTTCCTTCGACGACGTCGAGCCGGTCGAACGCCGTGCGCAGGCCCGCGGTGTCGACTCCCGCCGCCGGGACCGGAGTTCGGGCCTTCCCTTCGTACACGGTCGTGGGCAGGAGGGCCGTGCCGTCGATCCGGGCGACCGTGGCGTCGGGGAGGCCGGGGGTGCCGTCCGGGACCACGACCGCGCGGGCGTCGACGGCGGCCACGTCCTGGGACTCGTACGAGCGGGCGGTCGTCTCGGTGTTGCCGGTGATGAGGACGACGAAGGCCACGGTGGCCAGGACCGGGGCGAGCGTGGACGCGGTGCGGCGGACGGCGGTGAGCATCGTCTCGCGGACGAGCAGCGCGGTGGCCCCGCGGGCGCGCCGGGCCAGTGGCCAGGTCACCCAGCGCACCAGCGGGGGCACGAATGCCGGGGCGAGCAGGGTGAGTCCGGTGATCAGGCCGACGGCGGTGAGCAGCGCGAAGGTGATCATGTCGGTGGGGTCGCTGGTCGCGGAGGCGACGGCGGCGCCGAGTCCGACGGCGGTGCAGACGAGTCCCGTCGTGCGGCGCCCCCGGCCGAGGGGCCGGTCGTCGACGGCGGCCTCGCGCAGCGCGTCGAGCGGTCCGATGCGGGCGGCGCGGCGGGCAGCGCTCCACACGGCGGCGAGCGCCACCGCGACCCCGACCGCGAACACGGCGGCGAGGAGCGGGGGTTGACGCTCGACGGTGAACCCTTCGGGTTCGAATCCGGTGGTGACGAGGAGGCCGGCGAGGGCGGGCGCGGCGAGGGCGCCGAGCAGCACCCCGGCCGCCGCGCCCGCCGCGCCGACGACGAGCGCCTCGGCGTACAGCATGCGGCGGACCTGGCGCGCAGTGGCGCCGACGGTGCGCAACAGGCCGATGTCGCGGCGGCGTTGGGCGACGCCGAAGGCGAACGTGGAGGCGACGACGAGCACGGTCACGAAGGCGGCGAGCCCGGCGACGGCGCTGACGACCTGGCCCCCGATCCAGGTGGTCCTGGCGTCTTCGGCGGGCGCGAGCGCGGTGCGGTCGTCGCCGGTGAGGACTTCGGTGCCGGGTCCGGCGGCGGCGCGCACGGCGTCCGCGCCGACCGGCCCGTCGGTGGTGAGACCCAGCACCCTTGCCCCGCCCGCCAGTTGGGCGGCGCGCTCGTCGGTGACGTAGTAGCCGGGTCCGGTGACCGTGCCGGACACGGTGTACGGGGCGGCGCCCGTCGCCGTGAGCAGGGTGACGCGGTCGCCGGGGCGCAGGCCGAGGGAGCGGTCGACGGCGATCTCGCGGCCGGTGCGGGGCGGCGCGCCGTCGGCGATCCGGTACGGGGCGAGCGCGGCGGAGGACCAGCCGTGGCCGAGCCGGTCGCCCTCCTCCTGGTGGCCGGCGGGGCGCCCGTCGACGAGGGCCTGGGCCGCGAAGGAGCGGTCGGGAACGGCGTCGCGGACCCCGGGCAGCGCTTCGAGGCGGCGCTCCAACTGCCGCTCCCGCTCGGGCGGGAAGGGGGCGCGTTCGAGGAACTGACCGCTGTGGTCGGCGCCTTGGGTGGTACGCACGAACAGGTCGGTGCCCGCGTAGCGCCCGGGCACGGAGGTCGCGCCGGTGAGCAGGGTGAGCGCGGCGGTGGTCAGCAGAGCGGCGCCGAGGCAGAGGGCGAGCAGGGAGCCGATGAGGGCGGTGCGGCGCTCCCTGAGCATGGCGAGGGCGAGCGCGGTCATGCCGTGACCTCCAGGTCGGCCATGCGGCGCGCGATGGCCGGCGCGTCGTGACGGCCGTCGAGGTCGTCGGCGACGCGGCCGTCGGCGAGCAGGACGACTCGGTCGGCCCAGGCCGCGGCGGCCGGGTCGTGCGTCACCATGATCACGGTCTGGCCGTGCCGGTCGACGAGTTCGCGCAGCAGCGCGAGCACGGCGCGGGACGTGCCGGTGTCCAGGGCGCCCGTCGGCTCGTCGGCGAAGAGGACGGCGGGTTCGACGATCACGGCGCGGGCGATGGCGACACGCTGCTGCTGCCCGCCGGAGAGCGCGCCCGGCCGGTGGCCGGCGCGGTCGGCGAGGCCCACCCGGGCGAGGGCGTCGGCGACCTGCCCGGGGTCGGGCCTGCGGCCCGCGAGCCGGAGCGGCAGGGCGACGTTCTGGGCGGCGGTGAGCGCGGACACCAGGTTGAAGGCCTGGAAGACGACGCCGATCCGGTCACGGCGCAGCAGGGTCAGGGCGTGCTCGTCGAGCCCGGTCAGGTCGGTGCCGTCGACGACGACGCGGCCCTCGGTGGGCCGGTCGAGCCCGGCGGCGCAGTGCAGCAGTGTCGTCTTGCCGGACCCGGACGGGCCCATGACGGCGGTCATCGTGGCGCGGGCGAAGCGCAGGCTGACGCCGTCGAGCGCGCGCACGGCCCGCTCGCCGGTGCCGTGCAGCCGGGTGACGGAGTCGAGGACGACGGGGTGCGGTGTCTGGTTCGGCATGCCACGAGTGGACCGCGCCGGGCGGCCCCGGCGCAGCGGCCCGAGGGCTAGTCCCGATACTCCACCTGGCACTACTGCGCCGGGTGATCAGGCTGGCTAGGGTCGCCGTGTGACCTCCGCTCCGAGCACTCTGTTCGCCGCCCTGACCAGGCACCCCTTGCGGTTCCTCGGTTCGGCGTGGCCGTGGCGGGCGCTCGCGCACCTGCTGTCCGGGGGCGTCCTCGGCGTCGCCGCGTGGGTCGCCGTGGGCGGGCTCGTCGCGGCGCGGGGGCGGCTCGGGACGGCGACGGTCGTGGTGTGCGCGGTCGCGGTCCTCGCGTTCGTGGCGGCGCTCGCGAACCCGGTGGAGCGGTGGCGGCTGCGCCTCGTGGAGCCAGCGGCGGCGCCGGTGCGGCGGGCGCTCGGGTACGGGGCGCTGTCCGTGCTCGGCGTCGGCTGGATCGACCTCGGCGTGGTCTGCGTGTCGCTCGGGGTGCCGGGGGCGCTGCTCACGACCCCGTTCCAGCCGTCGGCACCCGGGTGGGCGGTGGTCGGCGGGCCGGTCGCGGGGGCGCTGCTGTTGCCGGTGGCGGCGTATCCCGTGGCCGGGTGGGCGGGCGCGCGCGGCGCCGTGTCGCGGGCGGTGCTCGCGCCCGACTCCGCCGAGCTGGTGGAGGTGCGGCGTTCCCGGGCCCGGCTCGTCGACGCGTACGAGGCCGAACGGCGCCGTATCGAACGGGATCTGCACGACGGGGCGCAGCAGCGGCTCGTGGCGCTCACCGTGCAGTTGGGGCTCGCCGGGCTCGATCTGCCGCAGGGGTCGCGGGCCGCCGACGAGGTGGCCCGGGCGCATGTGATGGCGAAGGAGGCCCTGGCGGAGCTGCGGGAGCTGATCCGGGGCGTGCATCCGCAGGTGCTCACCGAGCGCGGGCTCGGGGCGGCCGTGCGGGACGTGGCCGGGCGCTCCCCCGTCCCCGTCGACGTGGTGCTCGACCTGCCGCGGCGGCCGCCCGCCGCCGTGGAGACCGCCGCGTACTTCGCGGTGTGCGAGGCCCTCACGAACGTCGCCCGGCACAGCGGTGCCGAGCGCTGCCGGATCGAGGGCGGGCGCGACGGCGGGGCGCTGTGGGTGGAGGTGACGGACGACGGGCGCGGCGGCGCCGATCCGGCGCGCGGCTCCGGGCTGACCGGGACGGCCGACCGGATCGCGGCGGTCGACGGGCGCATGCTGCTGTCCAGCCCGGCGGGCGGGCCGACCCGGCTGCGGATGGAGTTCCCGTGCGGTGCTTGAGCGTGGTGGTCGCGGAGGACGCGGTCCTGATGCGGGAGGGCCTGGTCGCGCTCCTGGAGCGGTTCGGGCACCGGGTCGTGGCGGCGGTCGGTGACGGGGACGCCCTGGTCGCGGCGGCACTCGCACACGAGCCCGACGTGGTGATCGCCGATGTGCGGATGCCGCCGGGCTTCACCGACGAAGGGTTGCGGGCCGTGCGCGAACTGGAGCCGCGGCTGCCGGAGTTGGCGGTCCTGGTGCTGAGCCAGTACGTGGAGCAGACCTTCGCCGAGGAACTCCTGGAGTCACGGCGGGGCGCCGGGACCGGGTATCTGCTCAAGGACCGGGTGGGTGACGTCGAGGAGTTCGTGGCGGCGGTCGGGCGGGTCGCGGACGGCGGCACCGTCGTCGACCCGGAGGTCGTACGCCAGTTGCTCGCGCGGCGCCGCGACCCGCTGGCCCGGCTGACGCCCCGCGAGCGGGAGGTGCTGGCGCTCATGGCGGAGGGCCGGTCGAACGCCGCGGTGGCCCGCGCCCTCGTCGTCACCGAGGCCGCGGTGGCCAAGCACATGGCGAACATCCTGCTGAAGCTGGACCTGCCCCCGGCCCCCGACGACCACCGCCGCGTCCGCGCCGTCCTCGCGTACCTGCGGGGCTGACCGGGTGTCGCCTGCCAGGACTGCCGACGGACCTCAGTCTCCGTGGTCGTACACGGTCACCGGTATCCCCCGGCCCGCGACCCGCTCGACGACGAGCGGCTCCACGCGCGACCACGTGCCGCCGGCGAGCCCGCACCCGATCCGCGGCATGTGCACGGAGGCGCCCAGCTCGGCGGCCTTCCCGGCGACGGCGCTCAGCCCCTCGGCGATCGCCTCGTAACGGACGGGGACGCCCTTGCTGCCGGTGCGTGTCCCGCGCTGCCCGATCACGTTCGCCACCCACAGGTACGGCTCGACCTGGACGAACTGGGCGGCGCCGAGCCCGAAGTCGTTCGTCGCGCGCTCGCGGTGCCAGCGGCGGTAGGCCTTCTCCGGCTCGGGCCAGCGGCGCGACAGGGCGAGGACGAAACCCTTGCCCCAGCCGCCGATGTCGTTGCAGACATGGACGATCAGCCGCGGGCCCTTGCCCAACGGCGCGGTGGCGTCACCTCGGACATACGTGATCTCCGACATGACGCCACCGTAGGGGCAGGCACTGACAGTCCGGCTCGGGTTACTTGCCGTCCGCGACCTTCGTCAGTTCGTCCGTCGCCAGGCGGTCGATGCGGCGGCGGGCGCCGAACCAGCCGATGACCAGGGCCACCGCGACGATCGGGATCAGCATGAGGGTCTTGCGGCCGGTCTCCTCGTCGTTCCACATGAGGCCGAGGACGAGCAGCAGGAAGACGATCGTGACGATCTCCGTGACCGGGGACCAGGGCAGGCGGAACGACGGGCGCTCGACCAGGCCCTGCTTGGCCCGGCGGACGAACGCCAGGTGCGCGACCATGATCATCACCCAGGTGCCGATGATGCCGATCGAGGAGACCTCGATGACGATCTCGAAGGCGTCGTGCGGCAGCAGGTAGTTGAGGCCCACGCCGAGGACGCCGACGCCCGCGGTGAGCAGGATGCCGCCGTAGGGCACCTGGCTGCGGTTCATCCTGGCGGTGAACCTCGGGGCCGAGCCCGACATCGCCATGGAGCGCAGGATGCGGCCCGTGGAGTACAGGCCGGAGTTGAGCGACGACATGGCCGCGGTGAGCACGACCAGGTTCATGATGTCGCCGATGCCGCCGACGCCCAGCTTGCTGAAGAGCGTCACGAACGGGCTCTCGTCCGACGAGTACGACGTCGCGGGGAGCAGCAGCGCGAGCAGCAGCACCGAGCCGCAGTAGAAGAGCCCGACGCGCCACATGATCGAGTTCACCGCGCGCGGGACGATCTTCTGCGGCTCGGCGGTCTCGCCGGCCGCGACGCCGACCAGCTCCAGGGCGGCGTACGCGAAGACGACGCCCTGCATGACGAGGACCACGGACATCAGGCCGCTCGGCATGATGCCGCCGTGGTCCGTGATCATGTTCAGGCCGGGTGTCTGCCCGTCGATCGGGTGCTGCGTGGCGACCAGGAAGATGCCCACGAACAAGAAGGCGACCAGCGTGGCCACCTTGATGATCGCGAACCAGAACTCCATCTCGCCGAAGTACTTCACGGAGATGAGGTTCACGCCGAGGACCACCGCGAGGGCGATCAGCGCCAGCACCCACTGGGGGATGGTCGTGAAGGCGCTCCAGTACTGCGTGTAGAGGGCGATCGCGGTGATGTCCGCGATGCCCGTCATCGACCAGTTCAGGAAGTACATCCAACCGGCGACGTAGGCGCCCTTCTCACCGAGGAACTCGCGCGCGTACGACACGAAGGAACCGGACGAGGGCCGGTAGACGACCATCTCGCCGAGGGCGCGTACGACGAAGTACGCGAAGACTCCGCAGATGAGGTACGCGAAGACGAGGGCCGGGCCCGCGTCGTGCAGGCGGCCTCCGGCGCCGAGGAAGAGGCCCGTGCCGATCGCGCCGCCGATCGCGATCATGTTGACGTGGCGGCTCTTGAGGTCCTTGCTGTAGCCGGCGTCGCCCGCGTCGGCGGGCGCCTGGGTCGCATCCGTGCGGGATGCGTCCAGGGCCGTGTTGACGGCGTCCTTGCTCACGTGGGGGTGTCCACTCTGTGGTGCCCGGAGACGCGCAGGTCAGCCGGGGTCCGGAAAGTGCTCCGGCCCGCGACACCCCTGACAGTGCGCGGACCGACGGTGCACCTTCCCCCAGAGATCACGCCGCACGCGGTGGCGGAGATCACATAGCGGTTCTTCTCACATGGCAGGACGACTCTGTACAGGACCTCGAAGCAGGCGTATAAGGCGTCGAGTTCGGCGATCTTGGCGCCGGAGGCTTTCACAACACCGGTGTGTCAGCAATACTGTTCAACCTGTTCCCTCCTGTTCGGCAGGAGTACGCGAGCGACCCGCGAGGCGGACATGACGACGGACACCGAGGACGCCGCGGCGGCGTCGGCCCCCACCCTGACCGTCGACGAACTGGCGGCGCGGGCGGGCGTGACGGTGCGCACGATCCGCTTCTACAGCACGCGCGGTCTGCTGCCGCCGCCGGTGATCGGACCGCGCCGGGTCGGCCACTACGGGCAGGACCATCTCTCGCGGCTCGCCCTGATCGAGGAACTCCAGCACCAGGGCATGACCCTCGCCGCGATCGAGCGGTACCTGGAGCAGCTCCCCGCGGATCTGAGCGCGCACGATCTGGCCATCCACCGCGCGGTGGTGGCGAGTTGGGCGCCCGACACCGTCGAGACGCTGACCCGCGACGATCTCGACCGCCGGGCCGGGCGGCGGCTCGGCGACGAGGACGTGGCGCGGCTCGCGGCGATGGACATCGTGACCCCGGCCGGCGACGGCACCCTGCGCTGCGACGCGGGGATGCTCCGGCTCGGCGTCCAGCTCCTCGACGTACCCCTGTCGCTGGAGTCCGTCGTCGCCTCGCGCGAGGTCCTGGTCGAGCACTCACGGGCCGCCGCGCGCGAGCTGGCGCGGCTGTTCCGCGACGAGGTCGCGCAGCGGGCCGCGCCGGATGTGCGGTCGCTGTCCGCCCATATGCATCCGCTGGTGGTGCAGGCCCTGCTCACGGCGTTCCAGCGCTCGCTCAAGGAAGCGCTGAGGGACGAGCTGGACGAGGCCACGCGCACCCAGGACCGCCCCGCGCCGTGAGCGCGGGGCGGTCGGGCCAGGAGCCGGGTCAGCGGGCGTCGGTGAACGTCTCGCCCTTGTCGGCCTTCTCCACGAGCAGCGCCGGCGGCAGGAAGCGGTCGCCGTAGCGCTCGGCCAGCTCACGCGCGCGGGCGACGAATCCGGGCAGTCCGCCCTCGTAGCCGTTGATGTACTGGAGCACGCCGCCGGTCCAGCCCGGGAAGCCGATCCCGAAGATGGAGCCGATGTTGGCGTCGGCGACGGACGTCAGGACGCCCTCCTCCAGGAGCCGTACGGTGTCGAGCGCCTCGGCGAAGAGCATGCGCTCCTGCATGTCCCGGAAGGGAATCTCCGTGCCCGGCTTCGTGAAGTGCTCGCGCAGCCCCGGCCACAGACCGGCGCGCTTGCCGTCCTCGCCGTACTCGTAGAAGCCCGCGCCACCGCTGCGGCCGGTGCGCCCGAACTCGTCGACCATGCGGTCGATGACGGCCTCGGCCGGGTGCGGGGTCCAGGTGCCGCCCGCCTCGACGATCGCGGCCTTCGTCTCCTGGCGGATCTTGCGGGGCAGCGTGAGGGTCAGCTCGTCCATCAGGGAGAGGACCTTGGCCGGGTAGCCCGCCTGGCCCGCCGCCTGCTCGACCGACGCGGGCTCGACGCCCTCGCCGACCATGGCGACGCCCTCGTTGATGAAGTGCCCGATGACGCGCGAGGTGAAGAAGCCGCGCGAGTCGTTGACGACGATCGGGGTCTTGTTGATCTGCCGTACGAGGTCGAAGGCGCGGGCCAGCGCCTCGTCACCGGTGGCCTCGCCCTTGATGATCTCGACGAGCGGCATCTTGTCGACGGGCGAGAAGAAGTGCAGACCGATGAAGTCGGCCCGGCGCTCGACGCCTTCGGCGAGGACCGTGATCGGCAGGGTCGAGGTGTTGGAGCAGAGCAGCGCGTCCGGCTCGACGATGTCCTGGATCTCCTGGAACACCTTGTGCTTGAGCGCCGGGTCCTCGAAGACGGCCTCGATGACCGCGTCGCACCCGGCGACGTCCTGCGGGTCGGCGGTGGGCGTGATGCGGGCGAGCAGCGCGTCCGCCTTCTCCTGGGTGGTGCGGCCGCGCTTGACGGCCTTGGCGCAGAGGTTCTCGGAGTAGCCCTTGCCCTTGGCCGCGGCTTCGGCCGACACGTCCTTGAGGACGACCTCGATCCCGGCGCGGGCGCACGAGTAGGCGATGCCCGCGCCCATCATCCCGGCGCCGAGGACGGCGACCTTGCGGACCGTGCGGGGCTCGATGCCCCGGGGGCGGTTCGCGCCCGAGTTCACGGCCTGGAGGTCGAAGAAGAACGCCTGGATCATGTTCTTCGCGGTCTGCCCGGTGACCAGCTCGGTGAAGTACCGGGCCTCGATGGTCAGGGCCGTCTCGAAGTCGACCTGGGAGCCCTCGACTGCGGCCGCGAGAATGTTGCGGGGAGCAGGGTAGGGAGCGCCGTTGAGCTGCTTCTTCAGGTTGGCCGGGAAGGCGGGGAGGTTCGCGGCGAACTTGGGGTTGGCCGGGGTGCCGCCGGGGATGCGGTAGCCGGGCCTGTCCCAGGGCTGCGCCGACTCGGGGTGCGCGTCGATGAAGGCGCGGGCCTTCTCGATCATCTCCTCGCGGGTGGCGGCCACTTCGTGGATCAGGCCGTTCTCCAGGGCGCGCTGCGGGGCGTACTGGGTGCCCTGGAGGAGGACCTTCAGGAGGGCGTCGGCGATGCCCATGAGGCGGACGGTGCGCGTGACGCCGCCGCCGGCCGGGAGCAGGCCGAGGGTGACCTCGGGGAGGCCGATCTTGGAGCCCGGGGCGTCGAGGGCGACGCGGTGGTGGCTGGCGAGAGCGATCTCGTAACCGCCGCCCAGGGCCGCGCCGTTGATCGCGGCGACGACCGGCTTGCCGAGGGTCTCGATGCGGCGCAGGGAGTTCTTGATGCCGACGCCGGTCTCGAAGACGGCCTGTGCGTCCTCGGGGCCGGCCTTCATCATGTCCTTGAGGTCGCCGCCCGCGAAGAAGGTCTTCTTGGCGGAGGTGTAGATGAACCCGCGGATCGCGGCGGGGTCTTCGGCGAGGGCGGCCTCGGCGCGGTCGGCGATCGCGGCGATGGAGTCCTTGAACGCCTGGTTCATGGTGTTCGCGGACTGGTTGGGGTCGTCGAGGACGAGGGTGACGATGCCGGTCTCGTCCTGTTCCCAGCGGATGGTGGTGCTGGCGGTCATAGTCGTGTCTCCGTGAAGTTCGGTGCGGCGGGGTTTTCGGCGGCTTCTGGGGTGGGCGGCCCTGTTTCGTTGCCGGGTGCGGGTGGTGGTGGGTTGCTCGCGCAGTTCCCCGCGCCCCTGAGATGCGCACCTCCGGTGCGGCATCTCCCCGATGAAGGCTCAGCGGCGAAGCCGCAAGCCTTCAGGGGCGCGGGGAACGGC